>JBAYJU010000011.1:0-23016 GCA_041664865.1 Minisyncoccota bacterium
ATACGGTACCATCGTGGATACAGTAGTAGAGAGGTTTGATACCCAGGTGGTCACGCACGAGCACCAGCTCTCCCTTCTTCGCATCCCATATAGCGAATGCAAAGATTCCATTGAATCTCTTTAGACACTCAACACCCCACTTCGCATATGCTGCAAGAATCACTTCTGTATCTGTCTCACTTTTAAATTGGTAGCCCGCAAGCTCATTGCGCAATTCTCGGTAGTTATACAGCTCACCATTAAAGGTGATGACAAGAGAGCCGTCTGAGCTTTTCATAGGTTGCGCTCCAAGCTCTGAAAGATCGATAATTGCGAGCCGATTCTGCCCTAGAGTCACTTGGTCATTTTCATATATTCCAACACCATCGGGACCGCGGTGCGCGGTCGACATATTCATACGCTCGACGAGCTCCCTGTCACTACGCGTCACCCCGTTTATGCCACACATAGGTATGTTATACGCCCGTCATTCTCGCACGTCCACGCACAAGTCTCCGTATATTTTGTATTGAAATGAAGCATGAATATAGAATACGTAACATTTCATACCGAGCAGGAATGGCGTCTTCGCCATATCGTAGCTTGACTGCGACCATCTTAAAAAGAGATTTTAAGATGAGGATGATTGGGTCAATAAGGATCCTGCGCACACTTTCTATAATGGATTTTGGCACCCACTGCGCTGCCTGAATGCCGACGCGCTTCCAAGCCTTCTTAGAGAAAACACGCACCGAGAGATCTCCCGCGTCGAGAGGCACATACCATGGCGCTTCTGTCTGCCCTATTGCGACACCGGCAGGAACCCTGATGTGCTCGTGCACCGGCTGCTCGAAGCTGGCACCCACATCGGTACGCACAAGGCGGATCTGGTAGTACTCCCTATAGGTGCGGTAGAGCCTCGACGCATCGGCGTTCGTCTTCAGGTAGCGCACGCGGTAGGCACCGTACGGATGCGCGTTATCAGTCGCAACCGCCCGTATATGCTCAACGAGTTCCGTACTCATAATCTCGTCCGAATCGAGATAGAAGAACCATGGTTGCGTAGCCGCAGCGAGAGTCAGATTCCGCTCACGAGAAAAGTCCTCGATGTCATGCCCTGGGTTCGACTGCGATATGACGCGCGCGCCTGCGGCGCGCGCGATTTCTAGAGTCGCGTCAGTAGACCCTCCATCTGCGATGATAATCTCCGCAAAGTCCTTCACGCTCGCTAGCGCACGCGCGAGATTCTTCTCACTATTGTAAGAGAGCATACCGATAGTGGCTGGGATTTTCATAGGAAGTGCCCCACAACAATGTCCCACTGATGCGACGAATCGGATACACGGGCATTCGTGTCGATATGCAAGTGTTGTCGCACGCGATGAAATACAAATGGCGTACGCCAAGAACGGACAACCGATATGAAGACGCGCGCGCCTGTCGCCGCGTGCGCACGATACCGTGCAAGCACCTTATCAGGATTCATGTAAAAAAACACTTCATTAAAAACGAGTACATCAAACATACCGAGATCTGGAGACGGATACTCGGCATCGGCGACGACAAATTGTCCAGATGGTGCCAGCTTCTGAGCTACATCTATCGCTATTGCTGAAATATCAACTCCCAGATACTCAAAGTTTGCATTGCCGACGAGGAGGCGCGAGAGGCCACCATTTCCACAACCAATATCGAGAATGCGAATACGCCCTTCTTTCGTAGCTACATATTCCATAATCCGCCGTGCGAGTTCGCTCGTGTTTGGCTGTCCTTCCTGGAGCCGATCCCATTTCCCATCCGCAAACTGGTGTTCCCATCGTTCTTTTGTCTGAGACACTAGCACGACGTCCTCACCACGAAGGATACGAAGAAAGAATTTCAGAATCTTACTCATACCGGCATCATAGCGCGAAACGTGTCGACAATGCGACGGTTCCAGTCTACGGCACGCGTAAGGCGCATGCGAAAAAGCGAGAAATTCATCGTACTGTCAATCTGCACGCGCTTCAGGCGGAATAGGTCATCGCCAGGCGAAATAGTGCCTTCAGTAATACTAAACGCAGCTTCATAGCCGACTTCCTTTACCGCGCGTTCTGCCTCCTCTCCGCGTGCTCCAAATGGATATGCGAAGAAACACGGACGCTCCCCCGTCATGCGTGCGAGTGCCTCTGCTGATCCTTCCGCTTCGCTCCGCACTTCTTCTGACGATAGCTCGGTGAATTTCCTGTGGGTCTCAGCATGCGAGCCGATCATAATTAGCGGTGACTGGTCAAGCGTGCGCACATCACCCTCAGTAAGGCGCGGTGTGCCACCCGAGTCAGTCTGTACAGATAAATCACTCGGGATGAATACCGTCGCTGGAATATGATAGCGCTCGAGTATCGGGAGTGCAGTCGTGAGCACGTCCTCGTAACCGTCGTCGAAGGTGACCGCGACGGCTCGTGGCGGCAACGACCGTTCCCTTTTCGCATATAGTACGACATCGGTGAGCGGCACGGCCATGCTGGCGATACACCTCATCTGCCGCTCGAATTCTTCCGGCGATACGGCTAGCTTCCACCCGGAACGATTGACGGCATGATACATAAGCACAACGACTTCGGGAGTATGGACGAATGGGAGCGTGATCATGCGGAATATCCACGCCACTATGGCTATACCGAGTTTAAACGTTTTTCGCATCGCCGATACAGAGTTTCTCATACAAATCTTTCCATTCTTTCGTCTGGAGCTCGAATTCTTCGCGTTCAGCTGGAGACCATTCGTGATGCACATTATGCTCTGCACGTACGCGGCGACCCTTGATAGAAAGAAACTGGTCGCTAGTGATGATTGGCGCGAGTCCAAATTCTTTCGCAATGCGTAGATACCACTCATAATTCTGATCTGCTTCCTGCAGATTGAAAATGTGTATCTTCTCGCTCGGCAGACTGGAAAGCTGCTGCGCTATGTCGACATTGATGCGGTTGCCCCACCACGAGATCTTCCCTATACGCGTGAGCTTCTCCCAATCACGGTATGCAGGACCATTCGGAACTATGCGACCGAAATACTGCGACCAGCTCCCTGAAAAGGCTGGCTGAAATCCGAGCGCGAGATCATCACGTCCGCGCAGATAATACTGGGAAAAGAAACCTTTGTTATATACGGACTGCACTGTAAATTCTGGATCGCTCACTGCAAAAATTATTTTCTCTGGAGAGAGTTCTCGATACAATTCGAGCATGCCGTGCGAGAAATATGGACTGAAGACTAGCGCGATGTCTCCGCGCTTCCAATCCTCGAGTATCCCGTGTTTTATGAGTGCGATAATCCCGGTTGTATCTACAGGAAGTTTGTTGTAGGTAGTGAACCGATAGTATGCTTCTGCTTCGAAATTACGCTCTGTGATACCGGTTGCGTTTTTATGCTCGTCGAAGATATCGCATAGCCACATGGTGCCGGAGCGTGCGCACAAAGTCCCAAGTATAAGCTTTTTTCCAGATGCAAGTGCTTTTGCATAGCGTTCGTCTATATCAGCTAGCTCTGTTGCACCGAGTCGTGGCCACGGACGACGATTCCAAGAAATTTCTAAACGTCCGATTTTCATACGATATCGTTAATGATACGCGTGACATCCCCTCCTGTCATTCGCCGCGGATTATTGCCCAGCCTTTCGCTATTGACCACAGCCGCGAGCAGAGCAACATCGGAATGATTGACACCAAGACGCGAAAGCGCTGTCACGCCAAATCTAGTAAGCAGACCCTGCAATGCTGTTGCAGCCTCCTCTGAATCTCGGCAACCAAGAAGTGCGTTCAGCTCCGCGAAGACTGGCGCGGCAGCCTCATCAGTGCAGTTATATCGATAGACGCCCGGGAGGAATATGGCCGCCGCAATGCCATGCGGTACGCCGAAGCTATATGTCAGTCCGTATGAAAAAGCGTGGCACGCTGTAGTTTCCGATATGTTGATGGCTTTCCCAGCTTTGTGCGCACCGATGCACAAGGCAGCAATTGCGGCCGGGTCTCTCTGCTCAAGCGCTGGTATGATGTTTGCCCATATCGCTTCGAGCGCCTTCCGTGCATAACCACGAGATTCTGCCGTCGCCTTGTTCGACCAGAACGATTCGATGGCCTGGCAGAGAGCGTCGAGTGCACTCGGCAGCGCGGCCTCTTTCGATAGACTCATCGCGAGTTCTGGATCGACTATGGCGAATTCCGGCAGCATCTCCTCGCTCGCGAGCGAATGCTTGATGCCTCCGCGATACACGACCGCGAAGTGCGTCGATTCGCTACCTGTGCCTGCAGTAGTAGGAATAGCCACTACCGGCTTCTTTCCGGTGAGGAAATTGATGGCTTTCGCCATATCGATTACGTGACCGCCACCCACAGCGATGACGACATCCGGTGCGAACGCGTTATACGCCTCGACTGCTCTTATTACGTCTTCCTCAAGAGGTAATGTGCCGAAATCGGTATAGTGCAGAACATCTACCCCGACAAGCGCCTCACCCACCTTCTGTGCGGCACCAGACGCCTCGTACGAGACCTTCCCTGTTACGAGAAAAGCTTTCTTCGGTGCTAACTCCTCTATAATCTCCGCCAGCCTGGAAAGCGCACCAACACCAACATACTCGATTTGCTTCATACCAACTACGGTTATGCGCTCAAAAAATCCATAAATCCTTTCTTGTTTTCAATCGGGCTCTCTTTCGGTCGGCCGAGGTCTCCTCTCGATCCCAGACCCACTTTTATCTCCAAAAATATCGGCCCATCCTTCATCTCAGAAAGTGCTCGTTCAATACCCTCCTTGGTCGATACGCTCGAGACAGACTGATATCCGCAGCCTCGTGCGATAGCCGGCAAGTCGATTGCGCAAGCTGCGGACGGCTGTCCGCCGACCGACTCATGTGCGAGATTGTTGAGCACGATATGCGTGAAGTTCTTCGGTTTCACCCAGCCTACAGTAGCGAGACCGCCCATATGCATGATGGCGGCACCATCCCCGTCGAAACAGAAGACGCGTCTATCCTTTTTCTGCTCGGCAATGCCGAGCGCTATCTGAGAAGCGTGACCCATGGAACCCACAGTCAAGAAATCTTTCTCATTCCCCTCGCCGCGTTTCTTCCGTGCTTCGTACAATTCGCGCGATATCTTGCCAGTCGTGCTCACGAAGATCTCGTCCCCTTTCATGCTGTCGAGTACTGCTACGATGGCCTCCTCGCGCCCAAGATTATAGACAGATGGTCGTACAGGCATCTTGTGCGCCTCAAAAACGCCCTTCCGCACGACGAGCGCCACGGGGCGGCCCTGGCGTGCAATCCAGGTCATGTGTGCTATCTCGGAGTCGACAGCAGACGCGTCCATTTCAGGCGCCATAATCGCATAAGGTATCTCGAGCGCACTGAGCAGTGCCGTAGTGATGCGGCCCTGCTTCTTATGCTGCGGCTCATCCGATATACCAGGTTCGCCACGCCATCCGATAATAAGCATCATCGGTATCGAATACACGTCCGGGTCGGCGAGCGAGATCAGCGGATTCGTCGCGTTACCGAGCCCTGAGTTCTGCATATACACAGCAGCGACGCCACTCGTCGCAAGATGGTAGCCCGTTGCTATACCTATCGCACCGCCCTCATTTGCCGCAGTGATGTGATTCTCTCGCGGTATCTCAGCTTCGATGTAAGCGAGGAAGTCCTTCAGGAGCGAGTCCGGTACGCCAGTAAAGAATGTGATGCCATTCCGGCGGAGCGACTCGACGAATTGTTCAGGATGCACCATTGCCTTTGCGCTCGATGAGCGTGAGTATCTCCGAGATCGGCATACAAAATTCCGCGGCCTCGGAGGCCCTACCATGAGTCAGGATAGACTCCGCTGTCTTGACCATCGCTGGATAGGCGCTTCGCAAAAGATGATTGGCGTAGATTACGATATTTACCCCCGCGTTCTCGAGCTCCTGTTCAGTGATGCTGTCGTAGGTAGTCGGCACAGCCACGAGCGGGACCTTCCTCTTGAATTTCTTGTATGCCTTGCAGAAGGCCAATATCTCCTTCGGACTCTTCTCCTTGCTATGTATCATGAGGCCATCCGCGCCGGCATCGATATATATCTTCGCCCGTTTGAGCGCATCCGCTACGCCATTCCCAGCTATCATGCTCTCGAGCCGTGCGATTATGAGAAAGTCTGGCGTTACCTGCGACTTCTTGCCTTCTCTTATTTTTTGCGCGAATTGTTTCGGGTCGGCTAGTTCTTGTTTGACTGAGGTACCAAAGAGCGAATTCATCTTGAGCCCTTGTTTGTCCTCTATTATGACCGCGGAAACCCCGAGGCGTTCGAGCGTGCGTACAAGGTAAGGGAAGTGTTCGGTCAGGCCACCAGTGTCGCCGTCATAGACGATTGGTTTCGTCGTGATGTCGAGCACGTCATGAATGGTGTTGAGTCGTGAGGTCGAATCGACGAGCTCAGTGTCGGGCTTGCCCTTAGCCGTGGAATCGGTAAGGCTCGAAAGCCACATGAAATCGAATTCCTCTTTTTTGTTGTCACGCATGACAGAAACGTGCTCTACAATTAGTCCTGTTATACCGTTGTGCACTTCGATGCCGCGAACGATCGGTTTTGTACCGAGCAAGCGTCGAAATCGTTTGAGACGGATATCTGGAGTGGTTCCGACTTCCTTGAGCGCAAGATTGAGAGCTGTCGAAGAGATGCCGCTCGTGTACTCTGGCTCAATGAGCTTGCCGCCCCACTTCTTAAGAGCGTCGATGACCTGCTCACGCGTATCGTGCTGAGTACCACTCCTCCAATCGTTGCCATGTACTACGAAGTCCGGCTTGAGCTTCTTGAGATTAGGGCGATAATCTAGCGTCTTCTGCGGAATCACTCGAGATACGCCCCTTATGCTCTCTATGACGGCCTTGCGCTGTTCGAAGCTCATATACGGCAATCGCTTGTAGCTCGCGATAGCCTCATCAGTCAAAAGCCCTATGACTACTTCTCCAAGCTTGGTGCCTTCCTTGATGATATTCAGGTGCCCAGGGTGCACCAGGTCAGCGCTCATCGCGATATAGACCGTCTTATGTTTCTTTTTTAATGCCATGAATCTAGAGAAAGTAAGCTCAACTATACATAAAATATAACTCTTGGTAAAGACACCGAGGTTTCATCTTTACGCTACAAGGAGCTGCAAAATTGCCGGGATGAGTCGCCCTATCGAGTGGTGCTCCCGCACATACGCGGCAAGTGATACGCTGTTTGCCTGACGATTCGCAATGACTCCTTCTGCTATTGCCATTGGTGTCGCATCCACCACCTGCACCGGCAGGTCAGCGAGAGCGACTGCTGTCGTGACAACTGGCAAACCACAAGCGAGAGCCTCCAGAACCACCTTATCGAGACTGCCCGTTTCGCTCGCATGTACGAAGACGCCCGCTTTACAATACTCATCTCGCAAACCTTTTTGATTCTTCGGCCCTAAGAAATGCACGCGATGTTCTATAGAAAGTTCCTTTGCGATCCTTTCGAGACGATCCTGCTCTGGCCCGTCACCCACAATTCGCAACTCATTTGGGAAATGTTCTGCGGCACGAATAATCAGATCGTTGCGCTTTGTCGGCGAGAGTCTTCCTGCAGAGAGCGCCGCCGTCCCACGCACCACGCTCGAGTCAGTAGAAAAGAAATCAGTATCGATGCCATGCCCCATGATGTGCACTTTCTTACTCGGCAATCTGAAACTCTCTTTCGAGGCAGTAAAGATGATGTTCACCAGCTTTTCCGCTATCCGCAACTTAGCGTCAACATTTTTGTGCGTATACCAGAGCGCGACGCGCTTCCCGAGAAGACGCCACAACGGACCAGCGACCACGATGTATTCTGGATTCATATGCACAAAGACGGCGTCATAGTCGTGACGTAGGCGCCACGCGAGCATTTTGAAGCGAATGGCATATAGGAGCCGCCGCGCGAAGCGCGGCGGATTCTTCTCTTTTCCCAGCGAATGCACCCGCACGTTTTTAGGCAATGAGTCATGCTTACCTTCCATTAAACAAATTACTGCAACACACTCAACATGCTTCGCGAATTCTTCAATCCATCGCACGAAGAACCCGAGCACAGGATCCTCGGTATCGACAGTCTGTGTGACGATGAGCAATTTCATGTGCGTTGAAGCGTCTGGGCAAGATCTGCCACGATACGTGCGGGCAAATCTCCAACCGAAGCTAGGTGCGCATGAGCAGTTGCCTCTGCATGAATCGGTAGCTGCTGCCGCACGGCATTATCCTCTATTATGCCGACTATGCCGAGCGAGAGAGCTGTTGGGTCGGCTACCGGCACGGCTATCACATCTTCGTAACCCTTGAATACTTCGCCGACGATGCCAACATCGGTCGTGATAATCGGCACCTTGGCGAGCGCCGCCTCGATAATGGTGCGCCCATAGCCCTCATACGCGCTCGCTTGTATGAATACGTGCGCGCTCCTCATGAGACCGCGCGCATCCGGGCGATTACCCAGAAAGATGACCTTGCCCTCTAGCTCGAGCGAGCTAACCATGCTCTCCAGCTTCTGGCGTTCGCGACCCTCGCCCACTATAAATAGCCCGACCATTGGGTAGCGCGGCGCTACGAGCTTGAGCGCAGCAAGGATGTCCTCGATGCGCTTCTCCGGCTCGAGGCGGCCTACGGCGATAAGGGCAAACGCGAACGAGTGCGCGGGCAGGCGTACAGGCTCTGGAACAAAACTATTGACTGCCACAGGTATTACAACTGGCTCACATATGCGTCTCCCATAGCGCGCCACTAGCGACGCCCTCACTCGCTCTGATACGACGCGTATACCGACTGCGCACGGCAACACGCGATCAGCAATATTTAAACGGTAGCGATTCAAGAGCGGCATGCGCACGCACGGACTACGCCAATTGCCGCACTTCACGAACCATGGCGAGAGAAAGTCAGTATGCACTTGCACATGGAGCTTCGCCTGAGTTCCATCAACAGCACGGAGTGCCGCGAGCCCGTGCTCGAACGGGTCCTGTGCAGAAACGACTTCAATGCCATTTTTCAAAATCAATTCATGCGCTAGCTTCGCTAGCGCATGCACCCGGAAAATCTTCCACGCATGAATAGGATGCAGAAATAGATTCCCGTCTTGCTCTTCCTGCGCCTCTCGCGTGGCGTCAGAGACTATGTGCAGTTCTCCCACCAACACAGCATATTCGCGCATGCGTGCACGAGCCGCGCCCGTAGCATCGAATATCGTCGGGTCGTTGGATACAAAAAGGACTTTCATACGAGTGACTTGAGGAAACCTGCAGTCACATCAAGCATATGCTGGAGCGAGAAATCTTGCATGCGTTTCTGCGCTGCACGAGCACGCTCTTGTGCCGAGTCAGGATCATTCGCCACATTCATGAGCGCCGCCTCTAGCGCCGCATCATCTCCTGGCGGCACGAGGAGCCCAGTCTCTCCGTGCGTAACAAGCGCCGTATTGCCACCAGCCCTTGTCACTACGACAGGCGTGCCAAGTGTCATGGCCTCGACCAACACATGAGGGAATCCCTCATAACTCGAGTTCAGTACGAATACGTCTGCTGCCTGTATCCATCCGAGTGCCTCCTCGCGCGAAACCCCAGATGCAATGTGCACAGCCCAATTATCATCGTGCAACTTTACGACACGCTCAATCGCCTCAAATCCTTTCCACGGCACACGTCGACCAGCAGACACGATGAGAAATTTGCTAGTGTCCCTCTCCGGGATAATCAGGTGCTCCGGAATATTAACCGCGTTATTGAATACTATAATTTTATCAATAATTTTATCATCTTTAATACCCCAAGCCGACACGATACCCTTCAAGTATTCGCTGGGTACGATGACCTTCACCGCACTTCGCGCTACATATGTCTGTATACGACGAAAGACGCGAACAGTAAATGGCACTTCTTTTGTTTTGACAAACTCATCAAGCGACTGCGTGACACCGAACCTCTGCTGCCCCTGTTCCCACGCATAATCACCCACCACCTTCACCACAAACGGCTTCCCCGCTTTCTTCGACGCCCACATGGCTGGTAGACCGACCGAGACTGGATCGAGCGCTAGAACCATGTCCGCAACACGCGCAACTCGAAGCACACGACGATAATACGCGTAATGGCGAATGAACTTCGGCAGGTGTCGTACATCACCGAACTTCACCACCTCTACCTCAATTCCCTTCTCTGGCAGACCTTCTTCAAGCAATTTCGCATACGTAGCCGGGCCGCCTATCTCTGGCGGATACAGTGGCGTCGCGATTAGTAACTTCATGGGTCTATTCTATGTTAAATTTCGATATATGAGAATCGTGTTAGCCACCCCTTTGTACCCGCCCGATATCGCTGAGCCGGCGCCATACATAAAAGAACTGGCTAAACGCCTTGCGGAGTTACATGAAGTGACAATTGTCACATACGCCAGACTGCCGGAAAAGGTGCCCGGCGTTAGGACTATAGCCATAGATAAACGACAGCCATTGCCTTTACGGCTCTTCGCATATCTCCGCGCACTCTTGCGCGCTGCGAAATACGCCGATGTGATATATGCGGAGAATGGAGCGTCCGTAGAACTTCCGGCGGGATTAGTTTCGTTATTCAGCGCACGACCACTTATCATGCACGTCGGCGACCTAGTAGCACACAAACGAGCACAAACTAGCCTTGCACTCCGGAGCATCGAACACTTCGCTCGTTCACGTGCAAAAACAGTCATTACAGATTCCCCTCTGCCTAAACCCGAGATTCTACCGCTTGACATTATTCCGATTGACAAACTTGCTGCATACGAGCGCTCATGGAGTGAGCACCTTCGTAAACTTGAAGATATTTTTAAACATGCAACTTCATAACACACAACAGGAGTGGGAAAAGTACTGCGAGCGCGAGCTGGCGATTATTACACCATTACTCAAGAAACTCGGATTCGAACTTGAAGACGATCAGCCACATCTAGGTGGCGAACGATACCTCATGCAGGCCGTGACGACCGCCAGTGGAAAGAAGCTCATCCTGCTCGGACGCCGAAAAATAAACGGGCAACGCGTTGTAATCAAGGCAACCGACGACCCAGCCGGCATGAACGAACTCAAACATGAACGCGAGTGCCGTCAAATACTCGCTCGAATCAATTTCGCGTATCAGACATTTCACTCTCCAGAAGAGCTTTTTTTCGGCAGACGGAATGGACACATGTTCTCAATCCAGCGATTTATCGATCAAGAAATCCCGTTCCTGTCTCGACCACTTGCGGAGCAGTTCGCACTCGCACTGGAATCGTTCAAAGCACAGGAGAGCGCTCACGCGACTACGTATGGACACGAGAAGCTTGTTCGCAACGCATTTGGCACCATGAGCGCGTCAGACTACCTAGCTGCTTTCGCAAAATTCAAGGAAGACATTCTGCGCAAGCTTCCGACCAAAACAGCGACACACGAACTTCTTGACGAGACATCAAAACAACTAGAAATTGATCGAGAAACGATTGAACAATATTGCGGCTTTCTCACTCATACTGATTTCGTGCCACACAATATCCGTATAAATAACGGCAACATATACTTACTTGACCATTCATCACTACGATTCGGAAATAAATATGAAGGTTGGGCGCGTTTCGTGAATTTTATGACACTTCATAATCCGCCCCTCGCAGATGCTATGTCGGAATACATTCGCCTCAACAGAACGCCCGAAGAATCGCTCTCGCTCAAACTCATGCGTATCTACCGCCTCGGCGAAATTATCTGGTACTACGCCAATACAATCCAAAGAAGCTCCGGGAATCTTCGTATACTAAACGAAGAGCGCGTCCATTTCTGGACGCAAGTTCTCGAGGCAGTACTGCGTGATGAGAAAATCCCTACCGAAATAGTCGATAACTATCGCATCAGGCGCGACTCACTCCGCAGCGAAGACGAGAAGCTCCGCCAGAAAGACTTACACTAATCAAGTGTCTTGAGCTCACTTACCATATGAGCATACTCATCGACAATTGGATGCGACCGTGATTCTTGCAGCATCGCGAGCATTGACTCTTCAAACCATAGTTTCTTTTCTTTCTCAGCATTAAAATAACGCCAGACCGCGACACCTTCTCGCTTATGCGCCCCAAGAAGACTCTCCGCATTCGCAATTTTATCAGCGGTTGCGATAGCTTTCACCTCGTCGTTCGCTTCTCGAACTGATTCGATATACGCCTTCTTCTTCTCAATCCACGATAGAGTATCATCATGCGTCACTGGCGCCACAAGCTCGGCGACTGCACCGCCGAGCTCGCGTCGAATATCTTCAAGCGATATGTTCGTGTCCTCCACGACGTCATGCACGAGCCCAGCAGCTACTACCTCGTCGGAGAAACCGTACCGCGCGAGCAGTATAGCTACCCGTACTGGATGTACAATGTAAGGTGTCGGCGCTTCCTTGCGCATCTGCCCCTCGTGCGCCCTTACCGCGAATGCAATCGCCCTTTCAACAAGCGCTGGTTTCATATTACAGCATCGAATACCCTATACCTCATAGCAACGGCAATCTTGTCCCAGTCATAGTCCAACTCAACCATAGCACGAGCACGTTCCGAGATCTTGCGCGCCTTCTCTGGATTAGCGATGACTTCTTCGATCTTCTTGGCGAGCGCCTGCGGGTCGTCTGGCGGCACTATCCATGCCGTCTCA
Organism: Minisyncoccota bacterium; assembly: GCA_041664865.1. GTDB lineage: Bacteria > Patescibacteriota > Minisyncoccia > Phycocordibacterales > Phycocordibacteraceae > C7867-001. The sequence continues at coordinate 12,669 of JBAYJU010000011.1, forward strand.
CCATCAACTGCATAATCCGCAATACCACCTACGCCCGATGTGACAAGCGGGAGCTTCGACGCAAGCGCCGAAACGAACGCATTCCCAAGCCCCTCTGAGCGCGACGGCGCAACAAAGATGTCGCACGCCTTGCGGTAGAGTGTTACAACCGAACGATCAACACCACCAGTAAATATGACGCGATTCGAGAGTCCGAGACGGGCCGTGAGCTCTTTGAGTTTCACCTCATCTGAACCTGCGCCCACAGCGACAAACTTCACGTTTTCTGGAAGAAACTTAAGTGCTTCAATTGTCGTGTCTATGCCCTTCTGATGCACAAGCCGCGATGTATTAACAAGAAACACCTCTCCGTCTTTTTTGCCTAGCTCTTTCTTCGTCTTGTCTATCTCTGCCTGCGAGAATGCCTGCTTTAAGTCATTTGGGTTTGCTCCATTTTTTACAATAACAATATCGCCCTTGTAACCGCGACGAGCAGGCCATGTTGCAAGATATTTTGAGATGACTTGGATAACTGACGCTGTCCTAAAACCGCGATTGAGAAGTGGTGCCACAGGTCGTATGAACCAGCGCTCAAACACCTTTTCATACGGGTCTCCATCCTGGAGCGTGAGGATGTGCGGCGTTCGCATGCCAAGCATCTTCGCGAGTGTCACTGGCATAAGCATATACGTCATCATCGCCCAGAGAGCATCAAAATGAATCTTTCGATCAAGCTCCCGAGCCTTTAGCGCAGCAAGAGGCACGAACAACACTTTCGACATATACGCCCCACCGAAGCCAACTCGATGGATATGAACATTTCCGATTTCCTCTTCGCGCGGTGCGGCCTTATCAAAAAGAAGCGTTACCATATGAAACTCTATGTCAGACGGTTCGATGCGATCCGTTATTTCCTTAATCGCCGCTTCTGCTCCGGATACGAAGCTTGGATAATATGCGAGCGAGAAGATGAGAATCTTTTTCATGTTATTTTTTCTCTCTTTATCGCCTCAATATAGTCTGGCAGGTGCTTCCCTTGCTTCCAACCAAGCTCTTCTATCTTAGTGGTATCAGTAACTCCAGCTTCTGAACGGGTTGTAGGAGTCGAAGGGAGCATTGTCACCTCTCCACCGAACATATGCGCTACATCAAGCAGTGAAAATGTCGCTTGAGCGGCGATGCCATATTCATCTCCGGCACCATTTTCTCCAACCAACACTAGACCATTGATTGTGTCGTCGATATGCGTAAACGCGCGCTCTTGTGTTCCTGGTTCCCGTACTGTAAGTGGCTTACCTTCAAGATGTTGTTGTTTGAATATTTCTATCACAGTCCCATACCCGTCAACACTCGCTCGCTCGCCAGGGCCATACACGTTATAAAAATATGTAATCGCATACGGCAGGTCGTACCAACGTGCGTAGTTACTCACAAGCTCACTGTTCGCCGCTTTCATCCATGTATATGGCGCGAGATTGCGACCGAGCGTCCCGTCTTCACGTGCGCCAACCATCTTGGTGGACGAGCCAGCGTATACAAGCTTACACTTCTTTTTGCGCCAGAACTCGAGCACGCCGAACGTACCTATAGTATTTAAATCGAACACAATCTGAGGCTCTTCAAGACTTTTCGCGACACGTGAGTATTCGCCGAGGTGGTAGATTAGGTCGGGCGATTCCGGGATGTGCTTCTCGATGTCCTTAGTGTGTCCTTCGCGATAGTCGACGCCTGGGACGTGGTTCTCGCGCGAGCCGGTGAAGTAGTTGTCGAGAGATATGACCTTGTGGCCCTCCTGTACCAAGCGCGCGCAGAGATGCGAGCCTATAAAGCCCGCACCACCAGTTACTAGAATTAGTTTCTTGTCTTCCATGATATGAGAGTAGTATGAAAAGCGCTTAAATGCTAACTGTTACAAAAGTATGAAAGCGGCGGCGGCTGTAGCCATAATACCTAGTAGGCCGAGCGTCCATGGAGAATGGAAGACACTCAACACTGACTTGTCAGTCTCTAACTTAGATTCTGGCAATGCCGCCCCCGCGGCGGCGAGCCCTGTCGCCGCCGCGGGGGCGTTTACTGCTTCTGCATGTGATGGGACATTCGTCTTTTGGCTGATAATTGTTTCGACCTTCTGTACTTGTTTATAACCCGTCGTTGCGACAACAGGTTGCTCGACTGCGCTCACCTGCGTGACAACAGGAGCTATGGGGTACGTAGCCGCAACTTCCCCACTCGGGTATAGGAGAGACGCAGAGTCTGCAACTGGCAACTCAATCACCTGCGATGGGAAAATGATCGTGCGCCCCGCCAGAATTACCGTATCCTCGGGTATCTTGAACTCCTTGCCACCCATCGACAGGCGCCAGAGCGACAAATCAAGTGTGCGCGAATCGTTATTTACAAGAGTGATACCGCGCGAAGATATCGAAGCTATCTTGATGCTTGCGTCCTTCACTGTAACTGACACTTCGCTCATCGCATCCCCACCATCCGGAGTAGATGCGCGTACGACGGCGACATATTCTCCAGGATAATAATATTGATGGTATACGCTCATGCCATTCCTGCGCATGCCGTCTCCAAATGACCATGTGACAATCGCGTCATCGCGCCTACTACCTTTGTCGCCATACACAGATGCTGTGAAAGCGCTCTCTGCGCCAGATGATACCGTGCGCGTACCGCTCGTAATGATTCGGAGCGTAGGTATCGGTAGATATTCCGCAGGCCCACCGCTATGCGAGATAGCGGTAACAGAAGTGCTGGTTGCAACTGCAGGAGGAGTTGAGCTTGCTACCTGGTTAGACTCTGGATCTGAAACATCAACATCTCCTACGGTAATGAGCGATTCGATTTTGGCATAAGTACTTGGGCCGATACCGCTCACATTCTGAATGTCTTCTATCTTGGCGAATGGCCCATGCGCATTACGATAATCAACAATCCTTGTAGCATAGGTCAGACCGATGCCTGGGAGAGTATCGAGAAGCGTGGCGTCTGCGGTATTTATATTTATAAGCGCATCTGCGTGCACAAATACGGGACAAGAGAGAATGATCAGAGCAATCAGACCGACAGCGCGCATAAAAATATATTATGATTCGCCCTTGAGCACTTTGCGCAGAGCGTCTTCTGAGACCTCGAAAGGTTGCTTGCCCTGCGCCGAAGGCGCCGGGGGTATTGGGCGCGGCGGCTCCACCGCCGCGGGTTCCGAATCCTTCTTCCTCAGCACTTCAGCGAGAGCACCCTTGAGTGACTGCTTATTTTCTGTCTGTTTCTGCTCCCTCTCTGCACCAGTCTTCGACGTCATCGTGCGAAGGATAGCCTTCAGATCGTCCGGGCTCCTAGTCGGCACTGGAGGTCGTGCGGCAGCGAGACGGAAGATTGGCGCTTGTCCGCGTGGAGCAGGTGGCGCTGGCGTGATAGGCCTCACATCTTCTTTTCTCGTATACTCCACTCTTTCTGGAGCTTTCTTTATCTCTTCTCTCTGTACTGGCGCATTTCTGGTCGACATCTCGCGCGCCTCAGCAGCGTATTGCGCCGGTTTCTTCTTCATGCGCGCATCAAGCGGCGCAGGAGCGGCCGCACTCGCCTCGAGCTCCTCGACGACAGCACTCTCAACACCTGCGCGTGGCGTCGTGAATTGTTCCCGCGATGCAGCCAGAATAGCCTCTCGATACGACACAGCTGGAGCCTCTATCGGCGGGATAGTCACCGCCGAAAATGGCGCTGAACCAACGCCGTCAATCATGAGTGTCATATACACCTGCCGCTTGTCGAGCGTTACGACATCTTCTTTCGTAAATTTCGGCATGAAAATAGTTTCGAGCACCTCGGCGTCGAATGGCCCCACTCGGAACACGACAGTTGTGCCCACGTTGCCGAAGACAGCATCGCGCACCTCTTCTTCCATCTGCTCTATATATTGGTGCGCGATGACGAGATTCAATTTATATTTGCGCGCCTCGGAGAGAATCTCGGCGAATGTCTCGTTCGCGAAGTTCTGGAATTCGTCGACATAGAAATAGAAATGTGGGAGTTTCTTGAGCTCAGCCGCAGGCATATTCGCACGGCTCATCGCGCCGAGGAAAATACGCGTAGTTAGCATCGAGCCGAGGAGTCGCATATTCGTCTCTCCTACGAGCCCCTTCGAGAGGTTCATGATAAGTATCTTCTTCTCGTCCATCATCGTACGCACATCGAACGATGATTTCGACTGGCCGATGATATTGCGTATGAGCGGATTGCCGGTGAATTGACCAATCTTGTTTTGAATAGCTGGCGTCGCCTCTTGCGTGTACCGGTCGCCATAATTGGCAAACTCCTTGGTCCAGAAATCCTTCACCACTGGGTCTTTCACATTATCGATAACTTTCTGTCTGTATATCTTATCTGTATACATGCGATTGACGCCGAGCAGTGTCGCACCAGGGTATTCTAGGAGCGCGAGGAGCGTATTAGTGAGTATGTACTCCATACGCGCGCTCCAGGCGTCTTCCCATATCTTCTTGAATGTCGCCATCAGTCCACTCACCACTAGATGCCTCTTGTCGTAGCCGACGTCCTCCATCACATTGAAAGCGATAGGGTGCTCCATGTCGAACGGTGCGAAGTACACGACATCTTTGATGCGATCCTCAGGTATGAAATCGAGAAGATGGTCTGCGGTGCCGCCGTGCGGGTCAAGAATAGCTAAACCTTCTCCGTTACGTATGTCTTGAATCGCCATGTTCTCAAGCAGGGTCGACTTGCCCATGCCAGTCTTACCGATGACATACATGTGACGATCGCGATCTTTCGACTTGATGCCGAATGGTATATGCTTGCCGCGCGCGTCAGTCGCGGCGAAGTATGTAACACGCTCTGGATTCTCCATTGCCATTGTTATAAGTATACCCGAACACTCAGGACTCGGTAATTCCACCAGGTGCGTTTATGACTTAATTGCAAACAATAGATAGGTTAGGTTTGAAACCACGCTGAGTGTACAGGTATAGCAAACACCCGCGCACCGAAGGTGCGCGGGTGTTTGCTATTGTGTCATTATTCGACGCTAGCCTGCTTGGCAAGCACATCTTTCTTGCGAAGCGAGACTCCGATAGCAAGTGTTGCCAAACCAACGGCAACCGTGAGCAATGACCGAAATGCCACTGGCAAGCCAGAGAATGGCGTGAGAATATTCAAAACTCCGAGAAGAATAAGCGTGCTTGTGCGTGACATATGTTCCAGTATATCAGGGCAACACAATGACCACAAACTCGCCACGGACGGCGTCAGGATGCTCTGCGAAATGCGCCTGCGCCTCGACGGCACTCCCAGAAATCACCTCTTCGTGCATTTTCGTGAGTTCTCGTGCAACTATGACTCGCGACACACTGATGTCTTCTAATTCTTTCAATAACTTTATTATGCGGTGAGGCGACTCGTATAGAACCACTGGAATCTCACTTGTCGAGATTCCTTTCAGAGCAGTCTGCCTTCCCTTCTTGTGTGGCAAAAACCCGAGGAATTTGAAGCCTGGCGCATCTATCCCCGCGATAGACATCGCAGCCGTGAGTGCTGATGGTCCAGGTATTGCCTCCACTGTGGCACCAGGAGCGAATAGGCGCACCTGTGCGACTAGGCGGGCGCCAGGATCAGATATGCCTGGCGTGCCGGCATCCGAGACATATACGACGCGCTCACCAGCCCCGAGCCGCTCTATGACCTCATCTGCCTTCTTCGCCTCTGTCACGGCGTCGAGCCGCTGAAGCGGCTTCTTAATCTCATAACGAGCGAGCAGCTTCGATATGACACGCGTATCCTCGGCATAGATCACATCGCACTCTTTAAGCGTCCGCAATGCGCGGAGCGTGATGTCTTCCATATTCCCTATCGGCGTCGCGACTATTGAGAGTGTCCCCATATGCAAACCTTACCACTCTCGTATCAGAAAAGAAAAGGCACCGATTCGCGGTGCCTTTTATGTTTTTTGCTTGATACTTCTTGTTTATCTTAATCAAGCCTCGGATGCCAGTACGAAGCATGAATCACATGTTTTCCGCATGGGTGATATTGGGGACTTCTATCTATCGAACTATTACTTACCGCTTGTCCGTTTCCGACGTAAAAACCGATATGCAAATGACTCTTGCCGATGCCATCCTTCACTTCCCAAACCATGACACAACCATGCAATAGAGCCTCCTCATGCTTCCAACCAGAGTCTTCCATGTCGCGAATCGCCCCCTCGACTGTCGCATGCACAGTCTTACAGAGTTCTAAACCGACAAGAGTGGCAGTAACAAACACTGCGCAAGATTTGTCCCCATCTTCCATAATGTCCTTCGTCTTGCCGTCGACGCATGCATATAATCGACGGTACATTTCTGTCCCAACAGAGTTTCTTACTCTGTAGAGAAGCGTGTCTCTAACTAGAATTTCTACCTTGCTACCTTCCATGACAATTACCTCCTAGTTGAATTTTCTGCGCCCTAAAAGAGCCTTAATCTGTGGTTACCCTACCCCTAAATGAGCCTTCTTTCAAGCAGTGGCATATGTTATGAAATGCAAACTAGTTTGTCCGCGATTTTGTAGATGTCGCCTGCACCCATGGTCATAATGGCGTCGCCAGGACCGGCTTCTGCGAAAGCCTGCGTGATGGCGTCGAAGTCGAGCGCGGTCGCGTCGACGCCATTCGCACGGATGCGCTCGGCGAGCATCTCGCTCGAGACTGTGCCATCGTCTACTTCCCGCGCAGCGAAGATGGGCGCGATGAACACTTTATCTGCAGCTCCAAAAGCTGTAGCAAACTCGTCTAGCAGATCGCGCGTGCGGCTATAGAGATGTGGGTGGAATGCGACAAATATCTTACCGCAAGGCGTCGCCTTGCGGAGTTTGTCGCGAAGCGCTTCGAGCGTCGCGCGGACTGCCGTCGGGTGGTGCGCGTAGTCGTCATACACATCAGCGCCGTTCACTGACTTCCCTTTGTATTCAAATCTGCGCCACGTGCCGTGGAAGTTCGCGAGCGACTCTGCGATAAGCCCGTCGACACCCGGTGTTAATGCATAATTCCCAACACCGGGTGTCATGCGGGCGAGTACCACCCGCGCGGCCGCAGCGGCCGCGCGAGCATTCATCTGATTGAATTCTCCTGGCATGCGCAACTCGTATGCCGGCTCCTGCGTATAATCAATCACCTTCGCTTTCGCGCTCGCGAGCAGAGGAGCGACATTTGAGTCATGCGGATTCGTCACAATCGCGCCGCTCTCAGGCACGCGCGCAATCGCCTTCCGAAACGTCTCCTGCAATGCCTCAAGTGACGGGAAATAATCCGTGTGGTCCCACTCGATATTATTGATCACGAGCACTTGCGGTGCGAGCTCGAGCAAATGGTCGCGATATTCGCATGCCTCAACCACAAACAGCATGTCGGACATATCATGTCCCACATCTGATGTGGGACATGATATGTCCCACATTGGTTTTCCAGCGAGATAATTACTCCCAAAGTCTTTGACTATCGAGCCGACGATTGCCGTCGGATTCGCGCCCACGTCAAGCAATATCTTGGCGAGCATGCCGGTCGTGGTCGTCTTGCCGTGTGTTCCCGCCACAGCGACTGTACGCTTCCCTTCTGACACCTTCCCGAGCATGCCGAAATACGAAATGGTATGCATGCCGAGCGCTCGCACTTGCTTCATAAACTCTGGATCCGCGAGCTCCAGTGCGTCGCTGTACACGATAGTGTCTGCATCCGATGGTACGCTCTCAAGATTTTGCCCGATTACGAAATGAATCCCCTTCGACTCAAGCATTTCAGTAACAGGGCTCTCGCTCCTATCCGAACCACTAACCACAGCGCCCTCGTCCGCGAGCATCTGCGCGAGTGCGCTCATCCCGATGCCACCAATCCCTATGAAATGCACTTTTTTGAAATTATTACTTCCCATATTTCTGTACGAGCGCGTTGAACTGATCACCTCGATCGAATTCATTCTTAAACATACCGAATGATGCAAAAGCAGGCGATAGTAGGATGATATCGCCTGATTCAGCGTGTGCGAACGCATCAGCAACGGCGAGAGCGAAATCATCGAAGACCTGAGCGCTATGAAGCGATGCGCGTATGCGCTCTGTACCCGTACCAGCGAGCAGAATAACTCGCTTCATCTCTGGTAATTTCGCAACTAACTTGTCCATATCGAGACCCTTATCAGCACCGCCCATTATCAATACAATGTGGGACGTGCAACGTCCCACATTGAGCGCAGAAAGCGCGGCTAGAGTGGCCTCGGGCGTCGTCGCAGTCGTGTCGTTATAGACTTTCACGCCATTAACTTCGCGGACGAGCTCTAGCCGGCCCGGCACACCAGCGAAAGACTCCAGTGCCTTCCGACTCATCTCGTCAGGTATTTCGAGCGAGCGAGCGGCAGTGAGTGCTAGTGCAGCGTCATATCTGTTGTGCTTACCAGGAATCTTCAATACCCAAGTATCTGGGAGCTTGAACTCATCAGCCACAATCGTCTTCGAATCAATCTTCTCTCCATATTTCTCTATGATGATTGCTGCGCACTGCTTACCGAGAATGAGTGTATCCTTCGGCGTCTGATATAGGAAAATATTCGCCTTATCTGCGAGATACATCTCCTGATGGTCTTTATAATAGTTCTGATGATCTTGATAGAAAGTGGTGAAGATCGCGATATGAGGGCTCATACACACGTCTCCCCAGCCCTGCAATTGCCAGGAATCGAGCTCGAGCACAGCAACATGTTCCGGAGTCACTTCGCCGAGCAGCATGAGATTCGACACGCCGCGTACATTCCCACCAAGAAGTACTTTCTTCCCAGCCCTCTTAAAAATCGCATGGAGCATATGCGCCACAGTAGACTTTCCTCGTGTGCCAGTCACGCCGATGACAGGAATTCCTGAAATCTCCGCGAAGAGTTCCGCGCTCATGCGGACCGGTATGCCGTGCTTCTTCGCTTCGGCGATATATACCGAGCCAAGCGGCACGCCAGCGGCTTTCAGGATCATGTCGCGATCGCGGAAATCTTCGAGCCGGTGCTCCCCGAGGACAAACGTTATTTTATGGAATGATTCGAGCTGTGCCACAGACTCGGCGAGCTGCTCGCGAGTCTTCAAGTCAGTCACGATTAACTCCGCTCCACACTCTGCAAGATACCGCACATCACCCACACCACGACCCAGAAGGCCCAGACCCATCACAGTGACTCGTTTCCCGCGGAAATACGCTGGAGCATCCATTACCTGAATGGTAACGCACCCGTGCGACTCATGCACGCGGCGCATCACTACCAGGTCATGGGACTAATTCGGACAATCAGCAGTCGCAAGAAGATCTTGGTGAGTAAGCGGAAGCGATGTTGTAGGCACAACGACAATCTCATATGGCGACGTTGCTGACGGCTTCGTATCACAAGTGTAGTCTGGCTTGGCAACCGTTATGGAAATCATGCGTTTGTTCGTGTCCTCTATCTTAGCTACAGCTATCTTAGTGCACGATTCTGGGCCCGCAAATACCGCCAGCACGTCATGGGTCTTGAAATCTACAACTGGTGGCGTACCGGTAGCGTTAAGAGTTTTCCATAGCTCACTTAACTGAGACGCGGATGTAATGCGGTAATTAACCCGCCTGTTCATACTCGACTCTTCCCCGTGTGCAATTGGTGTAAACGGCACAACGCTTGCTGCGGTCTTGGTAGTGTACGCAAAAATGAGAATGCCTATTGCTATAGCCACTATCGCAAACACGATGATAGATGTTTTGCCTCGCATGACATCAGTATACCTCTCATGCCATCTATACTTGAGTAATGTGGGTATAACTATTAGTGCGCGCTCTAGGATTCGAACCTAGGACCTGCCGCGTATCAGGCGGACGCTCTACCAACTGAGCTAAGCGCGCGTATATGGATACTATCAAAAAACCACATATCTCGCCACTCAAACACGAAACGCCCCATAAGGGGCGTTTCGTGTTTGAGTATTGGAAAAGATGTCTGGAGCCTTTTGTTCCGCCTATTCTGCTCCGTTTGAGAGCTCATATGTGGCTCTCAAACACCATCGGGTTACGTTATCCGACTTCCGAGCGCTGTTTAGAGACAAGCGCTATCTCTCATGATTCTTGCGAATCATATCGACTTGGTATTCCTTTCGAGAATACCGATTCCAAATTGGATATGTTCCACGAACAGCTTCCGCTACCCGTGCCTTGTTACGACTTAGTCCTTGTCACTGAATTTGCCGTAGTCCCGCTCAAGGCGGACCTTCGGGCACCCCCAGCTCCCTTGACTTGACGGGCGGTGAGTACAAGACTCGAGAACGTATTCACCCCGGTTTGGCTGACCCGGGATTACTAGTGATTCCA
>JBAYJU010000012.1:0-22732 GCA_041664865.1 Minisyncoccota bacterium
CCGCACCGCATCACCCCGCGCGACATCCAGCGGCACCTGAAGGCATATGTCGCTCGCGCTGGCATCACCAGCGTCGTCACACCACACACGCTCCGCCACGCCTTCGCCACTGACCTTCTCAGCAATGGTGCCGACATCCGCTCCGTGCAGCAGCTACTAGGCCACGCCTCGATTAACACCACACAGATATACACCCACATCACCGACTCGCACCTACGCGAGATCCACAAAAAATTCCACGGCAAGAATCGCGTCTGAGCCAAAAGATTGAAAAGAGAGGGTAAAGACTTGGCCTTAGTGGCCCGGAACGCACTCTCTTTTCAATCTTTTGGCGAAGACAGGGTATACAATACTTATATGAAAATCGTCTCGTGGAACGTGAACGGGTTGAGGTCGCTTGCGAAAGATAGCTATTGGGAATCTTTCTTGAAAGGTACTAAGTCAGATATCTTTTGCCTGCAAGAGACTAAGGCCTCGCCCGACCAGCTCACCGAACAGTTCCTCTCCCCTGCTGGCTACTCTGCTTTCTTCTCATCATCGCAAGTCAGGAAGGGCTACAGTGGCGTCGCGCTTTATTCCAAAATCGAGCCTCTGAAAGTCATCTACGGCATGGGTATAAAAGAGTTCGACCAGGAAGGACGCATTATTGGCGCAGAATATGAAGACTTCTGGCTCATCAATGCCTACTTCCCTAATGGCGGACAGGGCCCCGAGCGACTCGACTATAAAATGCGTTTCTATGATGCCTTTCTATCGTTCACAGAGAAACTGCGCAAACAGAAGCCTGTCATTTTCTGCGGCGATGTGAACACTGCCCACGAGGAAATAGACCTGGCCCGACCGAAGGAAAATGAGGATTCTACAGGCTTTCTTCCAGAAGAGCGAGCATGGATTGACGAAGTTGAGAGCACCGGCTATGTCGATTCCTTCCGTCATTTTCATCCAAACACGAAAGAAGCATACACATTCTGGGACACCATCACTCGTGCCAGAGACAGGAACGTCGGCTGGCGACTTGATTATTTCTTCGTCGTTCAAGAGTTACTGAAGCGCATCAGGAAAGCAGACATACATGCCGACATTTACGGGAGCGACCACTGCCCTGTTTCTATTACACTATCCTAAAGGACAAGTTATCCACAGGGGGTGTCCTTTACACTGTCCTTTAGTGCGCTATCCTCTAGTTTAGAGGCAGGGTTTATTGCTTCGGCAAAGGGTTCTGCCAAAGACTGTTCTTTTCTTAGCTCTTTCACATCATTGCGCCCGCCAGGGTACCGGCTAACGTTCGCGACGATTCGCGATTTTACCTCAGCCCGTGTTCCTATTGGAAGCGCTCACATATTAAAAACCGCCCCTTATCTCGGGTTGGAAGCACCATCAAAACGCCCTGCTCATTTTTGCTTCTGACCACCACGGGCGGTTTTTTGTTGCACGCGAAACTATAAATTCTAAGGTCGGACCTTAGAATTTGAGAACATACTTAGGAGACGTGGTGTTTCTCCATTATATGCTTTATTTCCTCATCTTCTGCAGATTCACGACGCTTCTTCCCTTCTTCTCCGAGCTTTCTTAACTCATCTTCCGGCATTTTCAGTAATTCGCCCGCCCTTTTATCGAGATACTCCTGCGTATTCAAATTGGCGTCATCAAGAACTTCTTCTAGGAGAGCGTTCAGGACGTGCCCTATTTTCGGTCCAGGGTTCACGTGGAACGTCTCCATTAGGTGCACACCGTCAGTTTTGAGCATCTTAACTGATATTGGGTCTCTGAGGGCCTGGTCCACCATGGCCTTGTATTTGCGGAACCGAAACGGCTGTTCCTTTGGCCTCCCAGTCCCTACACGGTCGCAGATACGCAAGTTAAGCAAGTCCCAGATATTCTCCTTCCCTACGTTAGTTATCATCCTTCGCACCGCCGATAGCGTGATTTGCTCAGGATCTGAGAAGAACATGTGCCATCTGACCAATTTAATCACCCTCTCTATAGTTTCACGTGGAAAGTGTAGATCCTCTAGAGCTTTTCTAGTTACACGTGAACCAGCTACCTCGTGCCCGTGGAATGACCATTCCTTCCTTTCTTCTAACCAACGGCGCGTCTCTGGTTTGGCTACATCGTGAAAAAGCGCAGCAAGACGCAATTCAAGACTCCATTTCTTGTCAGCAGCATGCTGTACAGCCCGCAACAGATGCTCAAAGACATCGAAACTGTGCGCCTGATTCTGATTGACACCCACGCCGCGGACTAGGTCAGGAGATATGTGTTTAAGCACTCCAAGTTGCCAAGCGAGCACAAGCGCCTTCATAGGCTGGCTAGAGTTTAATATCTTCACAAACTCATCTCGTACTCTTTCACGTGAAACGTGGCTTAAATGCTCGCTATTTTCGCTTATTGCTACCGCAGCGGCACCATCTATTCCGAAATCGAGCTCAGCTATAAACCGTATGGCGCGCAGCATGCGTAGAGCGTCCTCATTGAACCGATCGGTCGCTGCACCCACTGCACGGATAAGTCTGTCCTTTATGTCCTTTTGGCCGTCATATGGATCAACTATCTGCCCATTCTCATCATTGAGCGCAATCGCGTTGATCGTGAAGTCGCGACGCGCGAGATCTTCTAGCAGGGAAGAGCCGAACTCCACTTTGTCTGGCCGACGCTTGTCAGAATATTCTGACTCGGTACGATAGGGGGTAACCTCGACAATAGCGATACGAGAGTCCTCGCTGCCTGTCTTCACGCCCACAGTGCCATAGTCGTTTTCGTAAAAAGAATCAGGAAATACGGCCTGTATCTGCTCTGGGGTCGCGTTCGTGGTGACATCCCAATCCTTCGGAACCTTATTGAGAATCAGATCGCGAACACAGCCGCCAACTAGGTAGGATTCGAATCCTGCCTCCCGTAGACACGCGCTCACACTCCTCACCTCGTGTGGTATACGATGCAACATAGGAGAATCGTACCACGAGGGCACTTGGTGTAGTATGAATATACGCCCCGATGGTGAAACGGATATCACAACAGTCTTCGGAACTGTAGGTCCAAGTTCGATTCTTGGTCGGGGCACACACGAGCGAAGCTAGGCGTAATCGCGGTCTTGGTCGGGGCACACTACTAGTGAAGCGAGGATGTGCCCTGCACCCGTTTCCGAACCGACGTCTGGTATAATTGTAGGATGCGAAAAGACAAGGAAACTGCCGTAGAGCTGAGGAGGTCAGGAAAGAGCTACAAAGAAATACATCAGATGCTCTGTATACCCAGGAGCACACTTTCTGATTGGTTTGGTGGAGAGAATTGGTCTGGAGCAATTCGGAAACGCCTCGCCGATTCAGCTAAGCGTGAGAATACGGCTCGTCTCATGAATTTGAACAAAACGCGCGGCCAGCACCTTGCAAGAGCATATGAAGCCGCCCGTAAAGAAGCTGGAGATGAGTTCGAACGGCTCAAATATGATCCACTGTTTATTTCAGGGATTATGCTCTACTGGGGAGAAGGTACGAAAAATCCTAAAGAAGGCGTGAAATTCACCAACAGCGATGCCAAGATGGTCAGATTCTATGTGGAATTCCTTACCAAGTCCTGCTGTATACCTATAGAGAAAATTAAGGCCTATGTGCTCATATATCAAGACCATGAAGAAAAAACCACCCGTGCCTATTGGTCGAAAACGAGCGGGTTGCCATGGGAAAATTTCACCAAAAGCGTTGTAATATCTGGTCGCCATGCTACAAGGCGCCTTGGGTGGGGTGTCTGCACTGTCACCGTCTCAAGCACATATTTCAAACAGAAGATGCTGGGATGGATAAGGCTCCTTCCAGAAGAATTGCTCAAGAAAGAATATTATGAGAATATATCCGAGTGAGCGGGTATGGTTCAATGGTAGAACATCTGGTTGCCAATCAGATGATGGGAGTTCGATTCTCCCTACCCGCACTAGACGAGTGGAACTAGGACAGGCTTGGGTATGGAGAATCGAAAGCGTAATCGCGGTTCTCCTCCCGCACAATTTCGACGTTCAAAACTGTGGACAAAGGTGTTAACACTGGGGATAAAGGACGCGCGTCTGTTATACTAAAAACTGCGTGGTCCTAGAAAATACACAGCAAATAAGCCCTATTTCTAAAAGCCGTGGATATTTCTTCTAAGACTAGAAAAGAGGTGGGTGCTCTGGGGGAAAGTGTCGCTGCTGAGTACCTGAAGAGACACGGGTTCAGCATCCGCGACCGCAACATCGCACGGAAGACTGGCGAGCTAGATGTAATCGCAGAGAGGGAAGATACGCTTCATTTCGTTGAAGTGAAGACGAATCTCGTCGATGAATTCCTAATGGAAGGGAATACCAGTGACGAGTATGATCCGTCGCTAAACCTACACGAGGCGAAGATACGGAGGGTTGCCCGGACAGGAGAGTGGTATGTCCTTGAGAAACAATGGGAGGGGGAGTGGCAAGTAGACGGGTGCCTCGTGTGGCTTCGGCGGAGAGATGGCATGGCAAAAGTGAGGTATCTGCCACAAATTGTATAGTCGTGGTACGCTACTCTTACCGGGTCGTATCCGTTACTTGCACGGATACGCACCCTCATTCCGGAGAACATGCCACGCAAGCAGACTTGCGGCATGTTTCCTCCATTCGGGGCGTAGTATACCGGTAGTACGTCTGCTTTGGGAGCAGATAGACCGAGTTCGATTCTCGGCGCCCCGACTGAACGAAGACAAAACAAGGTTCCTATAGGATATTGGCCGTTATTTGAGATTCCAATGCTGGTATTTCCTTCTCGAATTCCTCGACAGACACCGAGGTGGGCTTAGAAAGTAGCTCCTGGAGCGAACCCCCTGTCTCTCGTGCATACTCAGAGCGAATATAGGAAGCAGTAATGGCACTTAGAGAGCGAGTGTCTGTCGTGCCTGTGATTGTACTGGTCGTAATCGTGCCCGTGAGCGATCCTTCTGCATCGGCGACACCGCCGCCCGAAGAGCCCTCCTGCGCCGCCGCTGTGCCCCCAAGAGCAAACACATCTATGGTGTCCGTCCCAAATGTGAACACGTCCTTTATGGAGCCAAAGACTATAGTGGGGGATAGGCCAGACTGTATCTGACTAGTAGAGAGAAATTGCGCCCCAAAAGAAGCTATGACTACTGGTGCTCCTGTTAGAGGCGATGTCTGCGCTAGCGGTATAGAAGGGAAGGAAGACGGAAGCGCTGCACGTGTCGCACTTGATGTAATCGCCAAGAGAGCGAAATCATATTCGCCAGTGCCTTTCGACAAGGTTTTCGTAATCTCTGTCGAATTTGCATGAATCCATGTAGGGGAGATATGTATAAGCGCGGCTTTGTACCTATCAACCGCCGGGCTCCCAGAGCGAATAGTGCAAGAAACGTCACGATCAGCGAGAAGGAAATACTGCGCGACATGAGCATTGGTTAGAATGATGCCCTTAGAGTCGATGAACACCCCGCTACCAGAAGTGGAGTGAATGCCGCTACCTGCAGGCGCGTAGCATAGGATGTTCACAAGTGCTGCGCGCAATACTCCAGCAGTAGCATCAAATGACGGCAGAGGCGGAGATGCAGGAGTAGGTACTGACTCTTGCACAACAGATGCAACTTGTTGCGAGAGTGAAGGTGTCGCCACTTTTGCAGGAATTGTACCGGGAGTGGGATGACTTGCCTTCTCAACAACAACGATCTCTTGGCTAGTTGTGCTGGCCTGTGGCTGCTCATCTACATGAAGCGATTCGGGTACTGACACTATGGAAATAGTCGATAAAGTGGTTAGTGGTGCATTCCGTGGGACGGTCTGCGCTGTCGTATGTTCAATCAAGAAAATACTAATAGGGAAGCCGACTATAAGTGCAGAGATAAAGCCAAGACGTGGAGTGATGCGCGGCATTTGTATACGCTAACCCAAAAATGGTATTCTCGCATCAGGCGGGATTAGTTTAATGGTAGAACATCAGTTTTCCAAACTGATAGCACCGGTCCGATTCCGGTATCCCGCACAAAATGAAAACAGACACGGCGCCTTTGGCGCCGTGTCTGTTTTCTGCACAAAAACTGGCTATTTAACTGCGTCTTTCAACGCTTTTGCGGCGCGGAACTTCGCTGTGCGAGAAGCTGCGATATGAATCGTCTCGCCTGTGCGAGGGTTGCGACCCTGGCGCGCAGGGCGCGCCTTCGTCGCGAAGATACCGAGACCAGCGATCGAAACCTCGTCTCCGCTCTTGAGGCCGGACACGATCGAGTCGATGACTGTCTCGACTGCGCGCTCAGCATCGGCCTTCGTGGAGCCGAGGACGCCGTGCACCTTGTCGACAATATCTGCTTTGTTCATGAGAATCTGCTAGTTGCTAATCCCGCGATCGCGAGGCGTCGGCGGGTATGCCATAAAGTATAGGAAATGCGCCACATTCCGCAATAGCCCTTGCCAAGCCTAGGTGGATAGTGCGAAACTACTTGACAAACAATAGGTATCGCGTATAATAACACGCAGAAAGAATTGGTCATCAAAAATTCAACCAAAAAAGAAGGAGGTGCCACATGTGCACACAAAAACTCTGTTCAAAACTAGGGTCGGTTATGACATGTATTGTTTCTCCTTCGCGAGTCCTACTCGTGAAGGACGAGTCAAAACACGACCCGCTTTGGAAGTTGCCTGGCGGGTCGGTCGAGAGTGACGATGCGGACATCATCGCCGCTGCCATCCGCGAGACGAAGGAGGAAACTGGAATTCAGCTTCTTCCGGGGGAATTGCGGCTTCTTTTGAAAGCCAGGAGTGAAAGCGGGGTGTATTACCCTAACTTCTTCGTCGCTCACGTGTCGGAGGATAAACTCGACACGCGGGCGAAGGTCGCCTACGAAAGCGGTGATCCTAGCCAGCCCATGAAGGTAGGAGTATTCAATCGGGAAGAAGTCCCGATGATGCCCGACCTTCTGGAACGACATCGTCGCGCCCTCCAACAGGCGGTTGCATAAAGACATGTTCTTTCAGTGAGTCTCTCTGGCCGCATCCTGTAAAAGGGGTGCGGTTTCTGTTTGCTACTGCCAAGCGAGTGAGTGAAGAAGAAATTCTTATTTCATTCTTCCGAACGAACGCCGGAAGGAAGCTTTGCTTAGCGTGCAAATTCGACGACGCGGTTTTCGCGGATGATGTTGACCTTGATCTCGCCCGGATATTTCAATTCTCCTTGTATACGTGTAGCGATATCGCGCGCGAGCTTGTGCATCGCGATGTCAGACACTTTCCCAGGATTCACGAAGACGCGTATCTCGCGGCCGGCCGCGATGGCGTAGACCTTCTCTACGCCCTCAAAAGTGGCCGCCAAGCGCTCCAAATCACCCAAGCGCTCCAAGTATCTATCTACCGTATCGCGACGCGCTCCAGGGCGACTGCTCGAGATGGCGTCTGTCACCTGCACGATGATTGATTCGAGAGTTTCATACGGATATTCATCATGGTGCGACTGCATGGCCTGTATTACGCGCTTATCGACGCCATATTTCTCGAGGATGCGACGACCGATCTCGACATGCGTGCCCTGAACTTCGTGATCGACTGCTTTGCCTATGTCATGTAGCAGGGCACCGGCGCGAGCGGTGTTCTGATCTGCGCCAAGCTCTGTAGCGAGCATGCCAGCAATATGCGCCATCTCGACCGAGTGCTGGAGGATATTCTGCCCGAAGCTGGTGCGGAAATGGAGACGGCCCAGAAGCGTGATGAGCTTCGGATCGAGCCCTACGACACCGGCCTCATAAGCTGCAGACTCTCCCTTCTGCTGAATGAGATCTGTGACTTCTGCGCGCGTCTTCTCGACTGTTTCCTCGATCTTGGCCGGTTGGATACGGCCATCTGCGACGAGTTTCTCAAGTGCAATCTTCGCGATAGCGCGGCGAAGCGGATCAAACGATGAGAGTGTTATGCGGTCTGGCACGTCGTCGATGATGACGTCGACGCCTGTGGCGCGTTCAAACGCCTTGATGTTGCGCCCTTCTTTGCCAATTATCTTGCCCTTCATCTCTTCTGACGGGATGGTGACCGAGAGAGACATCACATCGGCATTAACAGCGTTACCCATGCGATGTATGACTGCAGTTAGAATGTCGCGTGCCTTATCTTCTAGGCGCTCGCGTCCATGAGCCGCGAGCTTCTGTAGACGCGACAGAATCGCCTCCTCGTGTACGCGCTCAACCTCGGCGAAAAGCTCTTCACGCGCCTTGCTCTCTGATAGGTTAGCGACATTTGCAAGCTCTTTCGTGCGTCGCGCTGCGAGATTCTCTGCCTCATTGCGCACTCGGGATGCTTCTTGCTCGCGGGCACGCACCTCAGCCTCCTTATCATCGAGGTCGCGCTGGCGGGAGTCTATAAACTCTTCACGCACCGCGAGACGTTCTTCACGAATCGATACTTTCTCTTCACGCTCTTCGACTAGAGCAAGGCGTTCTGTCTCGATGACTGCACTACGAAACTCCGCATCGGCGAGTATCTTGGCGGCCTGCTCCTTGGCATGAAGCAGTTTATGCTTGGTGTCGAGCTCAACTGAGCCGCGACTCGCGAGACCTATGAGCACACGGAGCACGTAGCCGAGCACAATACCCCCGATGCCCGAAAGCGCCAGCAGTATCAATATGATTTTGAGCGACATATGGTGGGACTTTAGCATAAACAGGGCGTGCAGGCTCTGCCGGCACGCCCTTTACATGAATCACACATAGTGGTAGCGTTTCTTCAGAAATTAGACCTTTGACTGCGGCATTTGCCGAAAAAACAATCACATGGAGGAAGGGACATGCTATGCACGGGCATAACAAACAGAAATCAAGCTTTAACATTGAAGCAATTCTTCGAGAGTGGCCTGACAGAAACTCCGCTCGGGAAATTCTTCACCGAGCTGGTAACTGAAGACTCATGGCTGGCTGAGTATACGATTGACGCATCTTTCAACGGAATCATCTCACGATTGGCTATACATCATGAGACATTTCTACCTGGATGCGTGGTAACCATCAAGGGGGGCGACGATCTGACAACTCAAGGGGTGGAGAAAGCCATCAGGAAGCACCTCGGAGATTCTCGCAAATCCCTGTACGCCCAAGTACAAGTCCTGCAACGTCAGGCAGACGCAATTAATCACACGATTGACAGAATCGACTTGGACAAAGCATGGTCCGTGATTACCTCAGTTTTTCCTGCAGCGCAGAATTTCTTGAAAGTTACAGGGCCCGACTACTACGGTCTCTACTCGTTCTTCACCAGCGTGCACACAGGCCCTGTGTTTGTCGCACGGAAGATTGCCGATGAATTCGTTGGTGGCGTAGCACGTATGGGAGTATCCCCCAAAGAGTGGTCCGACATGCCCGATGGAATAAACCGCCACCAGAAGTGGGGCTACTTCTGGCTAGAGCTAGCCCGGCAATGTGCCGAGGCACAACTAGGAATTCCGAGGAAAGATTTGCTCCACAAAGAGATTTGCACTATCGGTAGATTCCCTGATGGTAGATACCATTGTGAACGGGTCCTCCTAGAAACCGCTGCCGAGAAAGATCTCATCGCAGTCGAGTTCAGGAACGACGTTCCCGTGGACGCGGCTATCGTAGATATCTCCGGCAAGGAAGCCTAATCTTTGCTTGTCGCCACAATGGCACACCCTCGACATGTCGAGGGTGTGCCATTCTTGTTTTCACCTAGAGTTAGTACCGTGCGCCTTGCATAATTTGTATTTACTGGTAGCGTTTCTACAGAAATTGAACATTGACTACGGCATTTGCCGAAAAACAGAAAAATAGGAGGGCAAGGCCATGTACAAAGACGAAATTGCAACAAGAAAGGCGATAGCGGCTATCGTTTTGGTATTCCCAGAAATAACTGATCTATGCTGGATCCCCGAGGCAAATCCTCATGGGATCTATGCGTTCTCTGCTGGGGAAGAGAAACCAATATACGCCGCAAGGAAGATAGGCCCCCAGTTTATAGGCGGAGTAGCCCGCCTGAATATCTCCCCAGCTGAATGGGTTGCGACTGGAGACGGCGTCCTGCCAAAACAAAAACTTGGCCACTTCTGGACAGCGCTCGCTATGAGGTTCGTGGCGCTAGAATTGCACATCCCGCAATGGAATATAGGGGATGTCGGACGAATTGCTACGCGTGATGGAGAAGTTGAGTCCGTTGCTCTTCGTATAGATACTCTTGGTGTATGGACAAACGCCGTCGTCTACTTCGACAGAGGATTACCATTTAATGCAATCTCCTGCCTCTCCAGTTAATCTTTTTCTCATTTCGCCAACATAAAGGCGGGTCGCGAAGAATCGCGACCCGCCTTTTCTGTTTTACTACTTTTTCTAGTTAAACACCTTGTCTACGATGCCGTATTTCTTGGCTTCGTCTGATGTCATGAAGAAGTCACGCTCGACGTCCTTCTCGATTTTAGCGACCGTTTGTCCTGTATTCTTCGCAAGAATCTTATTCAAGACGGCGCGAAGCTTGAGGATCTGCTTCGCCGTTATCTCGATATCGGTCGCCTGGCCCTCGGCACCGCCACTCGGCTGATGGATCATGATCTCGGCGTTCGGTAGAGCGAAGCGCTTACCTTTTTCGCCTGCTGAAAGCAGGATAGCCCCGCCAGAAGCCGCCAATCCGACACACACAGTCGAAACATTCGGCTTCACATGGTTCATAGTATCGACCATCGCGAGGGTCGCGGTAACCGAGCCGCCAGGGGAGTTGATGTAGAGCGAAATGTCCTTCTTCGGATCTTCGCTCTCGAGGAATAGGAGCTGTGCGATGACGAGATTTGCTACATCGTCATCAATCGGCCCGCCGAGGAATATGATGCGCTCTTTCAAGAGGCGCGAGTAGATGTCATAGGCACGCTCGCCAAACTGGCTCTTCTCGATTACCATCGGGACCATCATTGAAGCGCGCGGGTTTGTGTATTTCATAGAGACTATAAGCTTGGTGAATAAAACATCACTGTACTGTGGCGGAAGCGTCGAACGACTCATTCTGTGCGATTCTGTTGCCCCAGGCATAGAACGCACCGATGACTATCATAAGCACTATGACGACAATCGAAATAAGCGTGCCCCACGACTGCGCTTTGGCGGATGGAACTCCTGGCGGGAGAAGAGGCTCGTTTTCCATAGCTATTTTGACTTTGATTCGTCGTACATCTTACGTGAGCGCTCGAAAGCTGCTTCAGCGGCTGCACGATTGTCGAATTCGCCAACGGATACCTCTTTCTTCTGAATTTGCTTATACGTCAAGAAGAAATGCGATATTTCTTTCAATACATGCTGGTTCGCATCTGCAATATCCTTTACATGATCATAGCGTGGGTCGCCTGAAGCAACGGCTATAATCTTTTCATCCGCTTCGCCACCATCAACCATCGGCATGATGCCAATCGGGCGGACTTCTACTAGGAGTCCTGGCACAAGCGGGTGCGTCGTTAGCACGACCACATCGAGAGCGTCCCCATCGTCCCAGAGCGTCTGCGGCACGAAGCCGTAGTCGAAAGGATAGTCCTGCGCCGAATGCATCACGCGATCGAGCTTAATAAGGCCAGTTTTCTTGTCGATTTCGTACTTGTTGTGAGACCCTTTCGGAATCTCAATGATTACATTCATCTTCTCCTTCGTGCCCGAGTCGATATCGTGTAGTAGGTTCATACGGTAAGTATATATTATTCGTCTTTTGCTTTGTCGCGATTCTCTGCAGCATCTGCGACAGTCTCGTCGCTAGCAGGAAGCTCTGCAGATTCCTCTTCTGCAGGAAGCTCCGTGACTTGGTGAATGTCCTCAGTGATTATGTCGAAACTTTCGGTCGGCATCACGCCAGCCTCCTCGGCAGGGTCTTCCTCAGGAGCTATGATTGCGACGGACTCACCATTTGATTCTGCAATTTCAGAACCCCCGGCAGAAATGATGTCTATATTCCATCCCGTGAGCTTAGCGGCTAGGCGCACATTCTGGCCGCCGCGGCCAATAGCGAGCGACTGTTCGTCTTCCGCGACTGTGACCGTGGCGCGATGATCTGCCTCGTCAAGCACGACCTCAATCGGTGTCGCTGGAGAAAGCGCTTCCTTCACAAACTCCTTAGCATCGTCATTCCATTCGATGATGTCTATACGCTCGCCACCGAGCGCACCCATCACGGTCGATACGCGCACGCCACGCTGGCCCACGAGCGAGCCGACTGGGTCTACATGCGGATCAATAGAAGAAAGTGCAATCTTCGTGCGGCTACCAGGCTCACGTGCGAGCGCCTTGATCTCGATAGCACCAGACGCGAGCTCCGGAGCCTCCATCTCGAAGAGCTTCACGACGAACTTGGGGTGTGCACGGGATAGGCGCAGGTATACGCCACGGAATCCCTCATCGACTGCGTAGAGATACGCTTGGATGCGCTCGCCCATTCGGTATCGCTCGCCAGGTATCTGCTCCTCGTATGGGATAATTCCTGTCGTACGGCCCAGGTCGACGAATATCGCCCCGCGCTCTATGCGCTGTACGATTCCGCTCACGATCTCGCCCTTCTTCTCGCCAAACTCCTCCATCATCGAGAGCTTCTCTGCCTCGCGCACCTTCTGGATTACCACTTGCTTGGCTGTCTGCGCCGCTATGCGACCGAAGTCGTCCTGTGGCTCGAGAGGGAAGACGATCTCTTCGCCAGCCTCTACACCGCGCTTTATGAGCTTCGCATTAGCTAGAAGAATGTGCTTCTCCGAGTCGAAGCGTGGCAATTCGCCATCAGCGAGCTCCTCTTCTTCAGCGTGGAAAGCGTGTGTGTGTGCGTGCTGGTGCTCCTCTGGAGCTTCTTCACCATCGGTTGGGAAGCGGACGATCGTATCGTCTACAGCAGTCTTCACCTGCTCGAAGGCTATAGTGCCAGAATTGAGATCTAGCTTGGCACGCACTACCTGCCCGCGCTTGCCATATTCACGCTTATACGCTGTCGCCATGGCATTCTCGATGGCATCGATCATAGTCGCACGGCTGATCCCGCGATCTTCGAACTCTCCGAGCACTGCGTTGATGGTTTTGAGGTCAATCATATGGAATGTGTATGTCTTTGCTAATATCCTCTGCTACTTTCGTAGTCTAACAAAAATGTCCGCGGAACGGACATTCGGATAACGAAAATATACCAGCAAGGTCGCGCGACGTCAACCAACCAATGCGTAATGTGTGCAAAGTGCGCGATGACTATACTTACGCGCGCTATACTATTTCTATATGCATGTTTCAGAAGGGGAGCTGAAAGAATTTATAACCGACTCCGGGCTAGTCGCGAAGAAAGAAATTGATGATGCTGCACTCGACGCAGAGAGTCGTGGACAATCGCTCGGCGACACGCTTGTCTCGCGCGGTTCGCTCACAGAAGACGCTTTGCGGCGCATACAAGCCTACGTGCTAGGCATCCCGTTTATAAATTTGAAAGAGCACAGGATTCCGACTGACGTCCTCTCGCTCATTCCAGAACCAATCGCTCGCACACACAACATAATCGCCTTCAAGAGAGCAGAAAACTCACTGGAAGTGGCCATGCTCGATGTCGACGACCTGGCTTCTATCGAGGCGATTGGCAAGAAGACCCAGCTTAAAATATTGCCACGACTTACCGACACCGAGAGCATCCGAAACGCGCTACTCCAATATCAGAAATCACTCAAAGACGAATTCGGAGACATAATTTCGACTGAGGCAGGGAAAATAAGCCTTCTTGCTGAGGGCAATAAGGATCTCTCCGGTGACGAATTAAAAAAGATGGCCGAGGATCTGCCAATCGTGCGCATCGTAGATACGCTCCTGAAGCACGCTATTGTGCAGGGCGCGTCAGACATACACATCGAGCCAATGGAGGGGCAAGTGCTCGTCCGATATCGCATCGATGGAATACTCCACGACGCAATGACGCTCCCGAAAGCCGCGGCCGCTGGAATAGTCGCACGCATCAAGGTGCTCTCCAACCTGAAACTCGACGAGAAGCGCCTGCCTCAGGACGGCCGTTTCAAGATGGAAACAGAGGCCGACCGTGTCTCGTTCCGCGTTTCGATTCTTCCTACATTCTTCGGGGAGAAGATAGTGATGCGCCTTTTGCGCGAGACTGGCGAAGGGTTCACTCTCGAGTCGCTCGGCTTCCACGGCGAGAATACTGAGCGCATCCACAACGCACTCAAGCAGACGACCGGCATCATTCTCATATCCGGCCCGACTGGCTCAGGTAAGACGACGACGCTCTACACGATGCTCGACATTCTCAATCAGCCAGATGTAAACATCTCTACAGTCGAAGACCCGATTGAATACCAGATGAAGCGCGTCAATCAGACACAAGTGAACCCGCAGATCGGCTTCACTTTCGCATCGGGTCTGCGCTCGCTCGTGCGCCAGGACCCAGACATAATCATGGTAGGCGAAATCCGCGACAGCGAGACTGCATCACTCGCGATCAATGCAGCGCTCACCGGCCACCTCGTGCTCTCAACCATCCACACCAACAGTGCCGCAGGCGCGATACCTCGCCTTATCGATATGGGCGTAGAGCCATTCCTGCTCGTATCTACTCTCCGCGTCATAATAGGCCAGCGCCTTGTGCGCAAGCTATGCGACAGTAAAGAGACTTATGCTCTCGATCCTACTACTCGCGCAAAAGTCGCCGGATCAGCCGATTTCGACCTTGCGTTCAAAGCACTTCAAGAAGAGAAGCTGATCAAGGAAGGATCCACGATAAATGACCTCCAATTCTACCGCCCGGTACCAACCCCGGATAGCGAGGACGGATACAAGAGCCGTATAGGTATCCATGAAGTGCTCTCCGTCTCTCCAGCCATCCGAGAGACCATACTCAAGTCGAGCACCACCGATGCTCTAGAGGCACAAGCCAAGAAAGAAGGCATGCTCACAATGTTCCAAGACGGCCTCTACAAAGCCGCCCGCGGCATCACCAGCCTCGAAGAAGTCCTCCGCGCAGTGACCGAATAAACACTCTGTGATATACTGACGTGTATGTACACAGCCATTTATAAAAAAGTACGTGCTGGCTATGTGGCCTGGCTCGAAGAAATTCCCGGTGTGAACACACAGGGGGTTTCGAAAAAGGAAGCGAAAGAGAACTTGGCTGACGCGCTTTCAGAGTTCCTCATGACACGACGTGAGCTTACCAAGCGCGCAAAAGCTCGTAACAGTTCGCTTATCCGCGAGCGATTCGTCTGCGCATAGCTTCCCGTATGAAGCGCGCGGACTTCGTGCGTCATTTGAAGAAAAACGGGTGTGAGTTTATGCGCGAAGGGTCAAAGCATTCGGTATTCTGGAATCCAGAAAATGATTTCATCAGTACAGTCCCGCGCCACACAGAAATTGATCCCTATCTGACGCGAAAGATCTGCAAAGATCTGGGTATCCCAGCCCCACAAGGCAGGTAGGCACGTCTTTGACAATAGCAGGCTCTATGGACTAGGGCGAAATACCAAGCAAATACGCCATATTTATACAATAGATAGCCGGTTTGTATACAAAACACTTGACAGATTCACGAGACTGGTATATGCTGGTGACAGATTAGTAGTACAAATCAATTCACCAATACCAACCATCGACCAAGGAGGTCACCCCATGAAGATTAAATTAGCGTACCTTGTCGCCGTGTTAGCAGGCATTTCTGCAGTTGTCTTTTTGTTGTCCGTGCGCGAGGATGACAAACCCATTTCGACTGTCGATCTGTCGCATGTCTCGGCGAACAAGGCGAAGATAGAGCCGTGCAGGAAAACGCCGGCAATCTGTGGCGGAGGGTTCGTGATAGACGAAAGTGACACTCGCGAATATTTCAAGATAAAACGCATCAGAGCAGGGTGTCTCAATGGGGATTACTGCTTAGATGTTCTGTTGAGGCAGACGGACGAACATCTGGGCAACATGAAGATTGTCCTGCACGGCGAAACGGAATGGGGACAAACTGCCATTGATCACTCTCTGCAGTTCGTGCCGAAATAAAAAGGTTGGTGGTGAGAAGTAGGCGGCGCAGGATTTATTTCCTGCGCCGTTTTTGTTTTGGTAATGAGAAAAAGGGAGAACCCCCGCGCAGTTTTCTACGAAAACTGCGCGGGGGTTCTGTTTTACATGGTACGATTATTACAAATGAAATTCCGCGTCACGATACGAAAGGAAGGTGCGGCGACAGACGAGACACGCGTCATCGAAGCTGCGTCGCGATTCGCAGTGTATGACCTGATACAGAAAGAAGACGGTGCGGTTATCAGCTTGGCAGAGGTAGGCAAAAGATTCACTCTACCCGCATGGCTCTTCATCTCGTTTGGTACAGGAGTTAAGCACAGTGAAGTGGGTCGATTGGCGAAAAATCTCTCTGCTATGCTAGGCGCAGGCCTACCGCTCTCGCGCGCACTCTCAGTAACTGAGAGACAATCGAATAACAAGTATCTCAAGGCGATTGCTATCGGCCTCTCCGAATCGATCCGGAAAGGGTCGTCATTCAACGAGGCTCTGGCGATGTATCCGAGAGTATTCTCTGCGTTATTCATTGCGATGGCGAAGGCCGGCGAAGAATCAGGCTCGCTTGCCGGATCGCTCACGGCAGTGGGGGAGCAGATGGAGCGCTCTGATGAGCTAATGCGCAAGATACGCGGCGCCATGATCTACCCGGCAATAGTCATCACCGCAGTCTTTATCGTCGGCGTTCTTATGCTCATATATGTGGTGCCTACGTTGACCAGCACATTTACTCAGCTTGGTGTGCAGGTGCCACTTGCAACGCGCGCCATTGTCGCCATCTCGAACTTCTTGGTTGGGAATGCTGTATTGGTGCTTGCAATGATGGTGGCAATGATCGTAGGCGGCACAGCATTCATACGTTCGAAAATAGGAGGTAGTATCATACTTAAAGTCTCACTCCATCTGCCTGTAGTGAATGAGCTGATACGAGAGACCTATGCTGCGCGTGCGGCACGCACGCTCTCATCACTCCTAGGCTCTGGTGTGCCAGTGCTTGAGGCTCTCTCAATAACGCGAGAAGTAATCGGCACGAACATGTTTGCTAGTGTAATCGAAGAAGCAGAGACCCACGTACGGAAAGGGGAGGCGCTCTCTACATCGTTCGCCAAACACACGAATCTATATCCACTACTTATGAGCGACATGCTCGCGGTAGGCGAGGAGACCGGCAACGTCACAGACATGCTCAAGCAAGTTGCGGTGTTCTATGAGGCAGATGTCGCTGAGAAGACCAAAGACATGTCCACTGTAATCGAACCAGTGCTCATGCTCGTAATCGGCGCAGGAGTCGGAGTATTCGCAGTTGCGATTATCTCGCCTATTTATTCGCTCTCGTCCGCATTCTGATATGCGCGCCTACCGCGGATTTTCGCTCATTGAGATTATAATCTCGATATTCATCATCGGTATCATGCTGGTCCTCCTTCAAGCAGTCATACGTGGCGGCTCGCTAGCGCGAGCGGCGCAGAACCAGGGAATCGCACTCTCGATTGCCCAGGGCGAGATAGAGAGCTTGCGCGCGAGTGGATATGACAACTTGCCTTCAAGTGGCACTTTCACTGATAGCCTTTTGGATACGCTTCCCATAGCGACCGCCTCACTCTCAGTGAGCGACTATAATGATAAGACGAAGCAGGTAACAGTTAATGTACTATGGCAGAATTCCGGCTTCACTGCATCAAGCACAGTGTCGCTGTCAACACTTATCACGCAGACAGGCGGACTTCCATGAGCACACACTACATAGATACCAAGCATGGCTTCACTCTGATCGAGACTGTAATCGTAGTCGCGCTGAGTGTCGTGATGATGATTGTGGTGAGTATTCTGGTCTATAACTTCACCGCCATCTCGGCATACCAGCAGGCGCTCACGCAATCATCTGGATCGGCGACCATGCTTATACGCGAGTTGGAGTCACTCGCAATACCAGCTGATGCTGTGCTGCAGACGCATGACTTCTCGAGTGCGACTTATTCATCTTCACCAACAGTGCTCGTACTCGAGATACCCTCTATAGACGACTCGGGAAATGTAATCTCAGGTAAGCACGATTATGCGGCATTCTATACGACAGGCACCGATTCGTATCGCATATTGGAAGCAGACCAGTCGAGCGCACGTGCATCTGGTACGAAGAAACTAAGCTCAACGATGCATGAGCTAACCTTCTCTTACGACTCTGTCGATTTCACGTTCGTTAGCACCGTCACTGCGTATGTGCATGTACAGGCGACCACGAAGCAGGGCATTCTCTCTGATCACAGGAATGTCCAGATCAGGCTGCGTAATCACTAATCCTACATGACTATGCACAATACATTCACCCATATTCCAAGCCGAGGATACGTGCTCGTCCTATCCATCGTATTCCTAGGCATCTTTTTCACCGTAGCTACATCTTATTTAAGCTTCGTAACTACATCTGCACGAAATGCGACATACTCCACAGAAAACACCCAGGCACTCGCACTAGCAGAGGCTGGCGTCGACAAAGCTGTCTATCAGCTAAATCAAGACGGCTCATACTCTGGGGAATCTGATACTACGATCTCACCAGGCGCATTCACTGTAACAATATCGACAATTGACGCGTCTACCAGACAAATAACAGCTACTGGATTCGTGCCAGACAGCGTGAACCCGAGAGCTAGAAAGACCATACGCACGAATGTTGCTATCAATAATTCGGTAGTCGCGTTTCATTATGGCGTCCAAGCGGGAGCAGGAGGGTTCTCACTGTACAACTCATCATCTATAACTGGCAACGTGTTCTCAGATGGCCCAATCATCGGGAGCAGTGCGAACCATATTTATGGCGACGTAGTCTCCTCTGGTGAAGACGGGCGCGTATACGGCATACATGCGACTAGCTCTGTCTACGCGCACACTATCGGGAGAGACGACAAGACAACCATAATCGACAAAGACGCATACTACGTCACCAAGATAGACACGACAGTACACGGGACATCACACCCAGATAGCCCAGACCAAGCTAGCGTGCCATTGCCTATTTCAGACGACCAGATAAACCAATGGGAAGCTGTCGCAGAAGCTGGCGGGATCGCCACATGTTCTGGTGGTTCATATGCTATCTCTTCTGGAAACATAACCCTCGGCCCAGTGAAGATCCCATGCAACCTGCAGATCAGCAATAGCGCAAATGTGACAGTGAATGGTCATATATGGGTCACAGGCAACATCACCATCAAAAACTCTGCTGTGGTGAAAATTTCAGAAAGCCTAGGGGATCAAAATGTAGCTATTATCGCCGACAACCCGTCAGACACAATAAACAGCAGCATCATATCTGTAAAAAACACAGCGACATTCCAAGACTCCGGAACTCCAGGCTCATTTATATTCCTAATTTCCCAGAATAGAAGTGCGGAAAACGGCGGAAGCATCGCTGCGATAGACCTAGGTAACAGCGCCTCCGCACTGGTCGCTTATGCGGCACACGGACTTATACCACTAGCCAATAGCGTTTCACTGAAAGAGGTTACTGCATACAAGATTACCTTGGCTAATTATACGAACGTCACATACGATACAGGCCTCATAAGCGCAAACTTTTCCTCAGGCCCAGGCGGGGCATGGGCATTCGTACCAGGAACATACGCGATTAGTCCCTAGCCGCGCGTGATACCATATGACATATGCTTATTGTTGCGAATTGGAAAGCGTATGTCGAAAACCTAGAGCGGGCCAGGAAACTCTTCGCAATAAGCGCGAAACTCTCGCGTGCAACTAAGAATACTGTCGTACTCGCACCACCAGCGCCATTCATAGGTGCTCTGGCTCTGGGCAACAAATCACCGGCTGCTTTTGCCGCGCAAGACATATCCGTGACGACCGGTGGTGCAAAAACTGGGGAAGTGACTGCTCAGATGTATTCATCACTGGGCGTTTCTTATGCTCTCATCGGCCACTCTGAGAGACGGGCGCTGGGCGATACCGACCCTATAATCACAGAGAAGCTCTCGCATGCAATCGCATGCAATCTGACCCCTATACTGTGCATAGGGGAACAAGAACGGGACCGAGAGGGCAGATACCTCGCGTTCGTGCGTGAACAGATAACGACAGCATTTGCCACACTTACCACGAAAGAACGAGTTAAGATCGTCATCGCATATGAGCCACTCTGGGCTATTGGAAAAACGGCAGAGAGTGCCATTCGACCGGATGACCTGTCCGAGATGGTTCTCTATATCCGGAAAATACTCTCCGTGCTCTTGCCTGGCAGGAACTCGCTGCACGCGATTGTGCTCTATGGCGGATCAGTCGAGCCGGGGGGCGTACGCTCGCTCGCGATAGAGACAGGTGTCGATGGCTTCCTGATTGGTCACGCTTCGGTAGACGAGCAATCGTTTGCAACAATAGTTAAGGAGCTCTCGTGACTATGCGGACAATCCGCGGAATACCAGTGCTTGAAAAAATACCTGTGCTGGTGCGCACGGCGCTGAATGTGCCTATTGCAAACGGGGAGGTGGCCAATGACTATCGCTTGAGACGCGCGCTCCCGACTATCAAATTCCTCGCTGAGCGCGGCGCACGCGTTATTCTCATAAGCCACATAGGCGAGCATGGGACAGAGACGCTCGCGCCAGTTGCTAAGGCGCTCGGGAATCTCTTGCCGCGCGTTTCGTTCTTCGGCGAGACTATCGGGCCGCGCACTCGAAATGCCGTACGCAACCTGCTCCCTGGGCATGTGCTCGTGCTCGAGAACTTGCGCCGTGACCGTGGCGAGAAGATGAATGATCCGGCGTTCGCGCGCGAGCTCGCCGCACTCGCCGACGTGTTCGTCCAAGACTCTTTCGATACCTGTCATCGTGCGCACTCGTCGATTGTTGGCGTGCCGAAACTCCTACCTTCATATGCAGGACTCCTACTTGAAGAAGAAATCCGTGAGCTCCGTAAGGCGCGATCTCCAAAAAGCCCATCACTCGCCATCATCGGCGGTGCGAAGTTCAGCACAAAGGAGGCAGTCCTTATAGAACTTTTGAAGACATATAATCATGTATTCGTAGGAGGTGCGCTAGCCGATGACTTTTTGAAAGCGTCCGGGAAAGACGTGGGGGGATCGCTTGTGTCGCCAGAAGACAATCAAAAAGCGATCAGAAGACTTCTTGTTAATCCAAAACTCGTACTGCCTATCGACTCTGTAATAGAGCACGACATGATTCTCGATCAGGGAGCCGGCACGAACGCACTTCTAGATTCGCTCGCACGAAAAGCTAAGACAATCCTATGGAACGGTCCGCTAGGAAAGTATGAAGAGGGGTTTACTGTTGGCACCGATGCGTTCGCGCACTCAGTCGCAGCATCAGGTGCGCACTCAATTGTCGGTGGTGGCGACACTATCGCAGCTATCGAGAGGCTCGGTCTTCTTTCGAAGTTTTCATTCGTCTCGACCGGTGGCGGCGCCATGCTCAACTTCCTCGTCGATGACACCCTCATCGGCATCACCGCCCTCGGCTAGCTTTCAATAGCATCGCGAATGTTCGCGGCATTCGTTTCAAATGCGTCTTCGCCACCCCTAGCTTTGTCGGGGGCAGGGTATACCCAAATGTGTGCGTGAGGAATTTCTTCGCCGACAACTTTCATATGGATTTCGTCTGTGCCGGATATTTTTTGTAATGCTTTCGCGATTTTTCGTGCGACCTCAAAATACGAACCCAGATCCGCGACATCCCAAACCCATCGCTCATGCGCTTTTGGAATTATGAGAGTGTGCCCGGCCGATAGCGGGCGGATGTCGAGGAAGGCGAGATGGCGCTCATCTTCGTATACCTTGTGCGCCGGTATCTCGCCAGCGACGATTTTGCAGAATATACAACTCGCACTGACCGATAGGGAAGTGTCATTCATGCCCATAGGATACATTACTTGATTCCTGATACAATCAGCCACACATGTTCCAGCTCCACAACCAGCTTGATGAGACGCTCCGCGCCGAGCTGGCAGAGCACGATGACCTGACCGCGGCGTTACTTGCACGCCGCGGCATCATCACGAAAGAAGCCGCCGAGCAATTTCTCAATCCATCATACGACCTCCACTTGCACGACCCACTCTTGATGACAGACATGCCAAAGGCAGCGAGGCGACTCGCTGACGCGATACTTGCAAACGAAAAAATTGCTGTGTGGAGCGACTACGATTGCGACGGAATCCCTGGCGGCGTATTACTCCATGACTTCTTGAAAAAAGCTGGAGCTGATTTTGAAAATTATATTCCGCATCGCCACGAAGAAGGGTACGGGATGAACATCGGCGGCATAGAGACGCTCGCAAAAGGAGGGGTGAAACTCATCGTCACCGTCGACTCCGGAATCACAGATTTCGAGCCGATTGCGCGCGCGAAAGAACTCTGCATGGACGTTATCATTACCGATCATCACCTAGCTGGAGAAGTGTTGCCAGACGCATTCGCGATTGTAAATCCGCACGCACGAGCAGATGAGACATATCCATTTCATGAGCTCTGCGGCGCTGGCGTCGCGTGGAAACTTGTGTGCGCGACACTAACTATCGAGCTGAGCTTGCGCGAAAAAATTCCGGAAGGATGGGAGAAGTGGCTGCTCGATATGGTCGGCCTCGCTACCATCGCAGACATGGTGCCACTCACCGGCGAGAACCGCGTGCTCGCAACCTATGGCCTACTCGTGTTGCGCAAGTCGCCTCGCATCGGATTGCAGATATTATGTCGTGGCCTACGCACCGAGCAGCG
>JBAYJU010000013.1:0-21339 GCA_041664865.1 Minisyncoccota bacterium
AAGACTTGCTGCAGTTCGTGAAGGGCCCCGACTTCCCTCTGGGCGGTGTAGCGTTCAATAATTCCGACATCAAGCATGCATATAGCACTGGTAAAGGGCCTGTGGTCGTGCGTGGTGAGGCCGAGATTGTCGATGATGGGAAAAAAGACACTCGCATAATTATCACCTCGATTCCGTACCGTGTGAACAAGGCCGACCTTATAGTCCGTATTGCTGAGCTTGTTCAGGATAAGAAGATCGAGGGAATTCGCGATTTGCGAGACGAATCTGCAGGCGACGATCGCGGCATGCCAGATGTGCGCGTTGTAGTAGAGCTCAAGGGCACAGCACATCCGCAAGCAGTCTTGAATGCTCTCTACAAGCACACGGAGCTCGAGAGCACCTTCCACTACAACATGCTCGCCCTGGTAGACGGTGTGCCGGAGATGCTCTCGTTGCAGGGTATTCTCAGCAACTTCGTCTCACATCGCCAAGAGGTCGTGAAGCGCCGTACGGAGTTCGACCTCCGACAGGCTCTTGCGCGCGAGCACATACTACTCGGTCTATGCAAGGCGCTCGACCATATCGACGAGGTAATAGCAATCATCAAGAAGGCATCCGATGTACCTGCGGCAAGCGTCGCGCTCCAGAAGAAGTTCGGCTTCTCAGTGCTACAGGCGGCCGCGATTCTAGAAATGCGTCTCTCCAAGCTGGCAGGTCTCGAGCGCAAAAAGCTCGAAGACGAGCTCTCAGAAGTGCAGGCGCTCATCAAGAAATTGCAGGATATCCTCTCATCTCCGAAGAAAATTCTAGCAGTGGTGAAGAAGGAGCTTGAGGAACTTATGGAGAAATACGGCGATGATCGCCGCACGCGCATCGTGAAGGGCGGCGTGCAGAACATCTCGGTAGAAGATCTCGTGCCAGACGAAGATTCAATGCTTCTTCTCACACAGGGTGGCTATGTGAAGCGCACGAACCCAGATGAATACAAGAGTCAGAAGCGTGGCGGCGTTGGCGTGGTCGACATCGCGACCAAGGAGGAAGACATAGTGACTCATTTCCTAGTCACTTCGGCGCATAGCGATCTGCTCTTCTTCACTGATTTCGGCAAGGCGTATCAGATCAAGATGTACGAGCTGCCAGAGGGTCGTCGCGCTACCAAGGGTAAGAGCATCATGAATTTTCTCTCTCTCGCGAGCGATGAGAAAGTGACGTCGATATTGCCGGTACCGAAGGGTGCTGCGCTCGACGCGTCGTCGGTCGTTTTTGTGACTGAAGAAGGTGTGGTGAAGCGCGTCGCGGCGAAGGCATTTGCAGATGTGCGCCGGTCGGGGATTATCGCAATAAACCTGAAGAAAGGCGATCATCTTATCGCTGCGAGCCATGCCTCAGAAGGCGATACGGTCTCGATTGTGACGGCGAAAGGGCAGTCGATTCGCTTCGATGTAGAAGATGTACGAGAGATGGGTCGCACAGCCGGTGGAGTGAAAGGTATGGGTGTGAAGAAAGGTGATCGCGTCGTCTCGGCTGAGGTTATTCCAGCTCTAGAAGCGCGTGGCGCGTCATTGCTAGTGATTATGAGTAAGGGCTACGGCAAGCGCACTAAAATATCTGAATACAAAGTCCAGGGCCGCGGCGGTTCCGGTATTAAGACCGCAGATGTCACGCCGAAGACGGGAGAGATAATCGGTGCAAAGGTTGTGGCAGACGGTAAAGACGAAGAAGAGATAGTCGTCGTCTCGAAGAAAGGGCAGGTGATCCGCACTTCGGTTTCCTCGATCTCCGTCCTCTCGCGTGCTACCCAGGGCGTCCGCATAATGAAAATGCGCGAAGGCGACTCCATCGCTTCCATGGTCGCGCTCTAAATAAAACGCAATGATTGATCTTCGAAAGAGAGTTATTGAGGTTCTGGATCAGACGCATCTTATGAGTCTTGGTACTGTCGATAGTGAAGGTGTCTGGGTAGCTGATGTTATTTTCATATACGACGATGATCTGAATATCTATTGGATGTCAAACCATGCCTGCAGACACTCTGTTGCTATCTTGGAGAGCAACAGAGTCGCCGGAACCATAACACGCACTGTAAAAAGCAAAGAACCGAACTTAGGTATTCAGTTAGAGGGTGTAGTTCAGAAATTGGAAGGAGTTCAGTTCGATCTTATGGTTAAACACCTGGCAAAGAGAGGATACACTATCCCAAGCCCGTCTAAAGCATTGGAGATTCTCGGCGATACGTCTTGGTATAAATTGGTCCCGATAAGAATCGACCTAATCGACGAAGAAAATTTCGGCTTCAATCGCCAGACCGTCCCACTTCAATAATATAAGACCGAACCTAAAGGGTGGACACCGGATGTCCACCCAGTTAGATAGTTAGAAGTCGAAGGAGTCCATTTGTTCGAGCCGGTATAGCATGCTGTCCCGAGCAGATTCTTTGAATGTATTTGGGTCGCTGCCAATTTCGCGTAGCAAGTTATGGTCAAGTATTGCTGGTTTCGTGTGCCCGATAAATTCGGCTAGGCTTGTTAGCGGGTAGCCGAGAGTGTGCGCGTATGCTTGGTCGAACTCTTTGCATGCTTGAGTCAGGCCGCCAGGATACAGTTCAAATGGATTTTTTATCATTGTGTACACCAGTAGATTTTGCAGATCGGTATCATCGTCAATTCGTCGTGACTTATATGCACCTTGGAACAAGCTGCCACTTTCCTTGTATTTTTCGTTGATGAATTTCGAATATCCCATGCCGACGCGATGCATAAATTTGCTTATGCCGCCGTCTATGCATTCTTTTAGAACCAGATGAAAATGGTTCTGCATTATCGTGAATGCGAGTATTGAAACCAATGGTGTGCGTGGTTCCCAATGCTCGGGCCATGCGGACGTGTGCATTCCTCCTGAGCGTTCTACATCTCGCGTCCACGATGGAGACATCGTATGTGATGTGTTGAAGTAGTACAGACTATACATGAGACGAAACAGATCTCTCTGATCGCGAAAAATATCGAGCTTTTTCACGCCACGATTGTATACATGTACGACCGAATCGGTAACCGCTTCTCGATATGACATCTGCAAATAATACCGAGAACTAAACGGGTGGACACCGGGTGTCCACAGTGTAATTTCATATTGGTTCATGCTTGCACAGCGGTTGGACATCCGGTTTCCAACCGCTGTGTTGTAATCTGTTTGTTGCAGATTTGGGGCGGGAGTGATATGTTGTATTTACTGGAGAGGAGGAGTTGACCTGCCTTCTTTCTTACCGAGAGAAATTCTAGATAAAGTACCTTGGTGGACATGGCGTGGTCACTATCGCGAGAAGGTGGTTTAGTGTTGGGGCTGGTCGGATTCGAGGTTCACCTTGGGTTTGGCAATTGCCCTCGTCGAGGGTTTCCAGTATACGGATCCCAATTACACCGCTTCTCGCGGTTTTTTTTATTTGCCTCAGTACCAGCGGTTGGACATCCGGTGTCCAACCGCTGTGTTGTTGATTGTGCATTAGACGGAGTGGAAGGCGTGGTATTTTATATGTACATATGAGCCCTTCGACTTACTCAGGATTATGAACGCGCATTTTAGTTCTCCACAAGAAAACGTGTTGCAGATAGGATTGCGTGAGGGCATGAAGGTTGGTGATTTCGGAGCTGGTTCTGGTCACTACGCACGAGCTGCTGCTGCCATCGTAGGGCACAGTGGGAAAGTCTATGCAATCGACGTGCAAGAAGGTGTCCTCAAACACCTCAAGCTAAACACGCACGAGCGGCACCACCGCACCATCGAGATCATCTGGGGAGATATCGAGAAGCCGGGAGGTACACACCTGCGCGACGCATCGCTCGATGTTGTCCTGCTCGCAAACACATTCTTTCAGGTAGAGAATCGTTTCGGACTTCTAAAAGAGATACAGCGCGTACTCAAATCAGGGGGAAAGCTTATGGTCGTAGACTGGGCCGGGAGCTATGGCGGCATAGGGCCTACACCTGAGTATGTCGTTCCAGAGCACACAACAGAGGATTTCTTCATAATCGGCGGTTTTCATAAAGTGAAGAATTTCCGCGCTGGTCCGCACCAATACGGTATTTTATTCACAGCGCCATAGCATATGAAGATCTCTATTTTCCAGGGTATATTTATCGGCGTCCTAAGTCTCGCGGCGCTCATCGGCTTATTTGTATTCGCGACGCACACTAGCACTACTGGAGGCGGATCGGACGCAATTGGTACAGTTGTCGTCTGGGGCACCTTACCTGGATCGGACATGCAAAGCATGCTTACTGCCATAAAGCAGAGTGACCAGTCTCTAAAGGGTGTCTCGTATGTACAGAAGAACCAGGACACGTTACCTTCTGATCTAGCTTCTGCTATTGCTACCGATGCAGCACCAGACCTTATTCTCACGAATCAAGAAGAGTTATTACCACTCGCGAAATTTATTAAGCCAATCCAGTTCTCGACGCTCCCTGCGTCGGCGTTCACCACTACCTTCATTGGGGGAGCTGGTATATTCACATCGCCACACGGAGATGGATACTATGGCGTTCCGTTTCTTGTAGACCCAATGGTGCTCTTCTCGAATCGCGCGATTCTTTCATCAAACGGAATAGCAAAACCTCCTGCGACATGGGAAGCTCTCACGGGTCTAGTTCCGAATGTCGCCATGCTCACATCGACCAAGCAGATAACTCGAGGCCTCATCGCTCTTGGTACCTATGCCAACATCCACAATGCGCGCGGCATACTATCATCACTTTTTCTGCAGGTGGGAATACCTATTTCTGGCTACTCGAATGGCATACTTACTGCGAACTTGAGTCGCGCTCCTGGAGAAGACAGTTCATTGTCAGGTCAGGCGGTGCTTGGCTTCTACACCCAGTTTGTTGACCCATCGAAGAATTCATATACATGGAATGCATCTCTACAAGATTCTAGGCAGTCATTTCTTGCGGGTGATCTCGCGTTGTATATCGGCTACGCGTCTGAATCGCGGTTCCTTACAGAGGCGAATCCAAATCTAGACTTCATAGTCACAGAGCTACCACAGCCGGCGACAGCTAAGTTGAAATCCGTGTATGGCAATATATATGCCTTCATGATCCCGCGCGGCGCTAAAAACCCGGGTGGCGCATATCAAGCCGCAGCTTTCCTAACGAGCCCTGCCATGCAGGCGATTGCCGCGTCGGCATTCGGGATTGCACCAGCGATTACAAACCCGCTTGTGCAGGCGCAATCAGATCCTATATCTGCGGTTGCGTACTCCGAAGCACTATATACTAAGGGTTGGTTGTCCCCAGCCCCTTCTGACACCGATTTGGTGTTCTCGAGTATGATTATGAGTGTGATAAGCGGCCGCTTGGGAACCGACAGGGCACTGACTAGTAGTGAGAGCGCCATGGCCGCGCTTCTACACCCATAATATGAACACACACCGTTTTCTTTCTGCTTCCTTTGTAGTCCTCACGCTTGTTCTGTTTGCGCACGCGCCTGCGGCGCTTGCAGAAACTCTCATCAATCCGCTCAGTGGCGGGGCCAGCCTAAGCTCATTTCTCTCCAATATACTTAGCTTTGTCGTTCAGATCGGCACGATTGTCATCATATTGATGGTCGTCTTCGTAGGGTATAAGTTCGTGGTGGCGCAAGGAGTTCCTGGGAAGATAGAAGAAGCTAAGAATATGCTTCTATGGACTGTTGTCGGAGCGCTTGTGCTCTTGGGTGCTCAGGCTATTGCATCGGCAATCCAGTCTACCGTAGCGACGCTTGGCGGATAGTTTGTATGACCTTCGCCACGCTCATCGGAAGCGGTTCTACAGGCATCATCGGTGTACTCAATACTGTGGTCGTCCCGATTATATTCGCATTAGCTTTTGCGTCCTTTGTGTGGGGCGTCGTCGACTACCTGCTTATCCACGGGGATGAAGAGAAGAAGCGGGAAGAAGGAAGGCAATTCATCCTGTGGGGAATCTTGGGCATGGTCGTGCTCTTCTCAGTATGGGGGTTTGTGAATATAATGTTGTCCACGCTCGGCATCGCGCCTTGAGCTCAGTGTGTCATACTTACAATATATGAAATTAAAACCAATCGCTCACATCACCGTGTCTCTCGCTATTATGCTCATTCCAGCTTTCGCTGCTGCGCAATACACTGGTGGCCCATACACTCAGACGATAGACACAACCTATTCTGCAGGGTTTTTTTCTACATCTGGTACTGGCGTGTTTGGTACTGGTAGCTGCACAGGAAGCGGGCTTAGTTGTGTAGCTAGTACTATTATCAATCTCATCAATGTCGTTCTCGTGCCGCTCCTATTCGCTATCGCTTTCATAGTGTTCTTATACGGTATCGCCAACGCGTACATACTGCATCCTGGAGATGAAGCGGCGGTCAAGAGCGGCCATAAGCTAATCCTCTGGGGCGTTATCGGCTTCGCTGTGATGGTGTCGCTCTGGGGATTGGTAAACGTGGTCGCTAGCACATTTGGCCTCGGGGGCGTCGGCGCTCCGACGCTACCAACATCGTATTAGTTAACAATAGACAATACTCATATGTCCGGCATAAACACGACGTATATTAAGGGTTATTCCGATAGCATCATACTTATCATCAATAGTTATATCGTCCCATCTCTGATGGCAGTTGCCTTCATAGTATTCCTTTGGGGTGTATACAAATACTTTATCTTCAATGGCGACAGTGACACTGAGCGCGCGAAGGGTAGAGATTTCGTGCTCTGGGGCGTAATCGGTTTTGTCATCATTACCTCTGTCTGGGGGTTGGTAAATATGGTCTCTGACACGCTCGGTCTCACCGCTAGCCACGCACCTGCGTTACCGACGCTGGGTGGTAGCGCCGCCGGCACAGTGGTGGAGACACAGTCTATATAGGACTGGTTATCCCCACGCCACCCAAAGGCACGTTGACCCGCACAGCCGAAGAGTTACAATTACCGCATTATCATTCATTTATCCTATGAAAAAAGCACTCGCCATTACTTCTGTCGCTCTTACCTCGTTCGCCGTGCCTCTTGTATCTTCAGCAGCTATTAGTAACATCTCAGACGTAGGTTCTTTCATTATCAATACAATCAACAACGTCCTCGTACCGGTGCTCTTCGCAGTTGCATTCATAGTGTTCCTTTACGGAGCATTTGAGACCTTCATCATCGGTGCAGGTTCAGACTCTGTGAAAGAGAAGGGTAGGAATCTCATGCTCTGGGGCCTCATAGGATTCTTCGTTATGGTATCGGTCTGGGGGCTTGTGAATATCCTCGTTGGCACAATAAGTTTCGGAAACACATCACAGACGGCTGCGCCATCAGCTACTGGCATTGGCGGTACAGTGACGCAGTAGTTGAATGGACGTTTTCCTAGGCAGGTTCATAACGCAGATAATCAATCCGATTATCCTGCTACTTGCGGCTAGTGCGTTCGTCGTGTTCCTGTGGGGTGTGTTCGAGTTCATAGCTCACGCGGGAGATGCTACGAAGCGTAAAGAGGGTAGGGATGCAATACTCTGGGGGCTTGTAGGTCTGGTGATTATCTTTGGTGCGTACGGCATCATAAATGTGGCTCTTGGTACTTTCGGTATTCAGACCATCAGCCCAAGCTCAATAACGGGGTAGTAAGCATATGTGAAAAAAGAGAAAAGCCTCGCTGGATTACCAGCGAGGCTTTTGTTGTTGAAATTGCTTAGTTTACCTCCGAGAGATATTTCTGAAGATTGGCTCTATCTTCAGAAACTTTTTTCCAGTTTGCTCATAGATACCAAACTCTTTAAGGTTTGGTATCACAGCGTCTTCCACTTCACTTGCAATATGTTTCCGTTCTGTACTAGCTTCTGCGATGCTCATCTTTTCCAGTATCTGCAGTAGCCTGTCAGTTACGATTCTACTGATGAGCCATTTATTAGAGTAGAACCATTTTCTTACGTCTTTCTCGACTCTATCCCAGTTTCCAGCGGCGACATCTCTGGGATTCCCGATTTGATAATAGAGACCAGCTTCTACTGGTGCAGAGTCGTCTGGTAGGAATTTAACCGCAGGAGCTGTGTCTGGAAAAAGCTCCTCACGCGGTCTTGGTCCTAGGCTTATACGCTCTTGAATGTGATCCACCCCGATAATTAGCGTATACCTACCGTGGAAGAGGAATCGTAATTTTCCGAATCGTTCTATTACGACGCATTCCTCTTTACCTACGTCGATCTGGCACATGAATTTGCAGAGTATGAGCCACACTGCTGCTAGCGCAACGCTAGCCCACCAAGCACCGGAGAGTGTTCCGGTACCCACAAATACCATTGCCGCTGGCATAAGCCAGATTAAATATTCCCACATGACCTTTCTCCTCGGTTTAGTTTAGATAAAGAACAAATCCTAATTTCCTATCAAGCAGAGTACACCAAATTACCGGAAAAGTAAGTGCGACCAAGGAAACAAGGGGTGTCCTCACGACTATGTTTCCTGAAGTACTCCTGTGGTGCTGGGAGGGAGACTCGAACTCCCATGGGTTGCCCCGCTAGCTCCTAAGGCTAGTGCGTCTACCAATTTCGCCATCCCAGCTGATCGAACATCCGTGTGCACCTACCTGGGCTCGAACCAGGGACCGTCTCCTTAAGAGGGAGCTGCTCTACCAGCTGAGCTATAGGTGCGATACGTCGCATTCTACACGATGAGCGCTCTCTCTTCAATAGAGATACTTGTGCATGTGCCGAGAGTGGGACTCGAACCCACACGAAGGTTTTTAGGCCATCTCAGGATTTTAAGTCCTGTGCGTCTACCATTCCGCCACCTCGGCAAGAGTCTTTATTTTACCTCTTTGAGGCCAGGGCGGGAATCGAACCCGCGCATAGTGCTTTTGCAGAGCGCCGTGTTACCACTTCACCACCTGGCCGTGCCAACTATAATACTAAGCTTTTGGCAGTTCGCCTAATGGTGCGCCAGTTTTCTCACGGTTATCTAGCAGGAAGTCGACGCGAGGTAATGGGCGCAGGCGTGCGTGCGATTTCAGATAATCTGAAAATGATGAACGATGCCTCTCGAGGAAGGCGAGCGCCGCCTGGATCTTATCCTCCGGGAATACACTAACGAACACCAGTATGCGATCCCCGTGTTTCGAGGCGGGTTCTGCACGGATGACGGTGATGAGTGAACCGGCGCTAGCCTCGCGCGTGATGAATTGAGCTGCTTCGCGTGCTATTATTTCTGTCACTCGCCCTTTTCTGTCTGTGGGATTCATACGGCAGCAGCAGCGAATGCGACTATTTCGTCGCCATAGATCGGTGTCTCGTGCGCCTCGATCTCGATGCCGAAATCGCCCTCGGTGCGTATGTCTTTCGTATCGATGCGCGCCTGTTGTAGATTTGTGATGCTTCCTCGCGCGATTTCTTCTTCACCACGTATGAGCTTGATGCGATCGCCTAGTGTTATGGTGCCGGAGATGTATCGCGCGCCGAGCACATGTTTCTTTGCATTGCCTGAGAATGCCTTGAGCACTTTAGCTCGACCGAGCTCTTTCTCACTAGCTATAGCTGGCGCACGTTCCTCTAGCAGCTTGGACACTTGTTTGGAAAGCTCGTAGATAATCGAGAAAGAAAGAATCGTGATGTGGTCGCGCTCGGCGAGATCGCGCGCGATAGTGTCTGTGCCTGTATTGAACGCGATAATCGTGCCGCCAGATGCCATAGCAGTCTTAACATCGTTCTCTGACACATCGCCGACTCCAGATGAGATTATCCGTACGACTGCGCGCTCATGCTTGATCTTCGCGAGCTCATGAGCGATGGCGTCGATAGAGCCAGTGACGTCAGCTTTCACTATTAATGGAAGCTCGATTATACCCTCAGCTAACTCATAGTATTCTGGCACTGTGGATAGGTTCTTCGAGTTTTCGGCGACAGATGCTTCGGCCTCTTTCTTGTTCTTCACGATAGTGAAAAGTGACCCTGCTGCTGGCAATGTACTAAAACCTGATATGCGCACTGGCTCAGACGGCCCAGCCTGCTCGACGCGCTTGCCGAGGAAGTCTTCGATGAAGCGTATCGGTGCGTATGCATCGCCAGCTACCACGAAGCCGTTCAGGGTGAGGGTGCCGTCTTTTATAATCAGTGTGGCAGAGGCCCCGCGACGAGGGTCCTGTGTAGCCTCGAGCACGAAGCCGGTCGCGCCTGCTTCCGTATCAGCAGTGAGCTCGCCTAGGTCTGAGGCAAGCAAGACGAGGTCGAGCAATTCTGAAATGCCCTCGCCAGTCTTCGATGACACAAGCGCATATGAGATGTCGCCTCCCATTCCCTCGATGAACACCTCGTGCTCTACGAGCGACATCTTGGCGTGTTCAACGTCGGCATTGTTCTTGTCGATCTTCGTAATTGCGACGACGAATGGGATATTCGCCACTTTGATGGCAGATAGAGCGTCTAGCGTTTGTGGCATCACACCCTCGTCGGCCGCTACCACTAGTATGGCAATATCTGCGGCCGCCGCTCCGCGGGAGCGGATCGCCTTGAAGGCCTCGTGCCCTGGTGTATCGAGAAATGTGATTGGTCGCCCGTCATGGACGGCGATATACGCAGCGACATGCTGGGTGATGCCTCCAGCTTCTCCTGCTACGACAGCAGTCTTCCGGATGTAATCCAAGAGTGACGATTTGCCGTGATCTATGTGACCCATCACAGCAATGACGGGCGGCCGTGCAGTTCGTACCATATTGTCTCTATTTCATCACGAAAATGAACTAATTGCAATATCGTGTATCATAGACATATGCGTATATTTGGAAAGAAGAGAGTGTATCTCGATTACTCTGCTGGGGCAGAAGGCAATCCGTCGTCGTCGCACGAGGAGGGTAGGCGAGCGAAGAAGGCGCTTGAAGACGCACGCGTGGCAATCGCTAGGCTTATCGAGGTGCAGAGCGATGATGTCATTTTCACTAGTGGAGCGACCGAGAGCAATGCTCTCGCGATACTGGGGCATGTGCGAGCATTGCGCGCGAACGCAGGAATGGATGCTCCTGGGAGGAACAATATGCATGTGCTATATCTGCCGAGCTCGCATGCGTCGATAGTTGAGAATATCAAAATACTTGAAGACGAAGGCATCACGATCGAAGCTCTGCCGATACGTGACTACAGAGTCGATACGGACGCGCTTGCCAAGATGGTGCGAGAAGAGACCGTGCTTGTGGCCATGGACGCTGTTTGCGGTGAGACTGGTGTCGTGTGGAATACGCGGGAGGTTGCGGAGACTTTGAAGAAAGCGCACCTGATGAAAAATGATTTCTCTCGTTC
Source organism: Minisyncoccota bacterium (assembly GCA_041664865.1). Classification (GTDB taxonomy): domain Bacteria; phylum Patescibacteriota; class Minisyncoccia; order Phycocordibacterales; family Phycocordibacteraceae; genus C7867-001. The sequence goes on from JBAYJU010000013.1 coordinate 11,257, forward strand.
GCAGGAGCTCACAGTTCAAAATCATTTTTCATCAGGTGCGCTTTTGCATGTAGATGCGAGTCAGGCGCCGCTCACTGAAAAAATCACACGAGATCACTTCGGTGCCGATATGCTTACTCTTGATGCTTCGAAAATAGGCGCGATGCGTGGGTGCGGTGTGCTCATCGCGCACAGGACAATCCCTCTCATACCTCTGTATGGAGGCGGCGGGCAAGAGCGCGGCCTGCGCCCAGGGACCGGGGCTCCGGAACTCGCACAGAGCTTCGCGGCGGCGCTTCGCGCCGCCGCGCTGGGCCGCGAATCATTCCGCGCCTCCGCTCTCGCGAATCGAGCCAGTCTCATCGAGCTCATCTCAAAATCTGTTCCGAATATCTATATACAAGAAGGGCGCACGCAAGTGCCGAACATTTTAAATATCTCACTACCGGGGCGGGACACCGATTATATTCTCGCACTTCTCGACGAAGATGGGTTCGCCGCATCTTCGCGTAGCGCGTGCGAGACAGATTCTGAGAGTGGCTCTCGGGCGGTGTTCGCGCTTACTGGTGACTCGGAGCGCGCTCGCGCTGCATTGCGCATATCGTGGGGGCCTGACGTTCGTGCACGAGACCTAGATCGCTTCTCCACCGCGCTCGCGAGGGCCACTGCGTTTGTTGACAGCACCAGCCAGAGGTAGCATTATTACCCATATGGATATTGAGGAACTATCTAAATCTCAGCTCATATTGCTCACGATTCTGGTGAACTTCGTTACGTCTGTCGCGACTGGCATATTGACGGTCTCTTTGCTCGATCATGCTCCAGCCATTGTGACGCAGACGGTGAATCGTGTAGTCGAGCACACTATCGAGACTGTCGTAGCGGCTGCGCCAGCTGTGATGCCAGCAGCCGCAAAGCCTGCACCCGCACCGTCAAACCAAGATCTAGTTACTGCTGCTATTGGAGCATCTGCCGCTCGTACCGTTGCTCTATATGCCGCAGACACCGGGACATCGACACCAGCTATTAGCGTTGGTACATATCTCTCGAGCGCTCATGCGGTAGTCACAGCTGCGCAAGACAGTCTCCCGAAGGAAGTACTCATAGAATTCACGAATGGTTCCTATGCACGTGCATCCCTTGCTCATGGTGGAAAGGGTATTATGATTTACGGTTTTGCCGATGATGCAGTTCTGCCGAAGATGACCTCTCCATCATTGATTCCTACGAGCAACTTGAAGCTTGGTGAGACAGCTCTCGCACTCGGCACAGACGGCTTCGCTTCGACAGGCATCGTCTCTCGAGTGAGCGATACTGGCATACGTACTACTCTTCCAGATATAGGGGTAGGTAGCGCTGTTGTCGATCTAGATGGCAATCTTATCGGAATAAGCTCTGGTGCGGCACTAGGGTCACTCATCAGTACCAATGTCATAACTGGGCTTCTTACATCCACGACTTCGCCTGCCACTGCAAAATAACCTTTCATCACGTATATGCCACCTTTCAATAATTTCACAACCAAAGCCAAAGAAGCGATACGGCGCGCGCATGAACTAGCGATAGAGCGCGGGCAGAATCACGTCTCGCCACTTCACTTACTAGCCGCACTCGTGCTGCAGGAAGAGTCTCTCGTATTCTCTATGCTCGATCGTATGGAGATCGACACCATAATGCTAGCCGACATCGTGATGGAACATCTCGAGGCGCCTGAGAGCGCGTCAGTGCTATCTCCCTCGTACCAGATTTATCTGACTCCAGACCTAGCACAGGCGCTCGAGGCAGCGGGAAAAATCGCTGCGCGTATGAACGATGCGTTCGTCGGTACAGAGCACCTGTTCCTGGCTGTGGTGGAGAACCCAGGCCCTACCACAGATATCCTCGCGCGTTTCGCGATAACTCGAGATGCGACGGTCGCGATTATGAAAGAGCTCAAAAGCTCGAAGGACGGTCAGACTATGGAGCCGAAGCGTTTCCGTGCTCTTGCTAAGTATGCGCGTAATCTCACCAAGATGGCTGCCGATAACAAGCTCGACCCCGTCATCGGGCGCGATAGCGAGATCAATCGCGTGATTCAGATACTTGCCAGGCGTACCAAGAACAATCCTGTGCTCATCGGTGAAGCTGGCGTGGGAAAGACGGCGATTGCCGAAGGGCTTGCTGGGCGCATGGCGACTGGCGATGTTCCAGAATCACTCAAGGGCAAAGAGCTTCTTTCACTCGACCTAGGTCTCATGATTGCCGGTACTAAGTATCGTGGAGAATTCGAAGAGCGCATGAAGAATGTCATGAAGGAGGTCGAGCGCGCAGAAGGGAAGGTAATCCTGTTCGTTGATGAGCTACATACGCTTGTGGGAGCCGGTGGCGCTGAAGGATCGCTCGACGCATCAAACATGCTCAAGCCGGCTCTATCGCGTGGCGAGATTCGCGTCATCGGTGCGACTACATTGAAGGAATATCAGAAATATATAGAAAAAGACGCAGCACTGACGCGACGTTTCCAGTCCGTATTCGTGCAGGAGCCATCTATAGAGGACGGCATCGCCATCCTTCGAGGCCTGCGCGACAAGTATGAGCTATTCCACGGGGTGCGCATCACTGATGGCGCTATCGTGGCAGCTGTAGAGCTTTCTGCGCGATACATCAGCGATCGGTTCCTACCAGATAAGGCTATCGATCTTATCGACGAGGCGGCGTCTGGTTTGCGAATCGCGCTCGAGAACAAGCCCCCTCTTCTAGAGGAGACAGACAGGAAAATCCGCCGGCTCGAGATCGAGAAGCAAGCTCTCCAGAAAGATCTCGAGGGCGAGCGTGCTAAAGAGATCAAAGATCGCATCAAGACAATCGACATCGAGGTTGCAGATTTGAAAGAGAAGACGAGCGAGCTCGAGCTCAAGTGGAAGAATGAAAAAGAGATTCTGACAGGCATCCGCGCAGCGAAGACCGAGCTCGAATCGCTCAACATACAAGCAGATAATGCAGAAGCTGCAGCCGACCTAGGCACAGTAGCCGAGATACGCTATGGCAAGATTCCGCACATACAGCGCGAGCTCGAGATGAAATTGAAGCGTCTGAAAATGTTGCAGAAGTCGCGCCGCGTGCTGAACGAAGAAGTCGCCGAGCAAGACATTGCTGCGGTCGTGAATCGCTGGACTGGGATCCCTGTAGCGCGCATGCTGGAAGAAGAGATTTCGAAGCTTTCGCGCATGGAAGATGCCCTGAAGCACGGCATCATTGGCCAGGACATAGCAGTGAAGAAGGTAACTGATGCAGTGAAGCGCTCGCGAGTCGGAATCAGTGACCCGAATCGCCCGATTGGATCGTTCCTATTCCTGGGCCCAACTGGTGTCGGAAAGACTGAGCTCTCGAAGAAGATTGCAGAGTTCATGTTCAACGATGCTGACGCGCTCGTGCGTATCGACATGAGTGAATTCATGGAGAAGCACTCTGTCGCGAAGCTTATTGGTGCGCCGCCTGGGTATGTGGGCTATGAAGAGTCGGGCACGCTCACAGAGAGTATCCGCCACCGCCCATACGCAGTGGTGCTTTTCGACGAAGTAGAGAAAGCGCACCCTGAAGTGTTCAACATATTGCTCCAAGTGCTCGACTCTGGGCACCTCACAGACGGCAAGGGCCGCAAGGTGAATTTCAAGAATACGATCATAGTGCTCACGAGCAATATTGGCGGGGAGCTCATCGACAGACTTGCGCACATCGGCTTCGGCACGTCAGACGCGACTGACGCGATGCACTTCGAAGAGACGAAGGAGAAGATCATGGAGTCGCTCCGCGAGCACTTCCGCCCAGAGTTCCTAAATCGTCTCGACGAGACCATCATATTCGATCCACTCTCGAAGGAAGCGCTTGTGCGTATTGTAGACAATCAAGTCGAAGAAGTTGTGAATCGTCTTGCACAGAAGCGTATTGCGCTTCGGATAGACCACGCAATGCACGCATGGCTGGCCGAGAAGGGGTACAACCCGGAATATGGCGCCCGCCCGCTCCGCCGCACGATACAGGACACGATACTCACGCCGCTTGCCTCGCTCATGGTCAACCAGGGCTTGCTCGAGGGTGGTACGGTAACAGTATCGCTCAAGAACGGCGAGCCGCATTTCGATGTGAAGAAGAAGGCAGTCCGTGCCAAGAAGTCTCCACTCTCGGTAGTTGCCTAACGCCGGACTTTCTGCTACATTTCTCATATGTCACAGATTCGTCTTATCAAGCTGAAGTCTACGAAGTCTCCGCACGTCATATGGACGCGCAAGAATAAGAAGGTGGTCACACGCAAAATCGAGCTTACGAAGTTCGACCCGACTCTCCGCAGGCGCGTAGTTTTCAAAGAGGCGAAGAAATAGCCGCCAAAAAGAAAACCGCTCCTTGAAGGGCGGTTTTCTTTTTGGCGGCCACAAATGCCGATGGCATTCTCTGGTACTATATCAACGACATGGAAAAGGTACCAAATTTCAGAATAATTGGAGGCGCCTCCGAGAAAGCCAAGGAGGAGGAGAGGGAGTGTATGGAGTTTAAATTAGTCGATCATATCGAGTCACTTTCCGAACAGGCCCAAAAGAATCTCGAGCGTTTGGAGTATCCGAAGACGGAGATGGAATTTTCACTGATTGGTTTTGCAAATTCTGAGACGGACAGACTGATGGAAGAATCAGGAGTGAATCCATATGACATCCCTGCTGACAATTATCACATAATACCTAATGAATTATTCAAAGATATAACAGGCCAAACTAGTGATGCGGCTGCATTCTTTAACATACAAGGCATTGTATTTAACGCTCACTCGTTCAGAAGCAATCCTGCGTATTTCGGTGCCGTAGCTTTACATGAGACCCTTCACCTCAAGGGACATCTCACGATTGAAGTTGAAGAAGAGGGTCGAGACGGAGAGAAAAAGGCAATAAAAACACACTACAGAGAGGGTGTCTCGGTGGGTGCAGCGAGAAAGAAGTGGCTTAAGGGTGAACAGCACCTTCACTTCCAGGGATTGCACGAAGCGATTGTTTCCACGCAAGAAAAACGATCCCTGCCGAACCTGTTTAATTTGCCCTCTCTCAAGAAAGAGAAGGAGAGGATGTCTTCTGGGCCAGCAAAGGAGTTGGTCAAACGCATTGCAGAAAAGAAGGGTCTTCTGCCTGAAGATTTCATATGGGTTGGAGAAAAAGAGGATGAATATGAAATCATCACATACAGAAGTCAGCGTAAGGCTCTTCAGTATGTGTGCGAAGAAATACACAAGCAATTTCCGGATCGTTATCAGTCGGAAGAAGACGTATTCAAGGAATTTCTGAAAGCTCAATTTACAGGGAGGCTCCTGCCAATTGCTCACTTAGTCGAGGACACTTTCGGTAAGGGAAGTTTCAGGATGCTGGGAGATATGAGGACCGACGAGGAAGGCGGTGTCTTGGCGCTTGAGGCGTTACGGAAGGCGAGACTCAGAACTCGCGGCTAATTGTTGGCGGGCCCACCAGGAATCGGACCTGGACTGTCGGTTTTGGAGACCGATGTACTACCACTATACGATGGACCCGTATGTGAACGATAGCAGATAAGCGGGAAGGGGAAAAGCCGCCCCGAGCATGTCGAGTGACTGGTATGATAGAGCAATGCGTCCTCGCACCATTCTTTTCACACTAACTCTAGTGGCAGGCTCTATCGTATTGCCGCACCTCGCGCACGCTGTGTCGATACCGTTCTTCGGTCCCATTGTACCGGACGAAATAAATCAATGCGCAGCAGGCTGGGGTGCTGTCATGATAGTCGTCAACCGCATTATCATGTTGGCGCTCTCGGTAGCAATTGTCTTCATTGCTCCGATCATGATCGCATATGCGGGATTTCTTATGGTAGTGAATCCTTTAGACCCGAGTGGCATCAGCAAGGCTAGGAGCATCTTAATCAACACTGTCGCCGGGATAGTCGTAGCGCTTGCGGCGTGGATGATCGTCGACGCTGTGATGGCGGTACTCTACAACCAGGGCGCAGAAGTCCCTGGCGGCACATTGGGCACGTGGTCGAGTCTCATAAGTTCGGATGGAGACCTCTGTCTTGTGCAGGAGGCAGCACTTCAGAAGCTGAATCAGACGGATCTGAGTGTTGCTGGATTGGACGCGAGCGGGAACGTCGCGTACATAAGTGGTAAAGCCGGCGCAGTGTGCTCAGATGCAAACACCGCTTGCAGTTCATCAGCTTTGCAGGCGGCGGGATTTACCGCGACTCAGGCGAATGTGATGTCGTGCATCGCGGTGACCGAGAGTTCAGGTATTCCTAGTACGCCCCCTTACAATACGGTTCATCCGGGTTCTAATTCGACCGCTTGCGGCACGTTTCAGATAACAAAAACGACATGGAAAGGTGCTGCGTCTGGTGCTTGTAGCGATTTCTCAAACTGTCAGAACGCGGCATGCAACATACAGGTAGCGCAGGCATTGGTATCACAGAATGGTTACAGTGATTGGACCTGTAAGAATTGCAACAGTAAAGCGGCTGCCTGCGTGCAGCAGTATGGCGGCTAACATTATCTTATGAAAACAATCTTGATAAGCATCGGGGCAATCGCAGTCCTCGGACTTTTAGTCCTCGCGTATCGGCTCACTGGTCCTGTCGTCGTGACTCAAGCTCCTACCGGAACATCGACTCCGGCAGTGCAGAATACTGTATTCCCGGTGGCATCTTCTGTGCAAAGTAATACGAGCGCCATCGCCACTTCCTCTCAAGTCGCAACAATGTCTATCGCAATCGTTGGCGGTGGATCTGTACAAACTGATAATTTCATTGCCGACCCGGAGACAGCAAAAGACCCTATTAATCCGGGCTACTATTATCTCGGGTATCATCAATATGAAGGCATGCCAGATCCTACAGTGACGACCAATCCGCCATATGTCATCGCCTACATAAGCTCAACGCAATATTTCAATATCGCCTTACTGCAAGAGCCAATAGGGTCCGTGCGCATAGAAGCAGAGCAATACCTCATGGCGCACTTAGGTATATCGCAAGACCAAATGTGTCTGCTTAATTACATGGTTAGCGTTCCAGATCGAGTCAATTCTCAATTCTCCGGAAGAAACCTCGGATTTAGCTTCTGCCAGGGAGCGACGGTGTTGCCTAAATAGTTTCGTCGGGGGCTTATGAGTACATAACCCCACTTGGATTTTTATAGTCCTTTCACTTCTTAAAAATTTCGGCGCGCAGTTTGCGCAGCCATGCCTTTTGGCGTCGCGCGTAGTGCCAGAGTTTTGATGAAAGAGTAGGGAGTAGCGAGTCCTCTGTGCGCTCTCCACGGAGAAATTCGCCGATGATTTTGTATTCGAGACCGAGCTCATTGAGCCGTGCATCTCCGACTAGGTCGCGCACTCGCCGTACCTCGTCGATGAGCCCGCGCGCAAGAGTCTCAGCAAGTCTTGCGTCGATGCGCGCGCGCAATTCCTCTCTCGGCCTATCAACAACAATCCACTCAATTTCGTATTTCGGTTGGACATCCGGTGTCCACCCGTTTTCGCTTCGGGGTGGGACGGTGCCGAGAGTGTCGATTATTTCGAGCGCGCGGATGAGCCGGCGGCGATTCTGAGGGTCGAGCTCGGATGCGCGGCGAGGGTCGCGCAGCGCAACCCTCGCCGCGAGTTCTTCGGTCGAGAGTTTTTCTAGTTCTTCTCGAAGCTTCGTGTTTTCATCTGTCCCTGTCGGCAGACCATTGAGAAGCGCGTCGAAATAGAAATGCGTCCCACCAGCGAGTATCGGCAATTTCCCGCGTGCTGAAATATCTTCAATCAGGCGTGTCGCGTCCTGCACTAAATCTCCCGCCGAATATTTGTCCTGCGGGTCGCGGATGTCGATTAGGTAGTGTGGCACGCCCTGCATCTCCTCGGCGGACGTTTTCTCGGTGCCTATGTCGAGCCCGCGATACACTTGCCGAGAATCGACAGAAATTACCTCGCCACCGCGCGCCAGTGCCTCGGCCACCGCACGCGAAGTTTTGCCCGATGCAGTCGGCCCGATGACGCAGAGTATCTTGTTTGCCATTTTGTGCCGGGAGAGAGACTCGAACTCTCACGTCTTGCGACAATGGGTTTTGAATCCATCGCGTCTACCATTCCGCCATCCCGGCATCGCCTAGCCGTAGCTTCACGCTTAAGCAGGCTATGCTATGCACGATAGCATATGCTAAAATAATTTTCATGAACGCAGATGCGGCGTACGTCCCTACGAAATACGACTCGGTCTTCTGGATCGATGTGGAGCGCATCATCCCGAACCCGTATCAGCCGCGCAAAGATTTCAGCGAGATGGGCCTGAAGTCGCTCGCGGAGAGCATCCGCCAATACGGCGTGCTCATGCCGCTCGTAGTCTCGCGCACAGATGTCGAGAAGCCAGATGGTGGCCTCGAGAGCGTATACGAGCTCGTAGCCGGTGAGCGCCGTCTTCGCGCCAGCAAGCTCGCAGGGCTCAAGCAAGTGCCGGTTGTGATCCGCCAGGGCGACTCCAATCTCACCAAGCTCGAGCTCGCCATCATCGAGAACCTCCAGCGCGAAGATCTAAATGCAATTGACAGAGCGAAAGCATTGCAGAAATTGATCGACGAGTTCGGAATTTCGCACGCAGAGACTGCCGCGAAGATCGGCAAGAGCCGTGAATATGTTTCCAACAGCCTTCGCTTGCTCGCGCTCCCAGAGAACATGCAAGACGCTATAGCAGCGCGAGAGATCAGCGAAGGGCACGCCCGCACGCTTCTGGCTCTCAATACACGCCCGGAGGAGCGTGAGATTCTATTCAAGGAGATCACATTGAAGCGGCTCTCTGTGCGCGCCGCTGAGCGCATCGCGCGCTCGATTGCACAGGAGAGTGTCCGTTCGTATCATCGCAAATCGCGAGAGATGGTAGACCTCGAGAAGTCGCTCACCGAGACACTTGGCACGCGCGTCATCATCGAGACAAACGCCAAGAATGAGAATGGCGCTGAGGGCGGTCGCTTGCTCATCGAATTCTTCTCACCAGACGACCTCCAGCAGCTCGTCGATGCACTTGCTGCAGAGCGGGAGGTCGTAAAAGAAATCGCAGAAAACACTCTGCCGATTTTTCCGAATACTACGCAATTATCAGACGACCCGATAATGCCAGCCGCGCCAGAGGAGCAGCTCGAAGACGACGATATTTATTCGGTCAGCAGTTTTTCAGTCTAGTTCTAGTCTTCTTTTCTCGTCTTTCGTGTACGGTGCCGTCGAGGTTTCGTCTGTTCTGTCAGCCCTAGCGTAGCGCGGATGTGCCTGCGTGCGAGCGAGGTTCGCACTATCTCTAGCCACTTTGCCGACGGGTGTGCGGACTCGCGGCGTATGATCTCGACTATGTCGCCATTGTTGAGTTCGGTTTCAAAAGACACAAGTTTTCCGTTTACCTTCGCGCCCTGTAGATGGTCGCCTAGGTCGCTGTGTATCGCATATGCGAAGTCTATTGGAGTCGAGGTCGCTGGCAAATCGATCACATCGCTTTGCGGAGTGAATACGAACACGCGGTGTGAGAAAAAATCTTCTTTGAGCCCGTCGACGAACTCTTCTGGCCCTGCGCCGCTGGCGTGCGCTCCGGCAAGCTCGGCGAGCCACGTAGGAATCTTCGCCTCACTTGTCTCGTTATTGTCCGTCTTCGTCACTTTCATAAGCGACGGTATGAGCGAGCGCCAGGAGAATGAAAGCGCTGAGAAGCGGCTTTTCTGTGTCGCTTTGTCGAGTTTCTCTATGCCTTTCCCTAATTGCTTATACGACATGTGCGACGCAATGCCGAACATCGCGTGCTTGTGCATCTCCTCGGTGCGTATCTGCACCTCGACGATGCCGGTCTCAGGTGTGACGACTGTAGTGTGGAGCGACTGGTATCCGTTCGGTTTCGGGAATGCGATGTAGTCCTTAAATTCGCCTGGTAATGGCTTATAGAGCGAGTGCACTGTACCGAGTGTCGTGTAGCAGTCCTCGAGGGTTGGGACGATGATGCGCAACGCTGCGATATCGTGGATGAGATTGATATCATCATGCTTGCGACTCAGCTTCTGGTGCAGGCTCCAGAGCCCTTTCATACGGATGTCTGTACGAAAGGTCT
>JBAYJU010000014.1:0-21048 GCA_041664865.1 Minisyncoccota bacterium
CTGCTTCAAGTGTGGCGAGCTCTCGATGCCTGACGGCGGGAAGTGATAGATAGTCGTGAGCTCTCGTAGCGAGAGAGGGAGTGCGTCAGTAGCAGGAAGACGGAATGAAAAATCTTCAAGCGCATCCGACTCTTGCCTGCCTGCAGGCAAGCGCTTGAATACGATCCTATTACCTTGCGTATTCGCGAACTGATTGAAAGACGCCTCGAGATCACCGAGCACTTGCAGAGCGACATGCTCATCTCCAGAAGATACCGCGAGTCGTATAGTCGCGCCTATGATAGGTGTCGAGACCTTTTTCTCCACCTGCTCAATATATGCTTTATTCGCCTCGATCTGCCGCGTCTCAGCTTCCTTAGCCTTCTCCTCATCCTTGGGCTTGCTCGAGAAGAACGTCCTGCCCATCTGGAACAAAACTTCACCTGCGAAAGACTCGGGTGTATCAAACGCCACCAAGCGCGGCTCGCCCTTGCGAAGCGCCTGGAGGATCTTACGGTAATGCGCCACATGCCGCTCGCCACGCGGCTCGATTATGATCTGCACCGCCGCACCCTCACCCGCAGAAGCCATCTTCGCGAATGCGTTCATGACTGCGTTTATTGGATCGTAGTCGAATTCGGTATAGTCCTTGAGCGGAAGCGCTGGCTTATCAGCGAGCGTCGCCACAGAGACAGCAGAAGTCCCGTGCTCAACGAAGATGTTGTAATCGGATGGCTGTAGCACTAGGTGCGCATTTGGGAATATCGCGAGCAGCTGTTTCTCAAATAGGTTGCGCTTGCCGTTGGGCACTGCGGCATAGAACTGGAGCTCTGGGCTATCCACAGGCACCGCGAGCTCAAGTGCGAAATACTGTGGCTCACCAGGAACAGCTTCAGCGACTGAGAGAAGTCCTGAATAGAATTGCTCCATGCCAGAAATAAGCTCTTTCAGCGTCTTAGCGCGCGACTGGCCATCTTCGCTCTTAGGGCCCGGCAAAACTATCTCGTAGAGCGTCATATGCAGTGCACGGAAACGCGGCGCATTTTCTTCTATCCCGAGTGCCTGAAGGCCTGCAGCGACATGGCGCACAAGGTAGGCATGGAAATCGTCCGCGACACGCGCGTCGCCCATCTTCTCAAGCACCCCGAGCGCATTCTTGATTCCCTTCTCTTCAAGAGTCTTCTGCAAGCTCTTCACTGCCGCTTCATCGCCGACGAGATTGAGCTCGGACAGTATTGCATCGGCCTCGCTCGATTTCGTAGCTTCGTTCAGGCGATATTCCGGCGCGAGTACATCTTCTGGCGCAGCGTGGTGCTCTGCTATCTGGCCTGAGATTATCTGAGCACGCTCCGGCTCACTTACCTGTGCGAGAGCCGCCTCTTTCTGCGCCACCTGTTCTCGCAGATAAGTGAGCTCTTCTTCTGGCGTCGCTAATTTCTGCAATGATTCCATTTCATACAGTATAGAGCATGTCTGCCCCTATCTAGAGCCACGTGTTGTACATCAGTGGGAAATTAGGTACTCTAGCCTTAGAGGAACACTCATTTGGTCTTTGTCATTTCCACAAACCGATACCACTAAACCTAACCAGAAAGGAGGCACGGCATGATCACGCAAAAAGGAGTTCCTATGGGAACAGAAATAACCATCACGCGGCCAGACGACTGGCGTCTGAACCTATCGGATGGAAAGCAGATTACAAATCTTCTTGAGCACTCTACTTCACGATTCAGGAGGGCGCTTATCGCTCCTGGCATGACCACTGTCGCACTGGCGAGCGAATACCGCCAGAGAATCTTAGCCGTCGTGCCAAATGGAGTCGAATTTATACCATTGATGGTGCTGCGCATCACACCAGAAACACCGTGGTGCGAGATCTTCAACGCCAGGGAGTGCAACTTCATCTGCGCACTCGAGACCGAAACAATTATTGATCATCATTCTTTATACAGGATGATGTCACTACTCACTGCTGCTGAATCTATGGACTTCCCCATATCAATTAACTTCGGAGTGACTGACCCATGTGATGGGAAATCCATTATAGACAACGCATTGTACGAAATGGTGTATGATCTACCGAATCTGAGGATAAATATAAACACCTCAACAGATATGGAGCACACTGCTAAATTCGTCGAGTCTGCTGGCAAAAAAGTTACAGCGACCATTGCAGTACAGCACCTGCTCAGTAATAAAATGCTGAAAGCAGCCACTAGCGGCAACCCAAGATTCTTCCTGGGCACCGGCGCGACCCACGCATCTCTTGAGCTATGCGCCGAGGAATTCGCCTCGATTGGCAGACTGGATATGCTAGAAGGGTTTGCGAGCCACTTCGGCGCAGACTTCTTCCGCGTCCCACGGAACACAAGCACGATCACTCTCGTCCGCGAAGACTGGGTGATGCCGACTGGACAGATGATTAAGTGGAAAATTAAGGAGTGATGTTGAAGTTATTTCTGAAATTGAATGGGCGCCGACGCAGTCGGCGCCCATTTTGTATTTCCCTGCTACTATAAGCACACATGCTCGACTTCCTAATCGCTATCGAACACCTCGACCCGATAACAATGCTGCAAACCGGAGGCTATGTCGGGATTGCTATGCTCGTGTTCGCAGAGAGCGGTCTCCTATTCGGTATATTCCTACCAGGTGATTCGCTCCTCTTCGTTGCTGGGTTGCTCGCGGCTGGTGGCATTTTTTCCGTGGCCCCACTCACTCTTATTGTAATCACATCTGCGATTGCTGGCGATTCAGTCGGCTATTGGTTCGGTGCAAAAGTGGGAGACAAGCTATCAACACGTGAGGATTCTCGCTTCTTCAAGCGTGAATACTTAGAACGCACAGAGCTCTTCTACCAGAAATACGGCGGGCGAGCCATCGTACTCGCGCGTTTCGTACCTATCGTGCGCACAATCGCTCCTATACTCGCAGGCGCAGGCTCGATGAAATATCAATCATTTCTTTCATACAACATAATCGGCGGAGTGGCGTGGGGTGCTGGTATGATATCGCTCGGCTACTTCCTCGGCTCGATTATTCCGGATAGTGAGAAATACATATTGCCGCTCTCGCTCGCAATAGTCGCAATCTCATTCTTGCCAATATTCATTAACCTTGCCCGTAGCAAGAAATCACTTTAAGATGCTCTACTCCAGAAATGGAACACCCAGTTGATGATTGCCAGCACAAGTGCGAATAGTAGTGCAGTCCAGAAACCGGCGACGAAGAATCCTGGCACTAGCCATGATGCGAGCATCACAAGAAGCGCGTTTATGACCAACGAGAAGAGGCCGAGCGTAAGGATGTTTATCGGGAGTGTGAGTATGAGCAGTATCGGGCGAATGAAGAGGTTCAGCGCACCAAGCACCACAGCCGCTATGAGCGTACCGATAAGTGTCACATGTACGCCAGGCACGAGATACGCGGCAATGCCGATAGAGAGTGCAGCAATGAACCACTGGAAGAATATTTTCATATCTGCTTCAACGCTGCGTCAATCACCTCTTGGAATTTCGCATATGGGTATGCGCCCGCAAGCATCTGTTTGCCTATAACAAACGACGGTGTCGCCGTCACGCCCATCTTCCCTGCCTCGGCCATATCGGAGTCAATCATCGCTTGATAGATGGCGGTGTTCGCCTTCACGTCGGCAGCAATCTTAGCAGCATCGAGCCCAGATATAGTCGCGTCAAGCTTGTCGATGGACTCAGGATCACCGAATCCCTGGTCCCCTTCCTCGTCTTGCGAAGAAAACACAGCTTCGCGCCACTCGAAGTATTTATTCGGGTATAGCTTCCACACAGAATGACTATATAGAGCCGCCGCGATTGAATCATTTCCTAAGAAAGTGAAGTCCATGAATACAACCTTCACCTTACCTGTATCAACATAATTCTTGATAATGTCTGGAAGAGCAGCTGGTATCGTGATCTGAGGTATGCCGCCAACTTCAACTGCACGGCAGTAAGGGCACTGGAAATCGCTCCAGAAAGCGATTGTTACAGGCGCGTCTGCCTTCCCGATGAATGGATTACCTTCGGTCTTCACGCTCTTGCTATCTACTACGGGCGCACCTATTGCGCCATCGTCAGCCGTACCTGGAGCTTTTGCCGGGTGCGACCCACTCCATATAACTGCCCCGGCAATAAATATACCCGCTAGGATAACTGCAACTGGCAAGAAAAACTTATTTGTTATTTCAGTATTGTTCATATGCGTGGAATGATACCACACCGCATCTCCGTGCAATCATTGATACTGAATGTAGATGGGTGATGGTGTGAGGTCGAGAACATCGGTTGTCGTAAGCAGACCTGTTGAAGGTGGTTTCAAATCGGCATGATAGAAAAGCTTGATGCCAGTGAACTGCACTGGCTCTGGCACAATGACTTGGTTATACGTCCCTTTCTTTTTAGCAACCGGCCCCCATCCGTCCATATCCATAACCACTTGCACTTCCGGCAATGGCTGTATCTTGTCATAATTAGTAACCATCTTCTGCGTGAAGCGATGCACGACGAGCACTTTCGGTGGCAAATTGTATTTGTTTACGAGGCCCGCGATATACTGAGCGGCATAATTTATATCGACAGCATCAAACGTGCCGATGACCGTACCGGGAGCGTCGCCGTGCTTCATAGAGAACTCAGGATCGATAGCGAGATGCACGTTCGGCATCTGCAGATATTTCTCGAGCTGAGGGAGCTCGTGCTGCAGCGTACTCAATCCGACCTGCACATCCAGGAATAATAGACCCTGCACCTGGTTCGCCATTCCGAGCGCCCTGTCGATCTGATCATCGGGCATGCGCAATATATACTTCCCATCTCTACCAGCAGTCCCTTGCGCCACGACCGCGATGTACTGAATGGCTGGAATTGTGGGTGTCGACGGGTCAGCGGCAGCCCATTTCGCCGTAGCATCTCTGAGCATAGTGAGTACCTGTGCCTCTGGGTATTCGCCAAGCACGCCCATCTTAGTAGAATAGAAATTGCCGTAGTACGCGACGATGCGCTTGAACGGTAATATGGCGCCCACCTCAGGATATACAGCCTTCACTGGCCAAAGGCTCGGTGTGGAAGTGGCGGATTGGTCGACATGCGCTAGCGCAAGCAAGCGCGCATCATAGTCTGCCCTGTCGAATGACGGCAATGGTATGAAGCGATCCGCTATACCTGAGCTGTATTCAGATGCTGCTGGTATACCGAACCAAAGAACGCCGACGAGCGCGAGCGCCACTGCTCCCGCGATTACGATGCTTTTATGAGTTGCCATGGCACATTACTTCACCGCGTGGCCGCCGAATTGGTTGCGGAGTGCTGAGAGGAGTTTGCCGGTGTAGCTCTGCTTCTTCACCGAGTCAACACGGAACTTGAATGACGCGCCAATGACCTGGGCTGGCACTTTGAGACTCTTCGCTATCTGCACCGTCCACTGCCCTTCGCCAGTGTGCGCGACTGTGCCAGAGACCTTTTTTAGATCCGCTCCATACGTCTCAAACGCGCCCTTCATCCAGCCGACTAGGCGCGACTCGATGACACTGCCATTGTTGTATATCTCGGCGACGCGAGTGAGGTCGAGCTTGTATGGAGACTTCTTCAATACCGCGAAGCCCTCTGCGAGCGCCTGCATCATGCCGTATTCGATGCCGTTGTGCACCATCTTCACGAAGTGCCCAGCACCAACGCCCTTGAAGAATTTATACGCACCCGGCCGTGAAAGATCCTTAAAGAGCGTCTCATATTTATTGAAGAGTGTTGCATCGCCACCGATCATGAGACATCCTCCGTTGCGCGCACCGCTCGGCCCACCCGAGAAGCCGACATCCATAAACTTGATGCCATATTTCGCGAGCTTCTTACCATTTACTACCGAATCCTTATAGAAAGAGTTCCCTCCGTCGATTACCGAGTCGCCCTTTGCGAGAAGAGTCGCCAAACCGACCTTACCGAAAAGCATTTCGTGCGTCGGCTTCTTAGCTGGGACCATGAGCCAGATGGTACGTGGCACTGGGATACGCTCGACAAGCTCTTCGAGCGTCGCGACGGTCTCGATGCCCTCCTGCGCCAGAGTCGCGCGTGTCGGAGCGGAGCGATTGTACCCGCACACATTCCACCCTTTCTCGTGCAGCTGTCGCGCGATGCCTGCACCCATCTTCCCAAGCCCTACGATACCAATCATTTTTTTATTTTGTTTTGTGTCTTTCATGGTGTGCATGATACATCATCTACCATCCAGCACGAGTGTATATATCGCTCGTGTCTGGCTGGTAGGTGTGGAGCGGCACGCGCTCGGTGCCCTCATACCACGCGCGCACTATAGGGTCGGCGAAGCGCCACATAGCCTCGACCTCGCGCTTGCTCACGAAGAGCGTCTGATCGCCGCGGATAGCCTCTAGCAATAGATGCTTATATTCCTCTGAGTATTGAACCGCATTTTCAGACCCGATGCGGATGACGGTATCAGTACCATTTTTGAAATGGATGACAACTTCTTTGCGCGATTCGCCGAGCCGCTTACCTGCCTCGAGGATAATTGGTACGCCGAGCCAGTGCGCCGAGCGGAGCGAGGCGCGTATCTTGAAATACGTCTCGGTGATCGAGTCTGGCGCGACGCCAGATATATCGCGATATCCATCGTATTGAGCGCGGATTGTCTTGGTTGACATGTCCTCGTGCGCGATTATCTCTAGCGCCTCGAGCGCATCCGCTCGCTTCTCACGAATAGCTTTTGCAGTGCGATATGCTGGTCGCTCCATTACCAGGAGCGCGAGTATCTCGAGCATGTGATTCTGCCCTACGTCGCGCAGAGCTCCTACCGTGTCGTAGAAGCCGCCCCGCTTCTCAACGCCTATGTCCTCGAGAAGTCGGATTGTAATGCTCTCGACATTCTCTGCACTCCACGTCTCTCCGAAGAAATCACCCCCAAGTCTCGATTCGAGCATAGTACGCAGACTCTCCTTCGCCAAGTAATGATCGATACGATAGATCTGCTCCTCTTGAAACGACGTGGCGAGAAGCTTCTCTAGCCGCTCTGCCTCGACACCATCATGCCCAAACGGCTTTTCAATTATGATACGCGTCCACCCATCCTCCTGCGAGCAGCCCTCCGATAGACCAGAGAGCGACATGTCCTCTATGATTGACCTATAGAAACCAGGAGCGACAGCGAAATAGAAAATCTTGTTTGTGCACACACCCCACGATGCGTCGAGCGCGTCGACTGTATGCTTGAGCGAAACGTAGCTCTCTTTGTTTGAAAAATCGCCACTCTGGAAATGCAAAAGATTAAGAAATGTCGCGACATCCACCTCTTTTGCATCATTCACTCGCTCGATAATTACGCCACGGATATACGTACGGAATTCTTCATCGCCCCAGTCGCGGCGCGAGAACCCTACGAGGCGAAACTTCTCTGGCAAGTCACCATGCGCGTGTAGTGCGAAGAGTGCCGGAATGACCTTGAGCCTCATCAGGTCGCCAGTAACCCCAAACGCGACCATGATTGTCGGTATTCCTCGTGCGCCTTCTTCCATAATCAACACATTCTACACCACGCAAGAATCTGTGGAGGTTTAACCTCCACAAGTTACTAAGCTCAGTTTCTTCTCGCGAGGCCATTTCTTAATTTCAGCCTCGCGCCTGAGCGCGCTACTTCGGTCAGACTGCTCCTCGGTATACACGATACACTTCGCCTTCTTCGCCCTCGTGCAATTGCTCCCTATTCCCTTCTGGTGCTCACCAAACCGCCGTGCCACATCGGTCTTAATTCCCGTATACAGAGACCCGTCCTCGCACTCGAGCAGATATACGAAGTACATTAAGAAATAAGATCCGATAGGTCAGGTGAGAAATAATTCGGACCTTTCAAAATCTTCCCATCTTCTCGATAGATAGGCGCTCCGTCTGCACCGAGCTTGCTCATGTTCGACTCGTGCACGCGCTCGAATGCGACTTGTAATTCTTTGAGCGGCTTCAGCGACACTGCCATGCCAGAGAGCACTGTCTGCACATCCGCAAGCTCCTTGAGCATATTTGCATATAGCTCGGGTGGTACATCTTCTTCACGTTCCAAATACGTGATTGCCATGTCTATATCTGCAAAAAGCTCTTTCGTCTCCTCGTCGATAAGTGTGCGACGCAATTTCAAAAGCCTCACGCTCGGCTCCTCGCATATCGCGATACCAAAAGCGACATGAAAATCTTCCGTCCACTCCCCCCGTGTTTTCATGAGTGTAGTATAGCAAAATTACTTAAAGATAATGATTCGTTTTTTCATAATTTGCTGCTGGACTTGGAATCGAACCAAGATTGAGGGCTTCAAAGGCCCCTGTCCTACCTTTAGACGATCCAGCAATAAACTAACGATAGCAAAAATCCTGAAGACCGCTACAGGCCGCACTTACAGTGAGCACAGCCAGAGCTAATAACATGCCACGGACATGCACGGAAGGGGTCATAGGTGAGTTCGGTGATACTGCCATTGTGGAGCATAGATAGCTCCACCGTGAACGCGAATCGCGTCATCGAGCTGTCGAATCCGTGCCTTACACCGAAAAGTATCGAGTTGATAAACTCTCGATGCGATACCACGACTATGTGCTCGCCAGGCTCTCGAGCAAGGAGCGCTAGCGCCTCGCGCGCACGATCTCGTAATTCTTGGAGGTTTTCTCCATCGCCATAATGCCACGCGCGATTACCTGAATGAATATAGAGGAGAATAGAATTCACCACCGATGTAAAACCAAGAATATGCGTACCATCGACCGACTTCGCGCGGCGCAACTCACGCAGGAGCGACAGAGCGCGCGGCGCAATGTGCGTAGCGCGAGCGATGATTTCGGCAGTTTCTTGCGCACGCTGTGCATCACTCGTGATGAGAGTGTCGATTGGGAGCGCGGCGAGTACACTTGCGGCCGATTCGGCTTGATGCCTGCCGCGCTCGTCGAGTGACACGTCTAGCGATTGGTGCACCCACGCATGGTTGCCTGATGTCTCGCCATGACGCACTAGATAGATATGCTTGATAGCCATGAATGAATTAAGCCTGCTCCTGGAAAAGCTCGAGTACGGCGAGCTCGAGCGGAAGCGCAGGAATAGGTGAGTAGCGAATACGATCCGCCGCAGTTAGAAACGCAAGCATGGTCGTTTGTGTGATGTAGGACATGATATGTCCTACATTTTCGTGTGTTGTAATTTTCTCGAGAGCGCAGAATTCGTCCGCGCCGAGCTCGCTCTCTAGCGAGGCGCGGAGTTCGGGTGCGTATTGTAGGAGGAGTGTGGCGCGTAGCGATTCGAGCACGAGCTCTAGGAATAGCTTCATGTCTGCACCAGACTTCGCGGCGCTCTCAATCGCCGCGAGGGCCGGCCCGCGCTCGCCTGCGGCGAGCGCGGCTATGAGCGCGTGCACCTGCTCGCGCCGTGGCGCACCAGTCGCTGCCTCTACACTTTCGCGCGTGAGCGACTTCCCATCCGCTCCTGCGATTACCTTCTGCAACACCGACAGCGCATCGCGATATGACCCGTCGCCGAGCATCGCGACTAGCTCCGCAGCATCTGCGTCGAGCTTGTACCCCTCCTTCTTCGCGACTGCTGCGACCATCTCGGCGAGCACTGCGCGCGTCGGCTTCTTGAATTCGAACACCTGGCATCGCGACTGCACTGTCTCGGGCACTTTCTCTAGCTCGGTCGTAGCGAGGATAAACACCGCGTGCGCTGGCGGCTCTTCAAGAGTTTTCAGAAACGCATTCCATGCGCCCTTCGAGAGCATGTGCACTTCATCAAGTATG
The DNA here is from genome assembly GCA_041664865.1 of Minisyncoccota bacterium. Taxonomy (GTDB): domain Bacteria; phylum Patescibacteriota; class Minisyncoccia; order Phycocordibacterales; family Phycocordibacteraceae; genus C7867-001. The sequence goes on from JBAYJU010000014.1 coordinate 9,770, forward strand.
TAGACCTTATACGGAGACGCAAACGGGAGCGTGTATACACCATCAGAAAGTGCGCGGATGTCCTCGACACTGTTGTTGCTAGCGGCATCTATCTCATAGAGATCATTCTCGGTACAGCCGATAGCGCAAGCGAATATGCGCGCGATCGAGGTCTTACCCAGCCCGCGACTGCCTGCGAATAGGTATGCATGCCCAATCTTCTGAGACTTCGCCGCCTCATCGAGCGGCTTCGTCACCTGATCCTGCCCCACTACATCGGCAAATGTCGCCGGTCGGTGTGTCCTATATAGAGACTGGTGCGCCATTCGGGTAGTATAGCAGATATGGTCGGAGCCATTGACTCAATCTCTCGAGCGTGCTTTGCTAGCGGCAGAAAGAAGTTCTTACATCAACCCAAATCAGAAGGAGGAGAGAGATGAAAAAGACAGTGTTGGCCATTATGGCCACAAGCATGATGTTCGCAGGAAGTGTGTCCGCTCACGTAACTGGCGACATTGGGGTCTACACCTCATATGTCAATGGTTCCGGGACGGTGCTGGACAACCTACCAGTCGCCCAAGGGCAGATCACGTACACGTTCGACAATGGAGCGTACGTGAACGGCTGGTTCTCGCAATCATTACGCGAACCAGGCCTAGACAATACCTTAGGCAACGAGATTGATGCGAAAGTTGGATGGGACGGTAGAGTTTCCGAGAAGTTCTCGGCGGACTTTCACGTCGCCTATTTCGACCTGGCGAATACTAAGTTACTGAATTGCATCGACGGTGACATGATAGACGTCGGCGGGAAGCTCCGCTTCCACGCCACAGAGACTACAAGCTTCTATACCCACGCCGATACATATTACGGCCTCGGTCCAAAGGGATTCGATGACTCCTGGAAAGTCGGGTTAGGAGTCCGTACCGAAATGCTCGGCGCGACCACGGACCTTTCCGTGTATCACGTCGAAAAACCAGACGCATCGGGCGAGTTTCTGAAGTTGTCACTTGAGCCAAATGCCGTAGGCCACATTATGGGCTGCGAGATTCGGTCAATTTCTACCGCGTGGTTTCCACTCGGTAGTTATAACGACACTCATGAAGTCCGGATTATGACCGGATTTCGGATGAACTGGTAAAAAAACCTGGTGGCGACGCCAGAAAGGAGGAGTCATGCTAAGTCCGAACATATTGCTCTCTATCTCTGTACTGACTGCGCTGATAGCAGTGTTTCTGCTCACCTTGGCACTAGCCGCTATTTCGAGGCGAAACCACATTGGCATTCCGCTCTTGGTGGTTGCCATATTCTTTTTCCTTGCTGCAGCTGCCGTCTTGTAATGCAATACGTGGAAAGACTTATCAAACAAAAAGGGATGCTTCGGCATCCCTTTGCTATTTTATGCGACTAAATATGGCAGCTCTGTGTATTTCTCAGTCCGCGATATTTGTTCAAAATTATATCTTGAGATATAATAAATTTTAAATCCATATGAATACAAAACTGACAGCTCAATATAATCCAAACAGCCCAATGTCCGTATTGCGAGACGCACAAGAGCACATAGATTTCCACATCAAGACTGGCGATTACTTCAATTTCATCGCCACAGCGATCGGATTCTTCGAAGAAGGACTCGCCGCATCAGCAGTACGAGAGCGTGTGTTAGCCGAAGACCTTAGGCGTGACTTGCGCCACGTAAATGACATGTATCAAATAACACCTAAGGCAAGCTGATACACGACGCGATTATTTTCTCTAGCTCACCTGCAGAGCTGGCCTCCATGAGCTTGGCGCGCAGCTCTGCGGCACCAGAGAAGCCGGTGACGAATGCCTTGATATGTTTTTTTAGTACTGCAAAGTTTTTTGGTGGGGTGATTTTTTCGAAGTTGTGCGCGAGCTCGATGAGTGCGGAGAGTTTCTCGGAGAGCCCATGGGTGGACACCGGATGTCCAACTTCCGAGGAGGACATCCGGTGTCCTGAAATTCCCTGAATGTGCGGTTTACGAAACCGCACATCTTGAGCGTCGGCGAAGACCCACGGATTTCCGAACATTCCGCGCCCAATCATCGCCCCATCGCATCCAGATTCTTCCACAAGCCGTGTTCCCAGCTCGACGCTCGTGACATCTCCATTGCCGATTATGAGCACATCTGGATTTATACGGTTGCGAATTTCCACGACCTTCTTCATCAATTCCCAATTCGCCGGCACGAGCGAGAGCTCCTTGCGCGTACGCAGGTGAACAGTGATAGCGGCAGGTGCCTCTTCGAGAAGCACCGGGAGCCATTCCTCGAGCGACTCTTTGTTGTATCCGACGCGTGTCTTGACCGACACAGGCAGACTGCTCGCCTCTTTTGCCGCGCGGATTACCGCGCGGGCGATCTCTGGCGTCTTGATCATCGCCGCACCGCACCCCTGCCTCTCGATCGCGCGATCTGGACAGCCCATGTTGAGATCGACGCCGTCGAAGCCTAGCTCGGCGACGAGCTTGGTCGCATACGCCACCATCTCTGGCTTGCTCGAGAATATTTGCGCGACTATTGGATGCTGACCCTCGCCAATCGCAAGGTCGCGCATGAGAGGATTATCACTGTCTGGCATCTTCTGTATCTCGCGTGTGTGATACAAGCCGTCGGCAGCTACAAACTCAGTCCAGAACACGTCCGGCGCACCGCACTTAGCGACAAGCGCGCGGAAAGCCACGTCGGTGACATCTGCCATCGGTGCCATTACGAAAAATGGTTTTTTGAGTTGGTTCCAAAACGACATATTCAGCACAATATCACAAAGCCCATGTTTGGACTTCGTAAGTCCTCCGCAGACTACGGACTTACGAAGTCCCTAGATGCTACGACCGCTATTTCTTTTTCAAATACACTTTGCCTGGGAAACGTAGATCGATGTAATCTATCGAGCCGTTTGCTAGATTTAGGTTCGCGCGAGCAGATGCTAGCGCGGTGAATGCATTCTGCTCGTTTCCAAGCACGTAGGTGATGCGCGTACCGCTCTTGAGATAATCGTCGACTTCGTCACCACGGAATACCACACTCTCGGCTGGAGAACCAAGTGTGGTGAGCTGGCGTGCGAAATTGAATGCGGCCGGGAATTTGTCGGCGTGCGGAAGCGTATTGCCAATTGAATTGAGAGAGGTTAAACCTCCCTCATGCGCGAGAGGCTCGTACACAATAAAAGCGTTCACTGGAGACATGTCATCTGTAGTTGTTGCATACACGAATCCGTTTGCATCAAAAAAATAGCAATCAGTTACTGGCGTCGAGCTCGCGACAGGCAACGCTCCACACCACCGAGCAATCGGAACGCGATAATCAATCTTGATCGAGAGTCCTGTTAATCCATTGCGAAATATCGACACTGCCGCAATGTCGTGGCTCGTAGCCATGATGCTAGAACGGATACGCGACTCTGATATGAAAAAAGTAGAATCGCGTGGAACGATACCAAGATAGCTTCCCTGCAAAGCCGCAATCGCGACACCGGCAAGTGATTGGTCGGCACCATAAATCACAACACGCGAGATGCGCATCGAGCTCTGCCACATACTGTACACAAATATGCCGAATAGTACGCACAAAAGAACGCCAGACCAGATGAATAGGCGGCGGCTGCTCCGCCGCCGCCTCTCAGCAAGACTACTGCGCCCCTCCGATGACACTCTTTCCGACATACGGCACGAGCGCATCAGGAACTTTAATCGTACCATCGGCCTGCTGGTAGTTCTCGACTATGTGCGTAAGGATGCGCGGCATCGCGAGCGCCGTGTTGTTGAGGGAATGCACGAACTTGAGAGTACCGTCGTCATCGCGATACCGGATATTCAAGCGGCGCGTCTGGAAATCGTGGAAATAAGAAGAGGAATGTGTCTCACGGAAGCGACCTTCAGACGGCATCCAAGCCTCAAGGTCATACTTCTTCACCTGCCCAAGACCTAGGTCGCCGCCGCAATTGACTACGACGTGATAATGAAGACCGAGCTCTTGCAGTAGCGCTTCGGCATTCTTAGTCAGTTCTTCGTGCTGGCGTACGCTCTCGCCGTGATCTGCTTCACAAAGCACGACCTGCTCATACTTCTCGAACTCATGTACACGGAAGACGCCTTTCTCGTCCTTCCCGTGGCTTCCCGCCTCACGACGAAATGCTGGCGAATATGCGAAAAACTTAATAGGCAAAGCACTCTTCTCTATCATCTCATCCATGTAATAGCCCATAGTCCCGACCTCTGCCGTGCCTGAGAGGTATTCACTTTCTTGAGTCTTGTATAGATCTTCTTCGCTCTGCGGCAAATAACCTGTACCGAAGAAAGGCTCGCGACGTATGAGCGACGGAACGACGATCGGAGTGAAGCCCTCACGATTCATGAAGCGATCCTCGACGAAACGCCTGACCGCCCAGATGAGCCGTGCACCATCGCCCTTCAAGAACCATCCGCGGAAACCCGCCACCTTCGCGCCGCGCTCGAAGTCAGCCAGGCCGAGCGAAGTCATGAGCTCATAATGAGGCTTCGGCTTGAAATCGAATACTGGCTTCTCACCCCATGTACGCACCTCCATATTATCGGCATCACTGTCGCCATCGGGCACTGACATGTCTGGGACATTCGGCACAGTTAGCATGAGCGATTGCCACTCTGCCATCACCACCTTGAGACGATCTTCGCTCTCTGCCATACCTGCCTTCAGGTGTTGCATCTGCTCGATTAGCTTCTCGCGCTCAAGATCTTTGGCGATCTGAATCTCGTTGCTACGTCGATTCTGCTCAGCGCGCTTCGCGTCGAGTTCTTGTCGTATAAGCTTGCGCTCATCGTCTACCGCTATTAGCCGATCAATATCTACCTCTATGTGCTTCTTCACCGCACCGGCCTTCACGATGTCTGCGTTTTCCCGAATAAAATGTATGTCTAGCATATGCCGAATAGTATACTGCACTATACACAAATGGAAAACCCGATGTAAAACCAGTCATCAGGTTTTACATCGGGTAAGTCATATTGCGCTTATCATTACTTAGCGCACAGAGTGAAGCCAGTCCCCCACATCGTAATTTCCGGACGGATTTTCAATTGGCGCTCATCAATCCGTTCAAGAAATTCAGCCAGACCAGTTTCATCCTCAAAAGAGACATCCACTGATAAGACACCTCCATCCGAAACCCCTAAAGCACCGAGATCGGCCCCGGTTTCTTCCTGCGAAATCCCGCCATGTGAGAAAACAATCTTCCCTCCTCCTTCGAAGACCATCTCTCCCTTACCCAATCGTTGGGCAATAGGGAATGACAAGCAATACGCTTGCGCACTTACGTCTCCCGAGACTCCCATGAGTGTAAATCCAGAAACTCTCTTATGCGCATCACGATTGACCCTTAAAATAAAGCTCTTGCTATTCATAACAGTCCCCCCTTTCTTCGATATGAACGGATTTGCTCTTCGCGAGTGCCAAAGAGCTGTTTAACTTCTGCGTGAAGACTATATCAGAAGTCCTGATTGTCAACCTGCCGACATTTTCTGGTTTATACTGCACTAATGGACATACGTGAACTGGAGCGCGGAGAATGGCCTGCACAATTGTCTGAGATACCACAATTGCCGAAGCAGTTGTGGGTGCGCGGAGCGTTGCCACCTGAAGGCACGAAACTGCTCACCGTCGTAGGGAGCCGTGCTATTACGCAATATGGGCAGGAGGCATGTCAGAAGCTCATTGCAGGTCTCGCCGGATACCCAGTCTCAATCGTGAGCGGGCTCGCACTCGGCACAGATGCGTGCGCGCACAGAGCGGCACTCGCCGCCGGGCTCCACACCATCGCGGTTCCAGGTTCTGGGCTCGACGATTCTGTAATCAGCCCGCGCTCGAATTTCGGTCTTGCCAAAGACATCCTAGCTGCAGGCGGTGCGCTCGTGTCGGAGCAAGAACCGATGCACAAACCATGGCTGGCAGAATTCCCTTCCCGTAATCGCCTCATGGTCGGCCTGAGTGATGCAGTGTTAATCATTGAGGGGGGTCAGAAATCCGGCACACTTATCACTGCTCGGCTCGCTAGCGAATATAATCGCGAGCTCCTGTGCATCCCGCATCGCATAGGCGATCCGCACGCGTTCGGTCCGCACCTATTCATACGCCTCGGTGCGACACTCGTGACAGAACCTATGCACATACTCGAGGCATTGCGGATACCGCCACGCGAGGCAGCCTCTCACGCAGAAGCACCGACCGACCTCGAAGATGCAGAAATCGAAATTTGGAATATGTTGAAGGAACCGAAAACACGAGACGAAATACTCCGCGCCGGCTCCGCCGGCGCGGGCGAACTCCTAACAGCTCTCGTCTCTCTCGAGCTCCGCGGCCTAATCCGCGAAGAATTCGGCGCGTGGTATCGAATCTAATTCATGAAAATTTACTCTTGGAATATGCTCTGGAGCAATCGAAAGCTCGATCGAGCATTCGAGTTCATATCGAAGTCTGACTTCGATATTTTCTGCTTGCAGGAAGTACCAGAAGAATTCCTTGCCCGATTGCAGACGATCCAATGCCATATCTCATATCGCACTGAAGTGTTTCGACTTTTCTCTAGTGGCACGATCCAAAACTTTGTTGTAATTCTTTCCAAACACCCGATCCTAGCCGAAGGCGATATACCATTCCCTGAATACTGGCATATGCTTCCACTTCGAACACGTCTCTTTGTGCGGTTGATGCGGCCATTCGGTTTTTCAAAAATACGCAATCGTGGTGCCGTTTTCGCCGACATCAGCATTCCGAATATGCAAAACGCAATTCGCATATACAACCTTCATCTCATACTCGCGCAACCAGCGTGGAGATTGAGAGAATTCGAGCAAGCCATGGCAGAGTGCGACCCAAAGCGACCAACTATAATATGCGGCGATTTCAACATTCTCGAGAAGCCGCATATCACACCACTCAACTGGGTCCTAGGAGGCCGAGTGACAGACGCTCTGCACTGGAGTCGCGAACGGACCACTATCGAGAAACGATTTGTCGAGCATGAATTATCGAATCCACTTCGCGGCAAAGTCACTCATCCATTCTCCCATTCACAGCTCGACCACATACTTGTATCTCATTCGTTTTCTATTAAAAATGCCGAGGTGATTCCTAGTCGTTTAGGTTCCGATCATCACCCAATATTAGTAGAGGTCACTTGACCATATATAGGTATCCGCGTTATGAGTTGAGAGATGAGTAACCGATTATTGATTGTCGAGTCCCCCACCAAGGCTCGCACCATTAGTACGTATCTCGGCAAGGACTACACCGTCCTAGCTTCTGTCGGGCACGTGCGCGATCTTCCGAAGAGCAACAAAGACGCGGTCGACATAGAAGGCGGCTTTATCCCGCGCTACGTAATTCCTGCCGAGAAGCGTGAGATCATCGAGAAAATAGAACGCGCAGCATCGAAGGCAGACGAGATCTATCTCGCGACAGACCCCGACCGCGAGGGCGAGGCAATAGCATGGCATATCAAAGAAGTCGCAGGATTGAAGAAACCGCAACGCGTCGTCTTCCACGAGATTACTAAGGCGGCAATCGAAGAGGCACTTGCGCACCCGCGCAAGATTGATGAAGACCTGCGCCGCGCGCAAGAAGCGCGGCGGGTGCTCGACCGAATCGTGGGCTACGACCTCTCAGGCTTAATCTGGAAGAAGGTGCGCTACGGCCTCTCGGCTGGGCGCGTACAATCGCCTGCACTCCGCATCCTCGCCGAGCGCGAGCGCGAGATTAAGGCGTTCGTGCCTGTCACGTATTTCGTACTCAATGCCAATTTCCAAACCAAATCCGACCACTTGGGGGTCCAACCCCCAAGTGCAGCACTTGGGGGTTGGACCCCCAAGTCGGAACTCTCAACCACCTGCGTCACACAGCCCACGACACAGGAAGAAGCCGACCGCATCGTGCAAGCAGGACGAAGTGCGAAATGGACTGTCGATGCTGTAACCGAGAAAGCCGAAGATCGTAATCCGCGCCCTCCATTCACTACCTCGACACTTCAGCAAGCCGCGTCTACGCGACTCGGCTTCGCACCATCGCGCTCGATGCGTGCAGCGCAGAAGCTCTACGAAGCCGGGCATATCACATACATGCGTACCGACTCGGTGAATCTTGGCGCAGAATCGGTCGCCAAGATGTCGACCGTCATTGAGCAAGAATTCGGCAAAGAATATCTCCAAGTGCGAGCCTACAAAACGACAAGCAAAAATGCACAGGAGGCGCACGAAGCAATACGCCCAACCGAGCCGTCGCGCGAGCACGCAGGATCTACTCCTGACGAAACAATGCTCTACGAGCTCATACGCACACGAACTCTCGCATCTCAGATGTCTGCCGCTAAGATCATGCGCACGAACATAGCCGCGAAAGCCTCAGCAGATATCCCACTCTTCACAGCAAACGGCTCACGTATGCTCTTCCCAGGCTGGCTCGCGCTCGACACAAAAGCTCGTGGCGAAGACGTAGAATTGCCGAAGCTCGCCACGGGCGACCCTCTCACCCTGCTTTCTCTCGGTGCAGACGAGAAGCAGACCGAACCACCAAACCGCTACACCGAAGCGGGCCTAATCAAAGAGCTCGAGAAGCGTGGCATCGGTCGTCCATCGACATATGCATCTATAATGAAGACCATTCAGGATCGCGGCTACGTCGAGAAGCTCGCGCGAGCGCTCAAGCCTACCGCCACTGGCATGGTAGTCTCGGGCTGGCTCGAAGAACACTTCCCGCAATACATCAGCGACTCATTCACCGCAGAGATGGAAGACGAGCTCGATGAGATCGCTCGAGGAGAGCGCGGATACACCGAGACACTCTCCGAATTTTATGGGCCCTTTGAGAAGGCTGTGAAGTCAGGCGACAAGCTCCCGAAGGCAACCGCGCTCGGCGATTCTCCTGCAGAATTCCCATGTCCTATATGCGACAGTCCTATGGAATTCAAGCTCGGACGCGGTGGCATATTCATGAGCTGCAAGAAATATCCTGAATGCCTCGGGGCGCGCACAGAAGAGGGCGTCGAGCTGAAGGGCGATGAGCCAATCGGGCAAGACCCGAAGACTGGCGCGCCTATTTATATAAAGACTGGCCGCTTCGGGCCGTATGTCGAGATGGCATTACCGGAACCAGAAATTCTAAGGTCCGACCTTAGAGCGGAAGCAGAAGGACTTACGAAGTCCCATCATAAGGAGCAAGATGAACCCGATAGCGCCGCAAATATCGCAGTGCCAGGACTTAGTAAGTCCGTGGCGAAAAAACGAGTCGCCAAAAAAGCCAAAGGCCGCCCGAAGACCGCAGCGCGACGCGCGAGCATCCCAGCTGGTACCGACCTAGCGAGCGTGACACTCGCAGACGCGCTCAAGTGGCTCTCACTCCCGCGCGAGCTGGGCATGCACCAAGGCACAGGCAAACCAGTCTTCGCCTCAACCGGGCGCTTCGGGCCATACGTCGGTAGCGACGGCGAGTTCCGCTCACTCAAAGCCGCCGTCGGCGACCCATACACGGTCACACTCGATACTGCGCTCGCAATCCTCGCCGCGCCTAAGCAGCCACCACGCGGCGTCGAGATTGTCAGCGAAATAGGCAAGCATCCGCGCACTGGCAAAACCATCACGCTATACAAATCGAAACAGGGACTCTTCCTCAAGAAAGGCCTACGCCGCATCTACCTCCCAGACACTGTCTCCCCATCCTCCCTCACACCCGCAGAAGCCGCGGAGTATTTGAAGTGATATTATACTTAAATGCAAGATAAGAATCTGACCGCAATAATATGTTCCGGCGGCGGCATGAAGAGCGCGCACGGCGCAGGATTCCTGCACACACTCGCAACTAAATTCGGCATTACCACACCAGACATAATGATCGGCTCATCTGGCGATGCTGGCAATCTAGCGTATTTCTCATCGGGACAGTATGAAGGAATGAAACGCGTCTGGACACAGCTACTATCGACACCGAAATACATTTCTTTCCTTCGCCCATGGCGCGTGGTAGATGTAGATTATCTAATCGACACAGTATTCAAAAAGCAAGAAGTCCTAGACGTCGAGAAGATACAGAATTCCACCATACATTGGTTTATTCCTATGAGTGATTTTGATACTGGCTACACTCAGTACGTAAACGCAAAAGACAAGCTAGACCTATTTGAAGTCCTAAGAGCGACGATGGCGATACCGCTTGCCTTCGGAAGGAAGATCCCGATTAGCGGGAAAAGGTACATAGACGGAGAGTTTGGCCCAACACTTCAAGACCATGTGACCCATGCACTTCATCACGGAGCGAAGAGGATACTTCTTCTTAATCACACATCCCCTTGGAATTTCATATCCCGGTCAGTGTTCAAAGGATACGCGACACATATACCGCAAGGCATGCATGACGCGCTTATCAGGGACATATCCACAAACGTATTCCAGATGACAGCCCCAGGCGCGACTGTAATTGCCGTAGCGCCACAAAACCTTCCTGCATGGAACCTGACGCGTGACCAAAAGAGACTTCAGGCAACGTTCGACCAAGGAGTCGCAGATGCCCTCTCTATCGAAAAAGAATTGCGAGAACTCTTTCGATAAAAACTCAAGGCGGTGTATACTACACCTATGACCACCGTCAAGGAGATTATCGGCGCGATGACGGCAGCTTCTCCAGAAGACATCTCGTTCGTCGAGAAGGCCTATGAATACGCGAGGAAGGCACACGATGGCCAGACGCGATTCTCTGGCGAGCCGTATTTCATCCACCCATCTGCCACCGCACTAATCCTCGCTGAGTACGGCATGGATGCGACGACTGTCGCGGCAGGGCTCCTGCACGACGCAATAGAAGATGGGCGCGTCGCTCGTGAAGACGTAGAGAAAGAGTTTGGGAAAGAGCTTCTCTTCATAGTCGATGGAGTGACGAAGCTCGGCACGCACAAGTACCGTGGCGCAGAGCGCCACGCAGAGTCCCTGCGCCGACTGCTTGTAGCGACAGCGAGCGACATACGTGTACTCATCGTGAAGCTCGCCGACCGCAAGCACAACATGCAGACGCTCGAGCATGTGCCAGAGCTCAAGCGTCGTCGCATCGCGCTCGAGACACTCGAGATCTATGCACCTATCGCAGACCGTCTCGGTATGGGCCAGATGAAGCGCGCTCTCGAGGATCTAGCCTTCCCATATGTAGACCCAGATGCTGCCGCACACACTGCCGAGGTGAGGAAATTGAAGACAAAAGAGACTGAGGAAGGCCTAGCGAAAGTGCGCAAAGAAATTGGTAGCGAGCTCGCGAAGAAAGGC
>JBAYJU010000015.1:0-20108 GCA_041664865.1 Minisyncoccota bacterium
CTTGGTCTGGCCCTCGAACTGGATCTCAGAAAGCTTCACCGAGACAACGGCTGTGATGCCCTCGAGCACGTCGTCGCCGGTGAAATTTTCATCCTTCTCTTTCAAGATATTTGCACTTCTGCCGTATGTATTCAGCGAGCGAGTAAGAGCCGTCTTGAATCCAGTTATGTGCGTGCCACCCTCTGGAGTATAGATATTGTTCGCAAACGCCGTTAATCGTGGCGTGATGTCATCTACATATTGCAAAGCGACTTCTACGACCACTTTGTCTATCTCGCGCTCTATGTAAAAGATGTTTTTGTGCACCGGCGCCTGGTGTCGATTATAAAATACAATGAGCGACTTCAACCCGCCCTCGAAGTAGAACGTGGTCGAAGGTACATCTAGCTCCTGCTCGTGCAAGAAAATAGTCTTCGTCTCCTCAGCTCCAATTGCGCTGCGCGCATCAACGATTGATATTCGCACACCCTTCACGAGATATGCCTGTTGGCGCAGCTGCGACACTATCTTCTCAAGATTCCATTCGATACCTTCTTTGAAGATTGTCACATCTGGCTTGAAAATGACTATGGTGCCGTGCTCCTTTGTGGTGCCGATTTTCTTGACCTTGGCGAGAGCCTTGCCGATCTCGTATTCCTGCATGTGCATGTCGCCGTCCTGATGCACTACGACTTTCGTATGCTCCGAAAGCGCGTTCACCACCGATGCACCGACACCATGAAGACCTCCAGAAAATTTGTATGCTTCATTGTCGAATTTGCCTCCAGCATGAAGCGTCGTCATAATAGTCTCAAGTGCAGAGACTTTTGTCTTCGGGTGGATGCCGACTGGAATACCGTTGCCATTGTCTGCGACGCGCACATAGCCGTCAGGCAAAAGCGCCACTTCGATATTGTCGCATCGGCCGACCATCGCTTCGTCGCGAGCATTATCGAAAATCTCCCACACCAGGTGATGCAGACCGTCTGGGCCTGTAGTACCGATATACATGCCAGGGCGGCGACGCACCGCCTCTAGCCCCTCGAGGACAGTAATTGAGGAAGCGTCGTACGCTTTCTTTTTGGGTTCTTTTTCGGTGCTTTTAGCCATAGAAATAGCCGATTCTTCGGTACCTTCAGTATAGCACAAATGAGCGCCCGCTTCCTCTATTTGGAGCCTCAGGCGAGACTGGCGGTACGGAGCGCTTCGACGATTTCATCAAGATTCCCGGCCATGATTTTGGGCAGATTATGCCACGACTCTTTGAGTCGATGGTCTGTGATGCGATCTTGGAGCACATTATATGTACGTATTTTTTCTGAACGGTCGCCAGTGCCTATCTGTGACTTGCGCTCTGCCGCGTGCTTCTTCGCCTCTTCTTCTTCATGCATGAATTCGAGCTTAGCGGTGAGGATCATCATGGCCTTCTCACGGTTGGCGAGCTGGCTGCGCTCAGACGAAGAACGCACGTCGATACCTGTAGGTCGGTGTATAAGCCTCACGGCCGTCTCGACTTTGTTCACATTCTGCCCCCCCGCACCTCCGCTCCGGGAAAATTCCATGTCGATATCTGCTGGATTGATATCAAATTTCGGCTTCGCGCGTATAGGCAATACAGCGACCGAAGCGGTCGAGGTGTGGACGCGGCCAGACTTCTCTGTGAGCGGCACACGCTGGACTCGGTGCACACCTGTCTCGTAGCGCAGAGCGTCGTATGCACCATCTCCGGCAATCTCGATCGTCAGATCATCAATGTCGCGTGTCTTCCACCCGCGATGCTCGGCATATCTCTGATACATATCTTTCAGCTCATGAGCGAAGATAGACGCCTCGTCGCCGCCAGCCCCAGCTCGCAGCTCCATCACTACAGAGATCGGCGCTGCTGTATCTTCTTGCTCTTTATCCTTGGCGAGTATGTGTTCTATCTCTGCTAGGATATCAGCCTGGCGTGCACGCACGCGAGCTTCATCTTCTTGAGCCATACCGGCAAGCTCCGGGTCTGCTCCAGCTGCTGCCATAGCACCTTCCGCTTCCCTCTCGAGACGCTCGTACTCATCTGCGAGATATGCAGTTGCGAAATTCTTTTTAAACTCGGGAGAATACTCCATACCTATAGGATACCAAAGAAACGACAAAACCGCGCGAGGCGGTTTTGTTGCATTACTTCTTTGCGGCTGCGCGCTGCTTGAACTTCTCGACTCTGCCAGCCTTATCGAGCGAGCGCTCTTCGCCTGTGTAGAACGGGTGCGACTGCGAAGAAATTTCTACTACGAGCTTCGGGTACTCTTTCTTGTCTTCCCACACACCTGTCTCAGTCGTATGAACAGTCGAGCCGATGAGGAAGCGCGCTCCAGAAGCCATATCCTCGAATATGACCTGTCGGTAATTAGCCGGATGTATATCTGCTTTCATACCGACCATGATAGCACACAGCCGCGCCAAAACAATAGGGCGCGACGCGAGCGGCAATCCTAGAATTCCTGATACACAGGCACTACGTTCACGATAACTGCGTCGGTCGCAGCGCCCCCATCGCAGGACATGCTGAATTTGGTCTGGGTAGTAATTGCTCCAGAATCTATGTTGGTGCCAGATTTACCTGACTTCGAGAACCCGTTCGTACCAGTAATGGTACATGCCGCCACACCTGTAGAGCTCCATGAGATTTTCGTTGTGCCGCCAGATGGCACGAGCGTAGGGCTTGCACTGATTGTCGCAGTTTTACCAACTATTGAGCAAGTATCTGAGCTCGGCTGACCCCAAGTACCATTGGTGCATGTATACGTACATGCACCCTCGTAACTAGAATTACATGTGCCTGAGGTGCCACCTGAGGCTGTATCGGAGAGTACACAAGCTCCCATAGTTTGCGCGGTGCAAGCCGCTGGGGTGCAGGTGTTCGAAGTCTCGCTCCATATGCCGTTGCCGCAGGTGTAGCTGCAGGTGCCAGACCCTGCACATGAGCCGGAAGAACCGCCAGAAGATGTGGCTGATAGGCTGCAATCATTTATCACATCTGCAGAGCAAGGGGTCGATCCACCGCCAGGTGCTGGTGCCGTACAGGTCGGATAATTCGTCCCTCCGTTTGCGCATGTGTTGGCGCAATTGTATGTGTTGTTCGGGCCGGTTGGGTTGTAGTTGGTATCGGTGGTGGTGGTACAGCCGTATTTAGGTGCGGTACAAGATGTGGCTGTGCCGCAAGACCAGCGCCATGCCTGGGAGCCACTGGTTGTGACGTCTGCTGGGGAGTTTGCATACGCTCCTTGTGTACAAGCTGCTGTTCCGGTAGTCGGCTCAGAGAGCAGTGGCGTGGTGCCGCTAGAGGTGCCGCAGGAGTCAGAGATAGGTGCCGCTTTGATGGACAATGTAAATCCATTACTAATCGCTGTCTGCCCCGTATAATTCGATTTTGCTTGGATATAATACGAGTAGGCTCCGACAGTGCTTGGGGCGGATACTTTCATACTGCCTGTGCATTTACCGTAGTTGTAGCCAGGGATTGCGTTCTTGTTGTAATCAAGCAGACGGCATTTAGCGGAGACGGACGTGGCGTTGGTGAGCGTGTATGTGGCATTTGCAGTGTGAGCTGGGAGCGTCGCACTGTAGCTACTAGGGCTCACGGTAATGGAGATTGGGAGCTCGCAATCATTCGAATTCTCGTTCCACGTTCCGTTGTTGCAGGTGTAGTTGCAAGTGCCATAGATGTCGCAGGTTCCGGCCGAGCTGCCGGAAGAAGTTCCTGGGAGCACACAACCGGCGATGGTTGTGGCGGCGCAAGAAGCTGCGCTTCTAGATGCCGTACACGTCCCTGATGACGCTCCGCCGTTGGAGCCACCGCATGTCCATGTGGTTGAATTGCCTGCGCTCGGGAACGATGGGCTGGCTGGTGTGGATACGCCTGATCCGTTGGTGCACAGAGAGCCTGAGAAGGCTGTGGCTGTGGAGGCGTATGTCTTGGCAGAGGTGCCACAGGTGCCAGCGACTGGTGCAGCGGCAGTCACGGTCACAGTCACCGTCTTCTGCACAGTGCCCTGTCCAAGATTATTCCAACACTGCATCTGGTATGAAGTAGTTGTGAGAGGAGAGACCGATTCAGGGCCAGTCAAGCCCTTGTCGGTTCCCCAAGACGCAGGGCCGAATGTGCCTCCCCACGCTACACATTTAGGAACGTTTGTGGCTGTCCAATTTAGATTAGTTGACGCGCCCTTGATTATTGTGGCATTGCCTGTGAAGCTTAGTGTGGGTGCTGGTGCGGTGGCAGTACACAACGGGCTAGGCGCTCCTCCGCCTGTACCAGCACAAGTCCATTCCCATTTGTGAGTTGTCGAGTTACCAATAACAGTTGATGGCGTGCCCTTGGTGCAGAGATTTGAGGAAGGTGCTGAGACGTATGAGCTGGCTGTGGTTGTTGTGTTGCAGGTGCCGGCGACTGGAGGGGGCGGTGCGACGACGGTGTATGGGATACTAAAACTTACACCACCAATAAATACCATAAAAGGATTACCTGCTTTAAAAACAGCATTGTATAGTCCAGCAATATTCTCTGCATTAAACACAGCAATACGAAATGCAGGATTATCGTCTCTCGGGATAATTTTATTTGATCCGTTGATAGTCACGCTCAAGCTGAGACCAGGAATATTACCACCATTACTACACGTTGCAGATACAATTTGTCCACTTGCCACAATTTTTTCTCCAGGTGCATATTCTTTTTTATCTAATTTCGCATTAACGACAATTGTAGTGTCATTAGACATTAGGGTATACGTATCGGCCCTCGCTACGCTGCCACCCACTAGGAACATACCGCTGACCAGAAGTAGGAAGACAATTGCTGTCACTGCTTTTTTATTTCTGTACCTAAGCATCACCCAGACACATATTATAAGACCCAGAATAGCCCCCAGCACAATGCCGATCTTAACAATGAGGTTATTTGTCGGGGCGCTCTGGCTCTCGATGACGAAATCTTTCTTATCTAGGGCTGTGCCAGCGCCATCTTTGATACTGACAGCTACCTTTGGATTAACGCAGTCGATACTTATCGGCAGATCATATTCCACTACTGAAGTTTTTTGATCCAGCTCTTTCTGGAGAGTGGCGCAGGTCTTGCCTTGTGAGTCTGTGATAGTGATATCGGCAAACATCTTGCCGTTGTCGGTCTTGCCCAAGCGAGAGTCTGGGAAGTTATCCGCCGAAGCTGACCAGAAGAAAGAAGCCTTGGCAGTGTCGCCTTTCTTGTAATAGTCCTTGTCGAGTCGCAAGTTCTGGATAGTGGCAGATAGCCCGCGGAGCACGTAGTGGAACGTGGTCTTGTTTGAAATGGTCTGATTCTGCGAATTCTGAAGGACCAGTGTGGCGTCATAGGCCTGAGGAACCTGCGCCAATGGCAGAGTGAGCTGAATCTGCTTCTTCTCTCCTTTCGCAAGAGTTATGACTGGCTGCTTCTCGGTATTAGTTTCAACTGCTTGTCCAAATGTGGTGCGCCAGTTGGTAGTGAAGTGCGGGGTGAGAGTAGTCGCCCCAGCGAGATGATTAGTGACGTCACAATACGCAAGCAATTTCTCACTACTCTTGATATCTACACCTTGCGTTAGCGTGTATTTCTTGTCTCCAGCCTCTCCGGCGACTTTGAGATAGCAACCGCTCACTTCCACATATTGTCCGTTGCCGGTAAGTGTAATTTCACCTGGGTTTGCAAGAGCTAAAGTCAAACCATTCTGATTTTTCGCAGTCAACCACACTTGAAATTCTCCAGAGAGATATCGCGGAGCTGTGTAGGTGATTTCTTTTTTGATAGTCTGATTTTCATTGAGCGTCAGGTTCTCATCGTAGATTTTTTCGTCTACTTGGATTTGTTGGCCATTGTCTTGTTTGATGAGCTGTACGGAGTAGCGCACATCTGGCTGGACCTGAGTGCGATTGGAGAGATCGAAAGTAATCTGGATGTCATTACCAGCTTGCGACGCAATCTTAGCATCATAGATATTGACGGTTGCCACAACGACCGCTTGCGCAGAAGCGACGGCCGGGAGCAGCATGAACGGTATGGCGAAAGTTGTGAAGACTTTTTTGATAGAGATCATGTGTATAGAAAATTATTTATGATTACTTCAAGTATATCTCCTAAGTGCTTCCAATGTCTCACGTTATCCACCTGCCGCGAGTATCGAAGTCTGGCTTCGATACTCGCTATATGCTCGAAAGGAAGTCGATATTCGGCTGTATGGTGTTCTTCACCGTATTCATGACTTGGCTTGCGTAAGACTTCCCTGCGCCAGTCGCCGGGCCATTCCACCCTGCATAATATCTAGCTGCTGCATTATATTCAGCTGTGTAGCCGCCCTTGCTTGCGCCATTGTCTGCGAGTAGGAACGACATCGCCATTATGGCGTCCTTCGGGTCCCATGGATTGGCGATAGACTTCCCGCCACCTCGCGCGACTCTGTCGGCATAGAGATCCCATGTAGACGGGATAAATTGAGCAGGCCCCATAGCGCCACCCCAGCCACCTGCGCTCGCAATCGGGCACGACACGACCTGTTTGTGCGGATCGAACCCGAGATCGAGAGCAAGCGCGAGGAACGGGGGCACGTCTCGCTTCGGGGACATAACTTTTGCAAAAGCTGTTCCTGAGTTCTTTCCTACTCCAGCACCTGTCTTATCATCCTTTAGATAGCACTGACCAACATTGGCACCGAGATTCGACTCCTGCGTGAGAATTGCTAGAGCTAGCGCAGGGTCGACGCCAGTCACCTTCTGCGCTTGCTGCGCATATTGGAGAGCGAGGCCGAATGAGATTGCGCTTGCATCGCGCAGTGGGAAAAGTGCTGCGCGTATTGCCGCGGCCTTGGCCTGCCTTTCCGCAAGGACTTTTTTATATTCAGTCTCTTGGTTCGTAGTTATCGCGAGCAATTGCTGCTTCTGCGTCTTGTCAGAAGATATTTTCTGCTTCTGCGTCTCTACTACATATTTCGCATCTGCGGTCTGATTCTGCTTCGCTGCAAGTGCCGCCTTCTCGCTCTCGGTCTGCGCCTTGGTCTGCCGTATATCGGCAAAAAGATTCTGCAGGTTGGTATTTATAGATACGAACGCATCCAGATCGCTGAAAAAACCGGAGACGTCCTGCGCCCCGAGTGCGACATCTATTACTGAATAGTCATCGATCATCTGCGTCTGGCGCAGTATGGAGGCCAGCGACTCCTTACCGTGTGCTATGCGGTCTGAGAGCTGCCCTATAACTACGTTCTTTTTCGCTATCTGCGCGGAGAGCTGCTTGATAGTTATGTTTTTCGCGTCAATCTGAGCCTGGGCGGCTTTAATCTTGGCATTCAGCGTGGTGACATCTCCCTGCAGTGTGCCTTTCTTGGCCTGCGTGTCTTTAATAATCTGCTGCTGCACTGCGATTTCTTTCTGGAGCTCGTCATATTGCGCTTGTAGTGCTGCACGCTCTTGTGGTGTGAGTTCCTGAGCCATTGCTGAATGGTGAGAGAGCACAAACACACCGCCGCATATTGCTACTAATACGAAAAATACTGCGATGACACCTCTAGGCATCTGCGCAGTATATCAAAAAATGCCGACCTCTGTTATTTCCCTTCTTCAGGTGCAACCACTTCCTTACCCTTCTTCTCTACATCAATCGAGCTTAGGTCAGCCGCGACCTCTTCATCCTTCTCTTCAACAACTTCTTGGACGAGCGCTACTACGTCGTCTGGCTCTGCCATGAGCACGACTCCAGCAGGAAGCACGAGATCTTTTGCATGAATCTGGTCGTCCACCACCTTGAGCATGGAGAGATCTACGCTGATAGTGTGCGGTAGATTCATCGGGTCTGCCTCTACTTCGATCTCGTGTAGAACCTTCACCAGGTTTGCACCTGCTTCTACAGCTGCAGACTCACCTATAAACTCAAGCGGAATGGCGACCTCCACCTTCTCACCCTTGGTCACCGCATAGAAATCAATATGTCGCGGAAGGCTCGTGATAGGCTCGAAATCAACCTTGTGGATAAGAGTCGGTATCTCGGCGCCAAGACCAGTGAGCAATACTATAGTCGCCTCGCCAGCCTCGTGGAGGACTTTTGCGAATACTTTTGCATCTACCGAGATCGGTGTCGATGACTGGTGCGCGCCATACACCACAGCAGGTATCATGCCCGACGTGCGTATAGCCGATAGAGTTGCAGAGTCTTTGTCGCGTTTCAAAACTGGAAGCGTAAGCATGGGTCTGAATATACTTGAAAACGATTCAGAAAGCAATCAGGCAAGCGCAGAGGAGACTTTGGCGAGGCGCTCTAGGAACTGAGCGCGAGCAGCTGGGACGTTCTCTTGCTTCCCTTTCCATATAGCAAGCGCCTCCTCTTCGAGTGCCCGCAAATAAGAAAATGTGAACGGCCACGGAGCACCGACATCTTTCGCGTGGAGAGTTATCGCTCGCAAATTCTCGGTCGCCTGATCCGGAGTCTGCCCGCCCGACAGGAACACGATGCCAGCAATTTGCGGCGGCACGTTCTCACGAAGCACTGCGAGCGTATCTTCTGCGACCTCTTCCGGCGTGTCATTCTTCCCGCTCTCGCTCCCAGAGAGCGCCATCGACGTCTTCAGTATGATGCTCGAATAATCTACTGCATGCTCTCCTAGCACAGCAAAGAGCGTGCTAAGTACTTCTGCCATTACAGCGCGCGAGCGTTTACGACTATGCCTCCCTTCAAGCAACACCTCCGGTTCGAGTATCGGCACCATGCCAGCGCTCTGTGCCTCCTTCGCATATATTGCAAGACGCTTAGCGTTCTCGTGTATCGCCTCCGCCGTCGGCAAATGGTCGCCATCAATTCGGATGACTGCGCGCCACTTGGTAAACACTGCTCCCTGCTTCTTATATTCTATGAGTCGCGCTGGAAGGTCGAGTAGCCCTTGCGTGATCAGCTCCTGCGAGCCTGAGCTGATAGGCTCTGTACCGAGGTCTACCTTCACGCCAGGTGCGATGCTGCGCTCCGCAAGCGATTCTGTAAATAATTTCTTGTCATCTCCCTTCTGGAGAAGCGTCTCTGCGAATAGTATTACCCCAGATATATACTGCTCGATGCCTTCAGTGTTGATGAAAAGATCGCGGTACTGCCGACGCATCTCCTCGCTCGCAGAGATGCCATATGAAGCGAGATGCACAGTCGCAGAGTGCACGCTCTCGTCCTCGGCGAGGATTCC
Source organism: Minisyncoccota bacterium (assembly GCA_041664865.1). Lineage (GTDB taxonomy): Bacteria > Patescibacteriota > Minisyncoccia > Phycocordibacterales > Phycocordibacteraceae > C7867-001. Next base: position 9,189 of record JBAYJU010000015.1, read on the forward strand.
TTTGCTTGGAGCAAAAAGAGAATCGGCTGTAGAAGCGAGATCATTCATACATATATCGTAACATGATAGACTCTACACATATGGACTTCATTGCTATCGGTGATACGACCGTCGACGAATTTATCAAGCTCAAAGAAGCGCAGATTACCTGCGGCGATGCGCACGAGAATTGCACTCTCTCGATGCCGTGGGGCGACAAGATTCCTTATGAGTTCTCAGTGCTCGTACCGGCCGTAGGCAATGCCGCGAATGCAGCAGTCGCAGCTGCGCGACTCGGCCTTTCCTCCGGGTTCGTATCAAACGTCGGCGACGATCAGCGAGGAGATGACACACTCGCCGTGTTCCGAGATGAGCGCGTCGATACGCGATACGTACACATCAACAAAGGCATGCCGACAAATCATGACTATGTACTTATGTACGACGCCGAGCGCACCATACTCGTCCGACACGAAGATTATCCATACGCCATTCCTGGTGATTTCGCTCCGCCAAAATGGATATATCTTTCTTCCGCGGGCCGTTCAGAAGAATTCCATGCCAGTCTTGCCGAGTGGTGCGCCTCTCACTCGGAGACGAAGCTTGCCTTCCAGCCGAGTACGTTTGAAATATCTATGGGCCTGCACAAGCTATCGCCACTATATGCAGTAGCCGAGCTAGTCGCCTGCAACAAAGAAGAGGCCGAGCGCATACTCGAAGTCGGCAAGACCTCCATCAACATACTTCTCGAGAAAATGCGCGCGCTCGGACCGAAGATTGCAATAATTACAGACGGCCCAGACGGCGCATACGCCTATGACGGCGTAGAGATGCTCCGAGTACCGATGTATCCAGACATGTCGCTACCTGTCGACCGCACAGGCGCAGGCGATGCAACTACCTCGACCATCGTTGCTGCGCTCGCACTCGGCAAACCGCTCCGCGAAGCGCTCGCGTGGGGACCCGTCAACGCCATGGCAGTAGTGCAGGAAATTGGTGCGCAGAAAGGCCTGCTCTCCCGCGACATAATCGAGAAATACCTAGCCGATGCTCCAGCATCCTACTCCGTCACCTCCATGTAAATAAGGTTCACTGTTTTAAAATCGACTGTTGGAGCTGTGCAAATTCAGCTTCGCTACCTAAAGCGAAAGACGACGTGTCGGAATATGCGATATGCACTATGAGCATGGCCGCTCCGGATCCTGCGATAGTGATAAGCAGCACTGCTAAATAAGTATTTATTTTGTCTTTCATACTTTCATCATACACTCGCTAGGGTTCGCGCAGCTTCTTCTATGTGGAGAGCGTCGAGTCCGTAATACGTCAACAACTCATCCGATTCGCCTGATTGCCCGAATACGTCCGCGATACCGAGTAACCGCATAGGCACAGGGTGATTCTGTGCGAGAAATTCTGCGACCGCACTCCCGAACCCTCCTGCAGACTGGTGCTCCTCGACTGTGACTACGCGGCCCGCTCGCTTCGCCACATTGAGTATCGACTCTGTGTCTAGTGGTTTGATAGTCGGCATATGCAACACAATAACTCCGACTCCGCTCTCGGCAAGCTCGCGGGCAGCGACGAGCGCAGCATAGCCAAGCGAGCCCGTCGAGAGAATCGCGACTTGTGGATCATCAGACTCAAAAAGCTTCAGTGCCTTCCCTATCTCAAACGGCGTATCTCTCGTAGTGAAGACAGGCGTCGCGGAGCGCCCGAAACGCAAGTACACTGGCCCGTCCGTCTGTGCGGCAGCGATGACAGCCTTCCGCGCCTCTTCGGCATCGCATGGCGCGATTACTATCATTCCCGGCAGCATGCGCATCATGCCTATGTCCTCAAGCATCTGATGCGTCGCTCCATCTGGCCCCACCGACACTCCTGCGTGCATGCCACAGACTTTCACACCTGCGCGATTGAGCGCGATAGTCGTGCGTATCTGCTCATAATTGCGTCCAGGGCTAAATACCGCATAGCTCGCAATGAAGGGCACTTTTCCTACTGCCGCCATGCCTGCTGCAACAGTCGCCATGTTCTGCTCTGCGACACCTATCTCGATATATCGCTCAGGAAATTCTTTCTGGAACCATTCGGCACGCGTGCTCTCAGCTAGATCTGCACAAAGTACTACGACCCTCGGGTCGGCCTTCCCGGCTTCTACTACGCCATTGCCGAACCCGTCGCGAGTCGGGGCCTGCTCTATATCGTCCGCAAATATCTTCTCGGATAGATGTGCGTTTGTATTAAGCATATTCATGCTGTACCTTACCGCCCAATGTGCGGATTTCTTGTAAAAATCGTTTACCTTCCTCCTTGGTAGGCGGCTTGCCATGCCAGTGATAATCGAACTCGATCTCTGGCACTCCCTTGCCTGGAATCGTATGTGCAATGATGAGCGTCGGCTTCTCATAGATAGCCTTCGCCTCGTCAATCGCAGTTATGAAAGCTGGAATGTCATTCCCGTTCACCTCGAGAACGTGCCAGTTAAATGCTCGATACTTGTCGGCAAGAGGCTCAAGCGGCATCACGTCTTCGGTCATGCCGTTGATTTGTATGTTGTTGCGATCCATGACAGCCGTGAGATTTGATAGCCTGTTCTTTCCTGCAAACATAACAGCTTCCCAAGTGTTGCCCTCTTCCTGCTCACCGTCGCTCATTACACAATACACCCTCCGCCCAATGTGGGACATATCATGTCCCACATCAGATGTGGGACATGATATGTCCCACATTTTTTCATCCATGCGAAACGCATAGGCCATGCCCGCCGCCTGCGAGAGGCCTTCGCCTAGTGGGCCGGAAGTGGTCTCGAGCACTGGCAAGCGCACGCGCTCTGGGTGCCCTTGTAGCCGTGAGCCGAACTTGCGCAAAGTAAGACACTCCTCAATCGGGAAATACCCTGCGTGCGCCATCGTCGCATAAAGCACTGGGCAGATATGGCCATTGGATAGCACTAGGCGGTCGCGACCTTCCCAGCAAGGTTCCTGCGGATTGTGATTGAGTATATGGAAATAAAACGCCGCAAATATATCTGCCATGCCGAGCGGCCCAGCCGTGTGCCCACTCCCTGCGGCGACGAGCATCTCGATTATCGTCTCGCGGATGGACGCTACTTTTTTCTCAATCTCAATCACTTCTGAATCCGTCATCATTTCAGTATACCTCACACCCCATACGTGCTTTGCAAAGATTCGAGCTCTGCAATGGCTAACGCTGGATCGCTTGCTCGGAGAATTGCGGAACCGATAATCAGCTTGGACACACCCAGAGCGACGAGTTTCTTCGCGTTCTGCAGAGAGACACCTCCATCGACCTGCATAGGAATTTCTGGATGGCGCTCATGAAACACGCGCACCTTCTCAAACACGCGCCAGTCAAATGCCTGCCCTTGCCGACCGATAGAAGCAATTCCCATAAACTGCACATACGAAACTTGAGATATGTATGGCTCTATTATTGAAAGGTCGCTAGTGATGTTGAGTGCCAAGCCAAACTCTACACAGTCATCCCCGAAGCATTGGCGAGTTGACCCGAGAAGCCGAGAGATATCCCTCACGCTCTCGGCGTGGAAAGTGAGGCGTGACGCTCCGATGGATAGCCATTGCCCGGCAGCCAGCTCGGCATCGAAGCACATCAGGTCGATCTCGTATTCGATATGATCGAGCTCGGGCAGCATCTCCCCATCGGTGATCATGCCACTCAATTCCCCAGGTACAGTGTACGGCCAGGATGCTGGAGAGGCGAAATTTCCGTCTACCACATCTATCTGAACACGATCGACCGATGGTATATCAGCAAAAATCGCAAGTTTCTCCTCAAGGTCTTTGTGGGAAGAAAGGAGCACTGCCGGAACGACTAGGCTCATCTCAGATAGTGTACAACATAATTACTCACCATGAGCACGCGTTGTCCGTATAGATTGCCCATGACCATATGCTATCGCCATCCACAATGCACGCGTCAGTTCCACTGTCACGTGTTGGATCAATCAATGAGCGCACACTATTGTAATTCAAAGTAGGACAATTGTAGTCAAGCAGCTTATAGTCAATACCGTCTGAATAATACAAGTAGCAACAAAGATTTCCAGATGAATCCATCTGAGGATCATCCGGCATCTTCGGAAGATACCCTGGCACAAGACCAGGTATGACATTCCCAGCGCCCTTATCAGGCCATGCCGCGCACCTGCTTGACCATCCAGTAGTCACGGGATATCCGGTATTACTCGTGCGATACATTTCCAATGCCATCTGAATGGAGTGCATATCTGACGCGCGTCTAGCGTCATTCGCCTTATTTCTTGCAGTGTTCAATGATGCAAGCACTACTGATGACAGTATCCCGATAATAGCGATTACAACCAGAAGCTCGATAAGAGTAAAGCCTCGCATCGATGGATACGGATGTGCCATAGTAATCAACGCGGAATATGCGACGGTACTTTCATTGCAGCATCGATAGTGCTCTGCGGCACACTCGATTGCGGACTACCTACAAATGAAGGTATCGCGAAAGCGATTATGATCAAGAACACAGAGACTCCAAGCAATACATACTCTGCCTGCCTATCATTTGAGACTATTCCAGTAGCTAGAACTAGCCGTAAGAAAAAAGGTTTCTTCTCGCCAGCTATAGTATGCATGAATTCATGGTCTTCATCGAATTGAATGTCTGTCATGCAGTCTCAAGTATACATGAATTAAAACTTCGCAAGACGGCGTGCGTGGCGCGGAGCATCAGAAAAGGGCGTGGTTAGAAATATGTGCACGGACTCTTTAGCTTCTTCTATGCTGACAAAGCGCGCTCCGAGCGAAAGAATGTTGGCATCGTTGTGCTCCCGAGCAAGACGCACGATTTCAGACGCGCCGCCGTAAAAGACGGCGGCGCGAATTCCTACGACACGATTCGCACACATCGCCTCGCCCTGCCCGCTCCCGCCGATGATAATGCCGAACGCTCCCGCGTATGTAGGACATATCATGTCCGACATCTGATGTGGGACATGATATGTCCTACATGCTTCTGCGACTTTCTGCGCACACGGTGTGATGAAATCCGGGTAATCATCCTCTGTGTCTAGCGTGTACGCACCCACATCTGCCACTTCGCACCCGAGCTCACCTACATACGCAACAAGTTTCTCTTTCAAATCAAACCCCGCATGATCACTCGCAAAATATACCTTAGGCATGAGCGGCAGCAATCACATGGCGGACAAGCGACTCGGTATACCCCATCTCGTTGTCATACCACGAGAGCACTTTCACTAGCGTGCCGTCTACCACTCGCGTCATACCTAAATCCGCTATAGAAGCATACGGTTCGCCAATGATATCGCTCGATACGAGCGCGTCGTCGGTTGCTGTGAAGATGCCCTCCCATCGCGGCGCCGCTGCGGCGCCGCGCAGTATTTCATTCACCTCTTCGACCGTAGTCGGTCGCTTAGCGATGAAAGTGATATCTGCTATCGACCCTGCTGGCACTGGTACGCGTAGCGAGATTCCGTCGAACTTACCGGCAAGAGGCTCGTATGCCTGCGTCACAGCAGTCGCCGCACCAGTAGAAGTCGGCACGATGTTCTGCGCTGCGGCTCTGCCCTCTCTCGCATCTTTCTTGGCGGTACCATCTACGATAGACTGGCTGGCGGTGTATGCGTGAGTCGTCGAGAGAATGGCTTTCTCGATTCCGATTGTTTCGTCGAGTATTGCGATGACTGGGCTTGCAGCGTTCGTAGTGCACGATGCATTGCTCGTTATTGCGCATGTCGCGAGCTTCTCCTCGTTCAGACCCATCAGCACCGTGGAGCCAATAGACGCGTCGCCTTTCCCTGGTGCGCTGATTACCACACGCCTCGCACCAGCAGTGATGTGTGCTTGCGCCTTCTCATATTCAGTAAAGAACCCAGTAGACTCGACTACCACATCAATCGCCAGATCTTTCCACGGCAATTGCGACGGATCTTTTTCAGACAAAAACTTCACTTCTTTCCCGTCAATAAGAAGCACGCCTTCTGCCCCATCTTGTGGAGGTTTAACCTCCACAGGAAACAGCGCGCGACCATACACAGTGTCGTATTTCAGAAGATATGCGAGATTCTCAAGCGAGCCCAGGTCGTTCACCGCGACAATCTCTATATCACGCCCATGTGCACGGCGCACGAACGCACGCCCTATTCTCCCGAGCCCATTAATTGCAACGCGAATAGCCATAGTGATTAAAATTAGAATTGTATTAGCATGATATCATAGGCTTACGCCGTCAGCTGGGTGCGGAAGCGGATTTGTCATCCCGCTTTCCGAGGGTTCGATTCCCTCTGGCGGCTTCGTAGACTTATCCACAATATCGCTTGAGATACTTGACACAGGCGAGCATTTGAATATAATTGAATTCGGGATGACAAATCCGCTTTCGTCTGAGGTTGAACCCTCGTACGAACGAAAACCGCCACTCGCAAGAGTGGCGGTTTTCGTTTCTATCGAATCGAGCCGACCGAGTATAAAGGGTTACTGGGCCGCCTCTGGAGCGGTGACAGTCACCACACGCGAGACGCTGCCAGTGTTCCCTGCCGCATCAGTCGCCGCATAGGTGAGCGTGTAGAGGCCAGGTGTCGCTGTGTCGACCGCACCAGAGACGACAGGCGTAAGCGAGCCGTCAGTATCATCGGTAGATGTAGCGCCTGGGTCTGTGAATGCGTCACCTGAGGTGAGCTGCATCGCTGCGTCACCGTTCAATGTCACGATAGGCGCTGTAGTATCTGCACTCGATGTTTGCTCTTGAGGGTTTGAGTCCGGAATCGAGCTCTGCTCTGCACCGCCCGTGTCTCCAATGATCACTGAGCGCCTCGCTGTGGATATGTTCCCTCTCGCATCAGTAGCCTTGTACGTGATGATGTATGTCGTAGCACTAGAAGTATCAATCGTACCAGCAGAAGCCTCCTGCTCTATGCCGTTCACATATGTGACATACGAGCCTATACCTTCGATATTATCTGTGACAGTCACGCCAGGCTCGGTAAATATGCCGCCGACAGATAGGCGCATAGGATTGTCGCCGAGAAGAGTGATCTCAGGCGGCACAGTGTCAGGGCCGCTAGACTGCGACACACCCTGCGCGACATTAGAAGTCGAAGTCGCTATCTGCCCCTCCGTCTGCACCAGGAAGTAGTCGAACGACACGTCGACAGCCTGCGGAGACGAGAGCACGACACGGAAGGCACCTGAGGTCTTGTCGCTCACCCACCAGCTGCCAGAAATCTCTGAATTAAAGGTGACAAAGACTTTTGTCGTCGGCAACACCAGAGAATTATTCACCTGCGCGACAGTGTTGCCAGTGAGTATCGTCACACTACCGGCACTACTGGTGCCGTCGGCATCCTTGCTCGCGACGAGCTGGCGGAATACAAGCGTGTTGAATTGTGCGACGCCTTTCTGTATGAGCACCCCGAAGCTCTCGAGCGCACTAGCGAGCGTAGATGTGGAGAACGATACAGGAGAGCCGCTCGCCACGCTCACCGATCCATTCTCAAGCGCCGTCACCCTGTCCTCAAGCGAGGTTAGCCGTATATCTTGCGCACCGATCCTAGACGAGAGATCTGTGATATTCGAAACTGCATATGTCGCGAGCTTGTATAGATCGACTCCTTCCCCGTCGGCCGTCAGAACAGCCGACGGCGTGCTCGTAGCTTCTGCAGGAATTGCAAACTTCGAATCCAATTGCTGGATGGCGAGAACCATCGGTGCAATGAGGCCCTCATAATTCACGACCAGTGTGCCGTCAGGCGTAAGGTCTGTCGGGCTCGTAGTGTTTACAAGATTCGGGAATACCGCCTGTACCTGCTGAGCGATGAGCCCGAATTGCTGTACCGAGCCACGGCCAGTCGCTGGATTCCAGTAGAATGACACCGGATCGAGCGCATTGATTCCTGCGAGTGCAGTTGATGTGGCAAGTGCAGTGATTTCCTGCTTGAGTCGTTGATCAGAAGCTGTGCAGAGAAGCTTGCCATTCGCATCCGAGGTGAACCCTGCACAGCTCTTATAGAAATCGAAGGTAACATTGGCAGCGACACCCCCAACCTCTAGCAATGTGGCCGGACTCGTCGTCCCCACGCCCACGTTGCCTGTGCTATCAATGGCCAACCTCGTCACCCCCGCCGTCCTGTCGTGAATAGCAAACTTGTTCACACCACCCAGTGAGGACAAGATACTATAGTCTCCTCCACCAAAATCGTTTATTCGAATCTCTGCAGTTCCAGGGGTAACACCATAAACGTTAAGACGCGCATTCGGACTCGTCGTCCCTATACCGACGTTGCCATCTGTTGTTAAGATCATTTTTTCAGAGCCCAAAATGCTGAATGTTAGAGCATTTGCGCTAGTCCCCAAAATAGAGGCTCGTTGCGTAGAACCATCATTATTCCCCCACGACAATATCCCTGTATCTTGCGCAAGTGAAAGTGTGGTTGCTGGATTCGTCTGACCAATACCAACTTTCCCAGTACTTGCTATCGTCATTGCGTCAGTCGCAGAACCATTAACCATAAACGACATTCCTAAACCTGTCTCAGCAAATAAGCCCAAATCTACCGCGGCTGTTCCTTTTATAGCTCCAGCCGTGCCGATTATTGATTTTTGAGTCCCCCCTGGCTTAAAGCTGATGTAGTTACTAGCTGTTGCGCCTGTTAAGGCTTGTGTTCCGAATACATCTAATTTTGCTACCGGACTCGCAGTACCAATACCGACATTACCTGTATCTTGTATTGTGAACTTAGCATCAGCTAATCCGCTGGTTGGACCAGTGCCGATAACTAAATCTTTTGAATTTTGACCAAAATACCACGCTTGTTCAACTCCTGCGGTTGTTCTTCTCAAGATTAATTGATCATTGGAATCTGCATCAACTTCCAACTTCGCCCCCGGTGTCGTCGTCCCGATACCGACGTTGCCTCCGTTTTTTATTATTAACGCTGGCGAACCATCGAGTCCTGTGTCAAAAACTATATCTTTATAAGCTGAAAGAGCTCTATCATAAGATGCGATATAATTGACATTTGCCAAACCAAACGCTGTTATCCCAGGAGTAATTTCAAGACCAAGAGCACCATTATTGCTGATTACTAATTTACCTAACGGATTTGTCGTCCCGATGCCGACATTGCCATTCGCCAACAATGTTAATGGTGTTTGATCGCCATACGAAGCGTTTGAGGTTCTAAAATATATATCAGCTCCAACTCGTGCATTAGTGATATATGAGTCAAAACCTGACGCAGGAGTCATATCAACTGTCAGATTAGAAGTACTGTTCGTTAGATCCATAGTATTCAAGCCAGCTGTGCTCTGATACACATCCAGCTTCGCCCCCGGAGTCGTCGTCCCGATGCCGACGTTGCCGCTTATTATCATTCCATTAGTAGGAGGTGCATTCACTCCAGCATAAGCTCCAACCGCTATTCCGTTACTCCTGCTTAAAGCAAATCCTGCCGTGAAATTATTTACAGCATCATTTTGTGTTCCAAATTCAAGATATTGACTGCGGTTGCTGATAGCAAAATTCTTTAAGTCTACCCCTTGTGAAGTTTCTCCTATGAGAATATCAGCAGCACCAGAACCAGAACCTGCGATATGTAATAATTTTGCGGGACTTGTCGTCCCGATACCGACGTTGCCAGTTGTTGATAATGTGACAGCCACTGTGTCATTCGGTGCCAACTGTATAGAATTCTGACTTCTTACCAACATTGCACCTGCTAATGACCCTCCCGACGAATACCCGGTCGCTACCGCGTTTAGAACAATGTCGCCCCAATAACCACTATCGTATGAGTCAAAATACACATTTGGGTACCTAAATGTTGAAATTTTAAGCCCTTGCTCAAAGCCCGTAGATGTATTCTGTATGTGGAGAGAAGTGGCAGGACTCGTCGTCCCGATGCCGACGTTGCCGTTACTGTCTATTCTGACTTTTTCCACCTCGTTAATACCTAAAACAAGGTTGGTTAAACCATATAGCATCGTTGTATCATTGGATGTTTTTAAACCACCGACTGCCGTTGCGCCACGATAGAACCTAGCAAAATCACGAACAGTAGCATCAATGTCGGAATTTCTATTCAACCGCAAAACATCTGCGGAAGCAGTTGTCACAACATCCAATGCGGAAGCCGGACTGGCCGTCCCGATGCCTACATTGCCATTACCTAACATTGTCATAAGTGCTGTCTCATCGTATTTTTGCCACTGAAATGCCGTTTCAGCATCGGCATTATTAACCCCACCGGTTCCTGAACGTCTCCCTGTTCGGAAAGTCATCATAGGGGTTGTGTCGTCTGGGTCAGCTCCGGATATAGCCTGCAAAATCATCGGCTTCGCAGCGCTTGAAGCGAGACTTGACATACCAGATAATGTTACTCCTCCGGTAGTCTGACTCGTGAGACTAGCAAGGAATCCGGCAGTACCGTTGGCAATACTGGTTAAACCGGTTGAGACTCCGGTACCGGTCAACGCAAAGTCACCACCATACACATCCAATTTGCTCGCTGGACTCGTCGTCCCGATACCGACGTTGCCGCTCCTTTGAAGATACAACACCGTGTCACTAATATCAGCATTGCTACCATCAGCAGTATTGTCCAGCATAAACGCTAGATTTCCACGATTCCAAGACCCACCAATATCATCATAAACTCCAATTTTTACCTTAGCGTAACTTCCAGCGTTATTTACAGGATTAAAGTTAATCCCATTTCCCAATCCAATCGCACCAGTCGTATCGGTCGTTACCGCAATATTTCCACCTTTTACTTCCAACTTTTGTAACGGTTCCGTCGTCCCGATGCCGACGTTGCCACCATTCGCCACGATGAAGTTAGTGGCGGTCGAGCTACCCACGACGAACTGCGATGCTGATCCGATTGCGTTCGCGTTCACGCTCAGCAAGCCCCAC
>JBAYJU010000016.1:0-19025 GCA_041664865.1 Minisyncoccota bacterium
GAAAATACCGCGCGCTTGCGCGCGCGAATACACGCAAGCCCGCCAGAGGCGGGCTTGCGTTCCGAACTGAATCCGACTGAAGTTTCGATTTGTGACCCCACGGGGAATCGGACCCCGATTTACGCCGTGAAAGGGCGCTGTCCTAACCGTTAGACGATAGGGCCGTTACTCGAACCTTATCATTTTTGCTTCGAAATGCTAGGATAGCAGGCACAGGAGAGGTGGCTGAGTGGTCGAAAGCACTGGTTTCGAAAACCAGCAAGGGCGAAAGCTCTTCGTGGGTTCAAATCCCACCCTCTCCGCAGCGAACGAAGTGAGCAAGGGAGGAATAAGGCGCCTGCGCGCCTTATGTGTGGGATTTGAATGGCGGAGCGGTGTTTTGCCAGCAGGCAAAACCGCGAGCCGCGGACACGGCCAAAACGAGCGACGGCGAGTTTTGAGCTGCGGAAAAATCCCACCCTCTCCGCAAATTATGATATAGTTTCCGCACGCGCGCTTAGCTCAGCTGGTTAGAGCGTCTCATTGACGTTGAGAAGGTCGGGGATTCGAATTCCTCAGCGCGCACAATAAAAAAATACCCTCGTCTGGCCAAAAGCGCAGATGAGGGTATTGTGGAAAGTGGCAAAAAGCGGCTTAGGATACGTTCTATAGGTTACGAATCATAAGACGCACATTTGTGCTCCAACTTCGATTACTGTCGAGGCCAAAATCGTGGGATTTCTCTATTTTCCAGGCACCACTTCTTTGGCGATAAAGGCCATTAACCGAGACGTCTTCATTAATTGTCCCAGCAAAGAATATGGTTGCGTAATCATCAATACTCACCGCTGTCTTGTCACCAATCTCTGCTACCTCTCTTGCTTGCTGGGAAGAGATGGTGTATCCATTGCCGATAAGTAAGGCGTCACGGAGTCTCGGATCGATTACAGCGCTTCTTCCGAAGAGAGTACCTATGACATACCGAAGAGTCCAATCCTTAGAGAATGAAATGGTCGAGATGGCGCTACCATCGCCAAGTCTAGTCGTCGAAACGACCGTGAACAACTGATTGTCTTTCATGGTAATCCTCCTCTAAATGATTTTTAGACTTAGAACTTCGCGAGGTCTAGGTTCCGGACGATGAGGCCAAAACACTTTTCATGGCGGCAACCTAGGCCAAATCTGCTAACGCAGACATATCGGGCCGTTTTTCCACGAGCTATGTAACCCACCGAGACAGGCTCGTTCGGATCGCCAGTTTCCACGAGAAAGTGGTGTCCGACCCAATTCCGTATTCCGGTTCCCCCGTCGCAGCTGGTGATTACATCTGCCATTTCTTGTGCCTGTTCCTTGGATAGCGCATATCCGCAATCGATGATATTCCTGACGTTAGTGGCACCAAGCGCATCGACCGCAATCTCTCTAGCCGTCCAAGACTCAGGAAAAGCAAGAATCGTGGCAATACTCCTGTCACGAAGTTTGGCCGCCGCAACGACCGTGAACAAAGGTTTCTTTCCCATGACTTTTCTCCTTTCAATGTAAGTTGCCCAAGCCGAGATGGCTTGAGGTTAAGAACAATTTCTGAGGTTTATTATATACATTTCGTACTTTTTGTCAAAGAGTGCCCATTTGGCAATTTTGTGCCATAATCTATGTAATGCAAATCAATCGGCACCCAGCACCCCGAGACACGAAGCGGGAAAAGGTCTACATATATGGCAAGCATGCGCTTGTCGAGGCTCTCACGAGCACGCCACGCATCATACGTAAGGTATTCCTCGCGCCAGACGCGGGCGACAAAGAGCTTCATTCCCTTCTCGAGAGGCACAACATCCCGAAATTTCCGCTTGGTGTGAGCAGGGGCAAAGAGCTCGTGGGTAGAGACGCGACACATCAGGGCATCATCGCCGTCATGGACCCATCTGCCCTGCTCATACCATTTGATGATTTCATCGAGACGCTCGATGTGAAGAAGAACCCTGCTGTCGTAATACTCGGCGAGATACACGACCCGCACAATGTGGGAGCGATCATCCGCTCAGCGGCCGCATTCGGTCTCGCCGGTGTCCTGATTCCTGAGCATCGCCAAGCAGGCATCACCGGCGTCGTGGTGAAGACATCCGCAGGCATGGCATTCCGTGTGCCGCTCGTCTCTATCGGCAACGTGAACACCACGCTCAAAGTGCTCAAAGAGAAAGGTTTCTGGACATACGGTCTAGCAATGGGCGGCACGACTGCGCTCGGCTCCGAAGCATTCGATGTGCCGGCCGTGTTCATAATCGGGAACGAGGGCGCGGGCATACGCGAAAAGACGCTCGAAGCATGCGACGTGGCGCTCTCGATACCAATGCACCCACGCACAGAGTCGCTCAACGCGGCCGTATCGGCTGCGGTCGTATTCTATGAGTGGAGCCGGAAGCACCCAGAGGCATTAGTATGAAATACGACCAGCACCTCACCACTCTCCCATGGAGCGACTACGAGCTCCTCGATTCTGGCGAGAATATGAAGCTGGAGCGTTTCGGGGAAGTAATCGTCGCACGCCCAGAGACACAGGCACTATGGAAGAAGCAAAAGCCCGAGCTTTGGGAGAGCGCGCACGCTGTGTTCGCATTCCGCGACAAGCGCGGCGGCTGGGACGTGCGCCAGCCGGTACCGAAGTCCTGGGAACTCACGTGGGGTGACACACACTTCACCGCCGCTCTCACAAGCTTCAAGCATACAGGAATCTTCCCTGAGCAAGCGCCGAACTGGCAATGGCTCCGCGAGCGTATATCTGGAATGTGGGACATATCATGTCCCACGTCTGATGTGGGACATGATATGTCCCACATTGAAGGGCCACGTGTTCTCAATCTTTTTGGATACACTGGCATCGCGTCGGTAGTCGCAGCACAAACAGGAGCTTTTGTAACTCATGTCGACGCATCGAAGCAGTCGCTCGATTGGGCGCATGACAATGCGCGTCGCTCAGGCGTGGGCGAAGACGCGATACGCTGGGTGCTCGATGATGCGCTTGCATTCGCCAAGCGCGAAGCGCGACGTGGCGTGAAGTATGATGGAATAATTCTCGATCCGCCCGCATTCGGCCGAGGGGCGAAGGGTGAGGTGTGGAAAATCGAGGAAAATCTTCCAGAATTGCTCGAGACATTGAGCGAGATATTTTCAGACAAGGCCGGTTCGTTCTTCCTCGTGAACGGATACGCAGCTGGGTACGCCAGCGTTGCCTTCGCACAAACTGTCGAAGGCATCTTCAACTTGGCGGTTGAACCGCCAAGTTGCGGAGAAAGCGGAGAACTTTTCATACAAGAATCTTCTTCAGAACGCGTAATCCCAGCCGGTATCTATGTGCGCTTTGTGCGATAAGCGGTACAATCTACAAATGCACACAGATCACAAAGAAATAGCTGTCTTGTACCATGGCGGATGCCCAGACGGCTTCGGCGGCGCCTATTCCGCATGGAAGAAATTCGGCGATACTGCGGAATACATTCCTGTTAAGTACGGCCTTCCTGTACCTGAAGGTCTCGATGGTAGGAAAATATACTTCGTAGATTTCTGCTACCCGCAAGAGATCATGAACCAGATTATTGCAACCGCCACATCGGTCACGGTGCTCGATCACCATCTCGGCAATAAAGAAAATGTTGAAAACATGCCCGAGCATATCTTCGACGACAAACGCTCCGGCTCAACCATAGCCTGGAGCTATTTCCATCCAGACATACCTGTACCAACTATGCTGAAATACGTCGAAGACGGCGATCTGTATGTCTTCAAGCTACCCGACTCGCGGGCGATACTTTCCTATATGTATGCGCAACCATTCAATTTCGACACATGGGACTCGCTCGCCACAAGGCTCGAAGATGACACTGAGCGCAAGGCTCTCATAGAGCGCGGAAACATATACGCCGAACATTTCGCAATACTCGTCGAGCAAATCGCCAACAAGGCAGTTCTCGTGTCATTCGAGGGATATGAGTGCTATCTCGCGAGTAGCGCACACATGTTCACATCGGATGTCGGGAATCGACTCGCACGCATAAAGCCGCCACTCGGCATCATCGCAAGCTTACACGGAGATGTCCTGAACGTGTCGCTCCGTAGCGACGAGAGCATAGACGTGTCTGCTATCGCTCGAAAGTACGGTGGCAATGGGCACCCACACGCTTCTGCCTTTCGAATCGCGTGGGGCGACCCGCTCCCATGGACTGTCTTAAAGGAACATGAAGATTCTAGCAATTGAGACGAGCTGCGACGAAACAGCGATAGCAATACTCGAATGCGCTGGCGACGAGAAACATACCGAGTTCACAGTGCTCGGGAACGCGCTCATTTCGCAGATAGATATACATAAAGAATATGGTGGCGTCTTCCCCGCACTCGCGAAGCGTGAGCACGCGAAGAATCTAGTACCGATTCTCGAAGCTGCGCTTGAGGAGGCGGAGCTTTTGCATGAAGACACACAGGCGATGAGTGAAGATATGCGCGCCAAAATTTCAGAAATTTTGGCGCGCGAACCAGGCCTATCAGAAGCCTTCCTCGATTTCATTTCAGAATGCGAACCGCCAGCGATCGACGCGATTGCCGTCACCGCCGGCCCCGGCCTCGAGCCCGCGCTATGGGTCGGCATCAACTTCGCGCGCGCGCTCGCACTCGCGTGGGACAAACCACTCATCGCCGTGAATCACATGGAGGGCCACATAATGGCAGCGCTAGCAAAAGAAACAAGGTCGAACCTTGTTATTTCGGAGGTGAAGATGCCTGTGCTGGCTCTGCTTATCTCTGGCGGGCACACCGAGCTCGTGCTGATGAAAAAGTGGCTTGAGTACGAGCTCGTCGGACAGACGCTCGACGACGCCGTCGGCGAAGCCTTCGACAAGGTGGCGCGCATGCTCGGGATGCCGTACCCTGGCGGACCAGAAATTTCGCGCCTCGCTGAGGCAGTGAGGGAGGTTAAACCTCCCCCAGCAGCTGAGGGAGGTTTAACCTCCCTCACGCAGTTCCGACTGCCACGACCAATGATAAATGACGCGACATGTAATTTTTCATTTTCCGGGCTCAAGACCGCTGTGCTCACTCTCTTGAAGAAAGGCCCTTATTTGAATGAGCAAGAGAAACAGCACATGGCGCACGAGTTCGAAAATGCCGTGACCGAAGTATTGTGGAAGAAGACGTCGCGAGCACTTGAGCAGACTCAGGCGCAGACGCTCGTCATAGGTGGAGGTGTCTCATCCAACACCCACATCCGCCGCACGTTCACACACTCTGTAGACACCATGTGTCCACACGTATCACTCCGAATCCCGTCCGCATCGCTCTCGACCGACAACGCCATCATGATCGCACTCGCAGGCTTCTACCACGCGCAACAAAAAGACTTTGTCATCGATATAACTGCTAACGGAAACCTTCCCCTCGCGTAAAGGCATTATTTTGCTATATTTTAAGCAATGGATGAGAAATTTCTGAAGCCCTATGATCCTACAGCGACCGAGAGCCGTATCTATGCCACATGGGAAAAGAGCGGCCTTTTCAACCCTGACGAATGTGTGAAGCGTGGCGTCACCACGGCTGACGCGCCAACATACTCAATCGTCCTCCCGCCGCCAAACGTCACTGGCCGCCTCCACATGGGCCACGCGCTCATGCTCGCAATAGAAGATTCACTCGTCCGTTACAAGCGCATGCGCGGATTCCGCACACTCTGGCTGCCGGGTACCGACCACGCTGCAATTGCTACCCAATCAGTCGTCGAGAAGCAAGTAAAAAAAGATGAGGGGAAGAGCCGCCACGATCTCGGTCGTGAAGAATTACTCAATCGCATAGAAGCGTTCGCTGCACAGAGCCACGACACAATCATAAGCCAACTGAAAACGATGGGAGCATCACTCGATTGGTCACGCGAAGCGTTCACACTCGACAAGGCACGCAGCAAAGCAGTACGCACAGTCTTCAAGCGCATGTATGACGCAGGGCTCATCTATCGCGGCCTTCGCATCGTCAACTGGGATCCGAAAGGCCAGACTACCATCTCTGATGATGAAATCGTGTACGAAGAACGCTCCGCGAAGCTCTACACATTCCGCTACAACAAAGACTTCCCTATCCCAGTAGCCACGACACGTCCAGAGACTAAGGTGGGCGATGTGGCTGTTGCCGTGCACCCAGATGACGCACGATACAAGGAGTTCGTCGGCAAAGAATACGATGCTGTGTTCTGCGATGTACCTATTCACATCAAGATTGTCGCAGACAAAGAAGTAGACCCTGCTTTCGGTACAGGTGCAGTAGGTCTCACACCAGCGCATAGCAAAATAGATTGGGACATCGCCGATCGCCACGAGCTCTCTCACGAAGTGATTGTGATAAACGAATATGCGAAGATGACCGTCGCAGGAAGGCTCGAGGGTAAGAAGACCACCGAAGCGCGTGAGATAGTAGTCGAATGGCTAAAGAGAGAAGGGCTGCTCGAAAAAGAAGAGGACACTGTGCAGAATATCTCTACCGCCGAACGCACGGGTGGCATAGTGGAGCCTCTCCCGAAACTTCAGTGGTTTATTGAAGTGAACAAAGAAATCCCAGGGCGTGGAAAAACATTAAAGGAATTGGTAATCGAGCCAGTTCGTTCTGGCGATATCAAGATAATTCCTGAATACTTTGAAAAGACATACTTCCACTGGGTCGAGAATCTGCGCGACTGGTGCATCAGCAGACAGATCTGGTATGGGCACCGCATACCCGTCTGGTACCGTGGAGAAGAAATCACAGTTGGCGAGGCCCCTACTGACGAAGGATGGACGCAAGATGAAGACACGCTCGATACATGGTTCTCGGCTGGAATCTGGTCCTTCTCGACACTCGGCTGGCCCGAAGCCACGAAAGACTTCCTGGACTACCACCCGACAGACCTTCTCGAAACTGGTTACGATATACTACCGTTTTGGGTTATGCGCATGATCCTCATGACAGAGTTCACGCTAGGCATTGCCCCATTTAAGAACGTATATCTCCACGGCCTCGTACGCGATGCGCAAGGACGCAAGATGAGCAAATCGCTCGGCAACAACATGGACCCGCTCGACGTGAAAGCGAAATTTGGCGCAGACGCAGCGCGCATGGCGCTCATCGTCGGCAACACTCCTGGCACAGACATGCGCATAAGCGAGGACAAGATCAAAGGCTACAGCCGCTTCGCAAACAAGCTCTGGAACATCGCGCGCTTCATACTCGATAGCACAAAAGATGCAAACATGAGCGCACCGCTCACGGCAAACGATACGGAAATTCTTTCAGCATTTGAGATGCTCACCCAAGAAGTTACCACTGACATGGATGAGTACCGCATATACATGGCGGCCGAGAAGCTCTACCACTACGCGTGGCATGAGCTGGCCGACAAGATACTTGAAGAATCGAAACCGATTCTTGCTGGCTCAGATGAAATCTCGCGCGCTTCGCGCGCGCGCACCATGCTCACACTTCTCGACCGCACTCTCCGACTTCTTCACCCATTCATGCCATTCGTAACTGAAGAGATCTGGCAATCTATGCCGACCAAGGACACAGAGTTCCTAATGGTCGCGGAGTGGCCGCAGCACTCATGACACTCTCCGTACTCGGCTATGCATTTCTAGGTGGCATCCTTCCATCACTCATTTGGCTATATTTTCTTCTGAAAGAAGATGCCTCTCACCATGAGCCTAAGAAGCTGCTTGCGATAGCGTTCATCGCTGGCATGGCTGCAGTGCCGCTAGCAGTGCCTCTTGAGCAATTGGCAAATGCTACCCTAATCGGCAGCATACCAGTCCTGACAACATGGGCACTTATTGAGGAAGTGCTCAAATACGGCATGGCTGCCGCGTTTATACTGTGGCGCCCAATAGTAGATGAAGCGCCTGAATACGTCATCTATATGATTACCGTTGCGCTCGGTTTCGCCGCCACAGAAAACATGCTGTTCCTTATTACGCCAATACTAGACGGAGACATAGCATCAAGTATCTTCGCCGGCGACACGCGCTTTATCGGCGCCACATTACTACATGTGTTCGCATCTGCACTAATCGGTTTCGCTCTCGCTTTCTCCCATACAAGCCGGCCTGCAATACGCGTCGCGGCCGCTTCTGGTGGACTTATCCTCGCCATTGCGTTGCATACTGCCTTTAACGCGCTTATCATTACACAAGGTACTTCGACCACGTTTGCCGCAGTATCCCTCGTATGGGCTGCCGCTGTGATTTTCTTCGCAACATTCGAGGTGCTAAAATTTTTCCAGTACCGTAATCCTCCATCTAACTCATACAAACCATGACTATAAAAAAATCGTTTTTTGAACGCCTTTCCGGTAACTCATCCGTTGATGACGCTTTCGATTCCTTCGATGACGAACTCCCTGTCGCCAGGACATCACAGGGAGACACTCACAATCCCCGCACATCATTACTCGATGACGACTCATCAAAGAGCGATGGCCAGCTCCCTGTAGACGTACACCAGACAGCGAGCGATATAATAATACGCACTTTCGTCGCAGGGGTGCGCCCAGATGAGCTTAGTATTTCTATAAGTCGCGATATGGTGGAGATATCAGGTACTCGATCAGAACGAGAACAAGTATCCCGTCCAGACTACTTCTCACAGGAACTATTCTGGGGCTCGTTCTCACGCACTATCATGCTCCCGCAAGAGATAGACGTAGACGCAGCCTCGGCAAATGCCAAAGACGGCCTCCTCACAATCATCCTACCGAAGCTAGACAAAGCGAAACAGACTAAATTGAAAGTGAAAGCGAGCTAATCCAGGATTATCGTTTCCTCTGTCGGCTGCGTCGCAGCTATCTCAATCACGAACGGTAAACGTGCTATCGTACGTCCGTCCATCGTCTCTACAGATACGCGCCACTCTCCCGACGTATCAATACGCACCGTCGAGTAGCCCTTATACCCGCCATCACGACCGCCGATAATTGGGTATGCAACTACTGCTCTCGTAACCCACCGTTTCTCAGCCATGTCATACAGTTGCCATCGGTGCACTATAGTCGTCGTGAGCCGTGTCGGCGCGAAGACTGAACTGTATGCAGAGAGTGATTCGCCCTGAGTTATGTGCATAGTCGGAGCGAAGCCGAGATAGCGGACACCCCACGACTGAATAGTCTCGTTCACTGCCACATATGCCCCATTGGAATGTACCACCGAGTGATACACTCCCGTCGCCGATGCCGATAGAGGCAGCGGCGGTAATATGTTAGTGAAGTAAAAGATGTTGATGATGACAAGTACGGCTAGAGCGCCAGCGCGAATACGCCACACATCGGCTAGGAATCGCTCGCGCCCGAGAATACGCAATAGGACAGTGAAAAGCTCGAACACACACACCGCAGCAACGCCGCTCCCGAGGAATGTCATCGTACCGATAGAACCAGTGAATACCGGCACAGCGAAAATCGCGTAGGAGTACAGCGCGAAAAAGAAAAGTGTGCTCGTGAAGACGAGCCTAGCGTGATACTTGTGGAAATATTCACTACCGAGGAATACCAGAAATATGAATAGAAGAAACGGCCACGACGCGCTCACAACCGCCGAGCGACCATAGAAAATGACGAACGCGCTCCAGAAACCTCCGAGCGCGAACTGCGTCGTAAATGTAAGGAGTACGATCCACCGTGGGCGTGGCCTGCCCCTCTCTGCACGCGCCTCAATGAAATGATGTAGGGGAATGGCTATTAAACACGCTAGCGCATATGAGATGAGCACTAATTGCGTCTGCCATAAGTCATCAACACGCCCGAATAGGATATTGTCGGCGACGAATCCAGCAACCATCGCTAGCGCGGATATGTGCCGCTCATATTTATGCACCCACGCAAAGATCTTCTGATACATAATGTGTGCTTGGAGGCGGGCTCGAACCGCCGACCCTTCCCTCTTCAGGGGAATGCTCTACCAACTGAGCTATCCAAGCTTCATGGGGCTATTGCCCCGTCTGAAGAGAGTTTATCAGCTTTTGCATCTCAGCGAAAGTCGGTAATCCAAAGAAGCCGGAAGTCGGCACTCCACTCGCCGCAGAGAATTTCGCAACCGTCGGCTGTAGATATTGCTGGTATATATACAGAGGAGCCGCGATTATGAATATCCAGAATACTACTTTCATGAAAGCACTCACCCATTGCCCGCGCCGTATAGCGCGAAGCATCTGGTGATTATCCTTCACGAGTGCATGAATCTCGTCCAGCTCGCGTCTCAATTCTGGGTCCATATTGTTTTAGTATAGCACTGTGCCCCCTCCGGGAGTCGAACCTGGATCAGCTCGTTAGGAGTGAGCCGTTCTATCCATTGAACTAAAGGGGCAGAAACAATTACGCGGTAATACCAAGAGCGGATACAAGCCTCTCCTGATCAAAACCGACAATCATCTCCTCGCCTACGAATATCACCGGCACACCCATTTGGCCGGACTTCTGAATCATTTCTTGACGCTTCTCGAGGTCATGCGCAACATCATAGTCGGTATATGTGATACCTTTTTCCTTCAATAAATCCTTGGCAATCTGGCAGAAGTGACAAGTCGGCGTGCTGTAAATGGTTACTATTTTATCCATGTTCTTTTTATTATGTATTGTATTGGGAGTATAACACTTTGTTTTATACACAGGAAACATTTGTGCGACCAAGAAGATAAGGAGCGGAGCGACTATATCTTCTGAAGTACTCTTGTGGTGCGGGTACCGAGAATCGGACTCGGGTCTCAACCTTGGGAAGGTCGCGTTCTACCACTAAACCATACCCGCATATTTGTTGTTGAAGTCTAACTTCAAAAAGTAAAGAGGTCTGACCTCTTTACTTGAACCATCTCAAGAGCTTCTGCCACCACGATGGCGTCGTCGTGGGCGTCGCGGTCGCTGGAGGTACCACCACGATAACCTCTTCTCCCGGGCGCGCAACCCCGAAAGCCGTGCGGACAGCTGCATCCTGCCCGCGCGCTGTCCTGAGAGACGCAAGATTTGCCTCCAGAGCGGCGCGACGCGTTTCGAGCGCCTGATACTGCTGTTTTACCTCAGTCGCCTGCGACACAGCTATCTGCGCCTTCCCAGCCAGACCCCAGATCAGCGAGCCTAGCCAGAATATCACAAGCAGAAGCGTGCCGACTAGAAAACCTCGCTTCCACTGGTTAGTGCGCATGCCAGAAGTATACAGCACCGAAACTCGGTCTTCACTTAGGTGTCCAACACCCAAGCAGCTTGGGTGTTGGACACCTAAGTTATTTCTAGTCGTTCTGCACCATTTTCATGAACACTTCTTCTGGAATTGACACCTTCCCAGTGCCGCGCTCAAGCATCTTCTTCTTTCCGCGTTTCTGCTTGTCGAGGAGCTTGTTCTTGCGCGTGACATCTCCACCGTAGAGATAGCCAGTAACATCTTTTCGCATAGCAGAGAGCGACTTAGACGCTACTATGTGCCCGAGCGCACGCGCCTGTATCTTGGTTACGAAGAGCTGCCGAGGTAGGACATTATGTAACTTCTCCACCATCTTCTCTGCCTCCTCTTGAACCCTCCTCCGCGCTATTACGCGCGCGAAGGCTGGTACCGGCTCCTCAGCTACGAGTATATCTAGCCGTACGACATCTGCCACGCGCTCAGGAAGAAGCTCGTACGAGAGCGACGCATATCCTGAAGAGATGTTCTTGAGCGTATCGAAAAATCCGCGCATGAGCTCGCGCAGAGGCATCTCTACAACCATCTCGATGCGACCATCATGGTATGTCTCTGTAGCGAGAGTCTGCGCTTCGTGCTCATAGAGCAGCTGCACGAGCGAGCTGATAGTGTCTGGCGGCGTGATTATGATGACTTTTGCCCACGGCTCTTCGATGAGTGCGATATTGCCATACTCTGGGAATTTCGCAGGCGTGTATACGACCTCGCGTGCACCATTCGTGGTGGTGACGATATATGAGATGGTAGGAATCGTGACGATGAGTCTGAGACCGAATTCGCGTCGCAAGCGCTCAGTGACAATCTCTAGGTGCAGAAGCCCGAGGAATCCGCATCGGAAACCTCGCCCAAGCACACCCGAAGACTCCTCTTCAAACGACAGCGATGAATCAGAGAGCCTCAGTCGCTCAAGTGACTGCCGCAGGAGCGGTAGATCATCCTGGCTCTCCGGGTATATAGACGCCCACACTACAGGACGTGGCCGCGCGTAGCCAGCAAGCGCTGGCAGCGAGCCCTTCACCGCGCCGATAGTGTCGCCGACCGCCACGACGCCAGCCTCCTTGATTCCAGTCACGATGTAGCCTATCTCGCCGGCCGAGAGCGAGTCTGCCGGTGTCTCACCAGGTGTGAAGATGCCTGTCTCAAGCGCGATGAATTCTTTACCAGCTGCATGGAACACGAGCGGCTGACCCTTCTTGAATACGCCATCGAACACTCGCAGATACACAGCGACTCCACGGTGCTTCGAATAAGAGAAATCGAAGACGAGACCACGGGGCTCTGCGCCTGCAACTGGTGCTGAGTCATGTGGTGCCGGCACGCGTGCGACAATCGCCCCCAAGAGTTCGTCGACACCTGCGCCAGTCTTACCAGATACGGCAATCACTTCGCTACGGTCGACATGAATGAGCTCCGCTAGCTCGATCGCTACTTCGTCTGCGCGCGCAGCAGGCGCGTCGATCTTCGACACTACAGGTATGATCACACATCCCTGCTCCTGCGCCATCGCAAGAGTCGTGAGCGTCTGCGCCTGCACGCCCTGGGTAGAATCCACGAGCAGTATCACACCCTCGACAGCATGTAGTGCACGAGAGACCTCATATGAGAAGTCGATATGTCCGGGTGTATCTATTAGATTCAAAATGTACTCGCCGTACTGCATCCGCACTGGTTGCATCTTGATGGTGATGCCTCGCTCTCGCTCTAGGTCCATGCGGTCGAGCACCTGGTCGCGCATCATGCGCTCAGGGATGGCTCCTGTGCGCTCGAGCAGACGGTCAGCCAGTGTCGACTTACCGTGGTCGACATGCGCGATTATTGAAAAATTACGTAGATTGTTCTGATTCATGGTTGAGTTGAGTCTGCGACCGACGACTTAGGAACGGAAGACTGTTTGTCTTGCGCGTATAGAAGCTTCAAAAGCGCTTGCATCACGATTCGGAACTCTTCATTCTCAGTTAGATAGAGCGCGAGAGCGGCTGCGGCAAGCCCCACGACACAAGCGGTGACTCCTTGCGTGAGTACTGCCACGAGCGTCGTGAGTGGCATGATACCTCCACCGATTACTAGCACGCCATACGCCGCAGCGCCACCAGCTACAGCAGCGATACATCCGTCTATGGCAGGCCGCACGAGCGCACCACCGAGCCCCGGAGCGACACCTCGAAGCGCTATTAGTGATAGAAACACCAGGAAAAACTGCCCGAGTACGTTCGCGAGCGCTAGGAGCAGTATACTCACTCCCGGCACATCAGAGACCTTCAAGATTGCGGAGATCGTCGAGAGAAGTCCAGTGCTCGGAGTAGCAAGTAAGAATACCGCGAGTGCTATAGTGAAGACACCTGCGGCAAGCTGGTACGCAAGCGGTCTCCACGACTGACGGGCAGCATAGAGTGCGCGCGAGAAGAGGAGCTCGAGTGCATCCACAGCTAGACCCACTGCACAGATAGCGAGCAGTGCAGCCGTCAGGCGCGTAGCGTTCCAATCGAATGCACCAGTACCAAGAATAATTCGGACTACATGCGCGCGCAGGACCACGATTAGCCCAAGTGCCACAAGCGACCAGAGTATGATATGTCGCGCGCTCGCAGATAAAATCTTCATGAATTCCTCATGCTTCTTCTGCGAGATTGCCTCAGAGAGTGCTGGGAAAGCCGCGACAGCATAGGACGACCCTATGAGTGCGAGTGGGACCGCCTCGAGATTGCCCGCAAAGGTGAAGACAGCGATATCTCCAGTGCCCAGCCGAGAAGCCATAGCCGTCAGCACTAGCATAGTGATTGAGTTCACCCCGAGTGCAAGAGATCGTGGCATCGAGTTACGCACGACCGAAGACATTAGTGAGAATGTCGGGAATCGGAAGCTTGGCATGGCTCCCGCACTGATCACGACCGGTATGTGGACAGCGAGATACCCTACCGCTCCAATCACCACCCCAATACCTATGCCGGGCAACCCCCATAGCGGGTAGAAAACTACTGCACCGAGTATGATTCCTAGATTGTAGAGCACCGGAGAAAGAGCGAATAGCACGAAGCGGCGATTCGCCTGCGTCACACTAGCGATTATACTCGAGAGCCCGAGCAGGATTGGTTGGGCGAGCAGGATGCGCGCGAAAAGTATGAATTCTGCTTGATGCGATGACGCTGCGAGTTTTGGATACAGGAGCGTCAAGAATTGCGGCATGAAGAATCCGAGCACGACGCAGAGTGCGCCACCGACTGCGAATAGGAATGTCGCCGACTCGGAGAGAAGCCGACGTACATCTTCCCTGTCCATATCCGTGATGAGTGGGATGAGCACATACGCGCTCACGAGCGAAGATACAAGCGCGAAGACGAGGTCTGGCACGCGAAATGCCGCGTAATACAGGTCGAGCACCTGACCTGCTCCGAAAGTATGAGCGAAGGTGCGGTCGCGTATGAGTGCGAGCGACTGGGACGCGAGCGTCAGCCCAGCGAGCAGATACGCGGCCTGATGCAGGCCGCGTATCGGTGCAGAAATACGCAAATACGCGGCCTTTTGGAAACCGCGTATCGGCTCTGCTATGCGCTCATAAGCCTGTCGAACCATCAATTCATTCTAACTCATTGCTGTACCGTAGTCGAAGATGCTGATAGAAGATCCGACGGAAATGGGTTGGTTCCCGATTCGAGCGCAGCGATCTGCGACGCTACAGCCTTCGCATTTTCAGCAGACATTTCTGCAATCGCTTTCATCTGAACAAGCGCGCTCGGGAAGTCGCCCTGCTTCGCGTATACCGCAGAGAGGAAGTAGCGAGCATTCGCGAACTTCGGGTTCGTCGTTACGGCCGCAGAGAGCGCGGTGACAGCATTTGTGAAGTCACTCTGTGCCGCATACAAGACTCCTACCTGGAAGAGAATGTTCGGATCGTTCGGTGTGAAGTAGGCCGCCGACAAAGCTGAGGCTAGCGCATCTTTCACATTGCCGTCTTGGACTTCAAGCTGGGAGAGTAGGAATATGGCTTGGGTGTAATCCTGCTTGAGCGCAATTGCAGACTTCAGATCCTCCTGAGCCGCCTTCGTGTCTTTATTGGCGATGTCGAGCTGCGCTAGGATGTAGAGAATCTGCGGATTCGTAGGATTCAACGCTTGCGCCTTCTGGTATGCAGTCCTTGCACTTTCATAAGCACTTGAGACACCAAGCGGTACCGCTTGTGCATAAAGATTACCGAGAGCAAGCCAATTCTGATAGTTCGAAGGGTCTAGGTTCGTGGCGGTCATTGCTGCATTTATGCCCGCAGAAAGCGCATCCTGATATGCCTGCTGGGCAGCAGTCTTTTCCATTGTCGAAGAAGCCGCGATACTACTGAGCCGTGCATTTGCAATACCGGCTTGCACCTGATACGCAGATGATGAGGGGGCGAAAGAGATTGCTCTTTGAGCCAGCTTGTCAGCATTATCGATATCGCCGGTAGAAAACGCCTTCGTCGCACCTGCAATGTCTGAAACTGCGATGTAATGCCCCACGAGCGCATATGCGGCAACTACCGATGAGAGCAGTATGATGGTGAGCGAGAACACGATCACGAAGCCGAGCCTCGGGCTACGAGAGAACATGACACCCCACTGGCGCCCATCCAGTGCGAATCTGGTAGTAGAGATGAAGACTCCAGCGAAAACGAAAGCTAGCGCAAGCAAGGCAGGACTAGGCAAATCGAAGAGCGCGATAGCGAAAAGATATAGAGCCACCACAAACGAGACTATAGCGACATACCGGACAAATGCGTCGCGAGGGCTGCGCAACAGAAGCATGCGTAGGCCAATCACGATAAAGAGCCCTAGGAACGCAATCCACGCAAAGGCGCCTACGATACCCGTAGTTACAATTGAAGTCGGTATGAAGCCGATGCCAGATGAAAAATCGACATTCCAGAAGACAGTCGAATTGAGCCCTGCATCACGATGCTTGAGCCACTCGACACCGAAAGTGTTCGGTCCTGAACCGAAGACTGGAGAAGTCGTGTATACCTTCTGAGCTATAGAGAATGTCGACTGCCAAGATGGTCGTACATTGAGTTGGCTTACGCCAAGCCCATTCGCAAGTGCGCTACCTAGCGCTCCTCCGATCAGGAAGAATAGAGACACCGCAAGCACAGCGAGCGGTAAAATGAGCGAATGATTCCCTTCTTCTGTATCAAGCGGATTCTCATCCATTACAGTGACCTCTTCGAGATCTGTGTCAATTGCCGTGCCACCGCGCCGCATGACTGCCTCGACGAATAGCCCGAGTGAGACAAGTGCGAGGAGTGTCCATACGAGCGAGGAGTTTGCGACAGCTAGCAAGAAGAGTGCCAGCACTGAACTCACGATAAGCACGCGACGAGTGAGCTCTCCAGGCTCAAGGAGCCGTAGCGTAATGAGGACAGCGATGACACCAAGACCCAAGAATGAGGCCGCGTCTTGGATTGAGCCCAATATCGAGAATGACGGAGAAACGGTACTCGGGGAGAATTGCCCAATAGCTATTACAAGAACTTCGAAGAGCGCTACAGCGACAAATGAATAAGCACCGACGCGCAGGAATGACTGGTAGTGCTCAGATCGGCGCAGAAGCAATGCCGCTATAGTGCCGAGAACCGTCACGATGAGCATGAGCCCGAGCGTATCCATTTCAAGCGCAGTCCCCCACAGCGAGTTCATGAATGGAACGCCGGAGAACACAGAGGAGAGAGCGTAAGCGATGACGGGGAGCCAGAGCGCGCCCACGAGTATCGTCGACGGGAAGATGATGTTACCTCGCGTGAGGCGCGCGAGAATATAAAGTGCGAGCGTAATGATCGCTCCGGCTGCGAGAAGGAAAGATTTAGTCGCAACAAGAGGTGTCGACACTGACGGCACAACGATGATTAAAGCGATGACTATTGTGCCCAGAAGTGCCCATATACTGAGACTATCAAACGAGCGACGCTGCGAAGCAGATTGTTGCGGGGGCATGAAGAATGAAAATAATGCTATCCAATAATAATACCGTTCAGTATACCGCGTGACAGCCCCGTCAAGAAACCAATCCACAGGAATTGTGCTAATATTGCAATCGTTCTAGGTTAGGCGATCGCTCTGCCACTTCGGTGCGCAGGGAGGAAAGTCCGAACATACTTCTTTGCTTCGGCAGGGAAAAACAGGTAGCGGGTAACGCCCGTCGTCCGTGAGGATAGAGGTGACTACAGAAACGTCAACGCCGAAAGGCCGCGAATTCCCTAGTGGAATACGCCCATCGCGAGATGGGAATGCAACGAACAAATCCTTACTCGTATGCAAGGCCGAGCCCGCACACCAACTTTCGCATTGCGCGAAGCGCATGGCCACAGGCCGATGCGAAGGTTGGTGTGCGGGAGTGCCGCTCGAGATGTTGAGCAATCAACACCCCAGATAAATGGTCGCCCACGACAGAATTCGGCTTATCGACCTAGATCATTTATGCAAAAACCCACGCTCCTGCGTGGGTTTTTGCATTACATTATCTCGCAGGTGCCACCGGCGCAGGCCAGCTCGCGCTTCATGTCTGACTCATCTTGGCGCTCATAAGCAGGCAGCTTGGAGTAATCAACTCTCGGGAAGCTAGACATACGCGTCTCATATTCATACTTCGTAATCGCTTCATATGGCGCGAGACGGTATACGTGATTGCTCCGCGGCAGGAACGATAAACCACCGATGATGCTCCAATTCTTCTGCACCCAATCAACTACACTAATCCACTCGTCCTCACTCACCGAGATGGTCGCAGACGGATTGTGCTCCGTATAGTTCAGCTTGACCTTCTTCCAGTATTCTAGCTGATCGAGCGCAGTTAGATCGTCTTTGAATCTCGCCTCCTTAGAGTGATCAGGAGCCTTGACCGGGAACTCGAACACATAAGTGTTTGCATCTTCGATTGATTGCCCCACTTCTGGATAATACGGCACGCCCTGATCGCGCATAAGCTTGAAGAGCGAGTCGGTAGCGCTGATGCGCACGCGGCGGATGTAGTACGGAGCGTGGCGTGGATGGATGCCAGATGCGCAATCGAAAGTCTGAGATACCGTGCCGGACGGCTTCACCGCCGTGACAGCCATCGACCGTTCTACGCCGAAGCGCTTCGCATACTCGATATTCGTCTTGATCGCCGTATCACGTACCTTACGCATCACCTCTGGTCTACGCACTACAGGGCTATCCCACTGACCCGTAATGGAGACTCCGAGTAGCCGCTCCGTCTTGTTGTGATCGGTCCAGTCCTGCGAGATATAGCCGAACTTGGTAAGCGTCGACTGGTATGTGCCGATGAGCGCCGCGAGGCGTGCCTTGCGCAAGAGTGATACCTCAGTGTCGTGTGCTCGCGCGATGACCTCGGAAAGATTACAGAACTGCTTAGATTGCAGGATGATTTCGGCGCACGGGTTCGTGCCGATTGGACCGCGCACTACACCATCATCACCGATGAAACCGACTGACTTGAAATAATCCAAGCGACGCTTAGGTAGCGTCTCGCCTAGCGCACCACGATTGAATATGCCTCGCTCGCCCGAGCCACTCTTCATTAGGGCGACCCACTCATCCATGAGCTCGGTATTGGTCGGCTGAGCTTCGTAGACTGCGGAGTTGTTCGCCACTGAGCGGTGCGGGTCGGTCATGTAGAACTGGCCTTTCTTCGCGTCTCGCATATCTACATCGTCTAGGTCAGAAAGCGAAATCATCGCTGTGCGGCGCACCCCACCAGAGACTACGCACTCTCCGATCTTGCAGATGATGTCGTGCACATCAATAGCACGCAACCTGCGGCCTTGGCGAGCGAAGATACGCTCCCGAGCGAATGCGAGCAGAGAAC
>JBAYJU010000017.1:0-18483 GCA_041664865.1 Minisyncoccota bacterium
GCCATGCCCGTGAGGGTTTAGGCACGTCTATTCGGTTGTTAAAGAATGATAGCATTTTTGGCTACCGCTCTGCACCCTAGCTTAGTATTAGGGCTTTGCGAAGAGGACTTACCAACAGGCTGTTTTCGTCTAAAATCCAAGGTATATGACCTATTCACGCCCGAAGCAGGAGTACATTGATCGTTACGACAAGATAACGATAGATGACTGCCGTTGGAAAGAAAACTTTCATAAGAATTATAAGTCATCGGAGAAAAGGACTGAGGAGGAAATCAGTATGGATAGAGTGGCGAGCGAAATGGCTCTTCATTACGATTTACTTTTCACTACCCTGAATTGGTGGGAGGACAAATCAAAGACTATTCAAAAGTGGATGGATGCCGATGCTCGCAGAGATAAGATGCTTGAGGATGCACAAGCTCCAGAAGGCATTCGATGTTTGAAGTGTTGGGTGCCTCTTATACCTGGTGATAAAAGCCTTTACGACTTAGGCGATAAGGGCGAACGCGTCCTGTTCTTCTATGATTGCCCAAGTGGATGTCTGCCTCACCGAGCATTTTTTAATGATGGAGAGGAATACAAGGTACGGCGAGAACATTGTCCAAAGTGTGAGACGGATCTCGCGCGTACACATGAGCGTATTGAAAGTGAGAAAGTCATCACGACAGACACGTGCCCACAATGTGGATACACAAACTCGGATGAGTGGGATATGAGTACCACTAAAGAAAAACCCGATCCGGACTTTGAGAAAGATCGTGCTCGGTTCTGTCTGACTGAAGAAACCAGCAAGAAAGCTCTTGATGAACGGTTTCAACTTGATGGGATTAAGAAGTTTGTAGACGAGTGGAAAGAAAAAGAAGAACACAAGGAAGATTACGATGTTGTAGCCAAGATACAAAAGCTCAATGTATTGGACATAGAAAAACTACTTACACCCGCTTTCGAGAAAGCTGGGTATGTTCGCCTTCAGCTAGGCACACCGGAAATCACCAAAGACTTTTTCCTGCCATTTACTGTTTACGACAACAAATCTGAACGTGCAGATCGAGTGAGTACGCACGACCTGACCAAGCTCATTAAGAAATGTTTGAAGGATACGAACTGGCGGCTCATGAGCGATGGCATAAATTACCGCCTCGGTTTTCTAACGGGGCGATTGCGAGCGTATGAGCGAGAAGAGGATTTGCTTAAATTGGTCACGGGAAGAACCACGTGCCATTTATAGCTTTATGCTTTGCCAATCATTCCAATCATCGTGCTCGCACTTTCCCCAATCGTAAGCGACTTTATAGTTTATGTGCCACGCCTTATTACGCTCAATAACGATGCCCCCGAAAAGTTTCTTGCTTTTATGGTTAATGATGTATTTCTGTAAGGCTTCGGACTTAGCTTTGGTATACGTGTTCCCATCCCGGTCGCTTGCGTCTTTAACTTCAAAAATGCCGAGACGACCATCTTTGAACTGCACGAGATAGTCAGGATAGAACGTATAAACGCCACCGGCGTATTCATACTTTATACCGAAGTAATCTTGTTTGTTTTCACCGTTCTTCCACCACCAATCAATCTTAGAGGCATTTGCATTCAGGAACGTCTCGAATTCTCGTTCGGGCTTCGATCGGTCGGCATTGAGATAGCACGGTTCGTATGCGTACTTCTTCACTTTTACGATCTCATCTACGTACTCGTTATAAAACTGCTCCGGCTGAAGCTCGAAGGCATATCGTTGCTCGCTCTCCTCGATGCGTTCTCTTACTTCCTGTTCTTTGACGGTTTTGTACTGATCAATGGCCGTTGCAAGAACATGTTCGAAGTAGCCACGATTTTTGTCATGCAGGAAAATCTTTTGTGCCATGAACAAATCATCATCGCCCCAGCTCTCCGAGCCGAGTACATCTCGGAACCAGATATAGATTGCTGTCTTCACCGCAGGAACTGAACGCTTCACATTCTGAAACGATCCGAGGTTGTTTTTGATGGTCTGTTCGAAGATGCACATGAGTTCTCCCGCTGCTACCTGAAGCTTCGCCATTCCATCAGCTCCGAGTTTTCCCTCAATCTCATCAAAGCTTTTAACATCCAAATGCGTATCAGCAATGATTTCTTGCTGATATTTCTTTATGGTGAGATCGACACCTCTCTCTTCAACCTTCTTGGAATTCTCCATCGGCTTATTTTTGCTAGATGTGCCGAAATACTGATTAGCTGCTTTCTCGAACACCTTATGGAAGCTGGATGTAACATCGCCATAGTCTGCGCGAGCTTTGTAGTACGAATCAATCTTGATTGGTTTATAGTCAGCGGTGCGGCTCGCTCGTAAATGTTTTATTATGTTCTGGTTGTATTCCTCTTTCTTGACCTCAATGGATTTCAGATTGGTATAAATATAGCCGCGATTGAGTGCTTCATTCGCGCAGTGATGTTGCTCCGGCATGCGCAAAATACGGCCGACGGTCTGAATCTCGAAGACGATGTTATGCGTCTCTCGGAACTTCACGAGAATATGTGCTCGAGGGCAGTCCCATCCGGTATCAATGGCCTGCTTGAAAATGAGGAACTCGATCTCGTTATCCGGTTCGGCGATCCAGTCAATCAACTCTGACTTCTGTTCGGCCAGCCATATGGCCAGCTTACCGTTTCCATGGCCGTCTTTACGCTCGTTGATGCCTTTGCCGTTCAAAAACTTCTTTATCGCATCTATCTTTTGCTCTCCGGCTTCGGCCGCAGGAATCTGCACCAACACCAGCGGATTGATATCGGAACCTTCTTTTTCAAATGCCTTCTTAAGCTCCAGTCGTTTGCGATATGCCGCCTCAAGCACTGCGGCCTGCGAATCTTCTTCTGATGCAGCGATTTTTTCGATGTCCTCGTTGATGATGATTTCTTTCTTGATCATACCTTCGTCAATCACGTCTTTCGGTTCTACGATAACGTACCCGGCACCACCTCGGGCAAACTCCTGGATGAAACCAAGGTCTTGCTGTGGTCGTCTAGGTGTAGCGGACATTTCAAGCACAACATCGGCACCGATAATGTCGCGTAGTTCGTTTGCACGTTTCGTGTCGGCATTGGTGTGACTTTCATCAATGATGAGAATAATTTTGCGCTGTTCTCTGGTCTTTTCGAGCACGTCTCGGAAATTCAGCTTCTCGCCATCTTTCATGATCAGATTCTTCCAGTCGCCGGAATCCCGCTCTTTGCTTCGGAGTTTCTCCCAGTTGGCAACCACAACCTCGTTCTGCACGATTCGCTCTCGGCCACCGCTAAAGGCATCCTCAACCGAAGTAACTCGAGGAAAGCCAGCGAATACTTTCTCTAGCGCATGCTTGCTTTGCAGATGTAGCTCACCCTTGCCAATACTCATCCAGACAAAGCAAAGATCATCTTTTGGAAGTTCTTTAATCAGACCCTCGATGTACTTGGCGACCATGATGGTCTTGCCGGATCCAGTTGGCGCTTGGAATACACACACTTCGCCGGGCCCGTCATAGCCCAATAGTTTGACCGATGTTTCAATCAGCTGATTGACCGCCTTCTCCTGATACGGCTTGAGATCAATATTCATAGATTTGTTTGTATACGTCGAGGATCTTCTGCGGGATCGGCTCGAGAGTTACGCCATGCCAACCAGCGAATTCGGTCCTGGAGAGACCGATTGGATCGAGTGTGAAGCAGTACAGCGTTTTCTCGCCCTCGATTTTTTCCAGCTCTTTCTTGAGCGCTGGCAGATTGTCTCGCTTGAGCGAGTAGTACACCGCAAGCGTCTTATCTCCTTGTTGAAATATACGGTAGTTGGTCGTTTTCTTGATCTCGTTGAACACGCCCTCGCGCAGACACAACATCTCTGTGCATTCATTCGTGATTCGTGTCTTGAAATCGTCGCTATTTGAGTTAGTCTTTACGAATTTCGTCTTGAAGTATTTGAGTGAACCGCCAAGGCCTTCAACCTTTTGGCCTTTCTGACTTTTGTATCCACGAATTATCTTCTCTATTCGTGGATAACATATATCTGTCGCTATGTTGTTCTCATTGTTGGTGCAGAGAATAA
The DNA here is from genome assembly GCA_041664865.1 of Minisyncoccota bacterium. Taxonomy (GTDB): domain Bacteria; phylum Patescibacteriota; class Minisyncoccia; order Phycocordibacterales; family Phycocordibacteraceae; genus C7867-001. The sequence continues at coordinate 4,052 of JBAYJU010000017.1, forward strand.
ACTGACGATCCCCATCATCTTGCTTATTTAATTCTAAAACGGCATGACCGGTAGTACCCGACCCTGCGAAGAAATCAAGAATGACGGCATCATCTTTATCATGAATCACAGCCTTTATACAATCTTCAACTGCATATAGAGATTTGGGAAAAGGAAAATTATCGGGTACAATATCGTTTAGCAATTTTGATCCAAATATGTTGGCGTAGTATTTTTTATCATCCCAAACTGTTCTATAGGTGAAAGCTGATTTCCTGCGAATTATCACATATTCATTGTCGATCTTCTTTACGGAAAGTTGATCTATGTTTTTTTCTGCGCTTGACCTGCTATAGACCCACTTTCGTTCAATGCCGTGTCCATCAATGGGATAGATATAAATCGATCCATCTTTCTGGAGCACATTTGCAGACTTTGGATGAAAAGCTTCTGCGCAGACCTCGCCAAATCCAAGGATTTTTTCATCTTTTATAATTACCGGGTAAAAACAGGTCTTTGCTAACTTTCTTGCAGAGGTTCCACCCCAGTCCCTTAAAGGAGAGATCAGATCTTTATCTCTTGCTGTTGTTCCAATGCATTTGCTATTTTTTGGATAGACAAAATAAGCTATCTCGTGAGTGTAAGAGAAATTCTTACCCTGAACTCCCGCAGGATTGTGAACTATTACAACACCGACGATCTCGTAGTTTGGAAATAATTCCTGTAGCAAGAGTCCGAGGGCAGCGTGCTCATTATCATCAATGGTACAGATCAAGACCCCGGAATCTACTTTTAAGAGATTTTTTGCTAGGCGAAGCCTTTTTGCCATAAATGACAGCCATTTGCTGTGTCTAAACTCGTCATTTATATCTACATAATCATTGCTGTACTTCCAATCTTTTGTACCAGTGTTATATGGCGGATCAATATAGATCACATCAATCTTGCCTTGATGCGTAAAATTCAACACAGAGAGCGCGTGGTAATTGTCACCCTCAATAAGAATGTTTGTCGGCTTCGATGCATCCTTGTCGATTATTTCTTTGCTCGTGATTTCTTTCAGCACAGGGAAAGCGTTCTCGGCGTCTTTTTCGAATTGCTCCTTGACCTTCTCCTCATCCCAAATAAGCCCGTACTTTTTTCGAGACTCCAACTTTTCAATGACTTTAATCAGCTCATTTTTATCGAGCCCAGAATAATCCTTGCTAGCCATAGATTTCTTTGATTTTAGCAACTTCTTACTCATTTTCATAGGTCGTTGATAACCTTAGCTTGCATAGACCTTTTTGCGAAGTAAAGTTACCAACTCCTCGGGCACGTAGGACGCTCTAGACTCCTTCGAGGGTCTGCGTCATCAATGGTGTTGTATGAACACAATAGAAGCGCCGACGGGGTTTCCGGCTAAGCAAATACAAGCCCCTACCAAGGTCAGATACTGCCTGTACGCCCGCAAAAGCACGGAGAGCGAGGAACGGCAGGTTTTGAGCATAGAGAGCCAGGTTAAGGAAATGCTTCAGTTAGCGGAGCGTGAAGGGCTCGAGGTGGTTGCCATGAAGCGAGAGAGCCACTCAGCAAAGGAGACTGGGCAACGGCCGATCTTCAACGAGATCGTGGAAGAACTTCGGGCTGGCAAATACAACGGTATCCTCACGTGGGCGGCAGACCGCATCAGTAGAAACGCTGGTGACTTGGGACGAATCGTCGACCTCATGGATGCTGGGTATCTGCACGATATACGCACGTTCAGTCAGGGCTTTAGGAATAACCCGAACGAGAAATTCCTACTCACCATTCTTGGTGGCCAAGCAAAGCTCGAAAATGACAATAGAGGTATCAATGTGAAGCGCGGACTACGAACGCGTGTAGAGATGGGATTATGGCCTGGCACAGCACCAGCTGGGTACTTGAGCCAAAAGATGATGGACAAGAAGTGTCAGGTGATTATCGATCCGGAACGCGCACCCATCATAAAGAAGATGTTCGAGAAGATGGCGTACGAAAAGTGGTCGGGACGCAAGATACACCACTGGCTCAAGTTCGATCTGAACTTCAAATCGGTCGGCAATCACAATATGGCGCTCTCAAACGTCCTACGCAATCTTCAAAATCCCTTCTACTACGGGGTCTTCGAGTACCCGAAAAAGAGCGGTAACTGGTATCAAGGCAAACATGATCCGATCGTCTCCAAGGAACTCTATGATGCAGTGCAGGTGCAAATGAAGCGCGACAACATCGTACGACAAGGTCATGAGTTCGCCTTCACCAAGCTGATGGTTTGTGGCAAGTGCGGTTCAGGCATCAGTGCGGAAGAGAAATACAAGCCACGCAAAGATGGTACCGTGAAGCGCTATGTCTACTACGGCTGTGGCCGCTCAAAGAACCATACGTGCCATAGCAAGTATTTGCAGGAGGATGATCTTATCGAGCAACTGATATCACTTCTCGATCAGATCGACTTCAACACGCTCGGTATCGAGCAGAAGTTTGAAGACGAGCTTAAACGCTTCAACAAATTCCAGCGGGGTGTACTCGGTATCGCGAACAAAGGCGAGACGCATGCCGATATCGACCTCAAGACCTATGCGAAATACACGCTCAAGGAAGGGACAAACGAGGAGCGTAGGGAGCTGATGGGATGCTTCAAGTCGAAGATTAAGATTACTGAGGGAGTGGTGACGATAGAGACATAGACACGATTCGTCGATCGGCTTTCCTTTGGGCTGCGCTAATTGATTTTGAGGAATATACTGACATCATGGACAAAGGAGCCCATTTCCATAAAACTGACCTTCAGGTGCATACCCCGAGGGATATTCGATGGAGCGGAGGTGATGCGATTACCGATGCTGAACGAAAAACCTATGCCGAAGAACTCATTCGTTCGTGCCGAGAGAAAGGTCTTGGTGCGATAGCCATAACCGACCACCATGATTTCGCTTTCTTCCCGTACGTTAGAATGGCAGCGCAGCGTGAACTTGACGATACTGGTCAGCTCGTTGCCGATGGGCAGAAGATCGTCGTTTTCCCAGGTCTCGAGTTGACGCTTACGGCACCGACCTGCCAAGCGCTTTTACTACTGGACGCGAATTTCCCGGAAAACATGTTGCCGAGCGTTCTTACGGCGCTTTCAATAACACCTGCACCTTCCACCGATTCAAAAACGGTCCAGGTTGCGCGCATACCAACTACCGTCGTAAACGATCTTGGTGATTTGTATCGTTTGCTCGATACGCACGAACACATTAAGGGCCGGTTCACTGTATTCCCGAATGTGAGCGAAGGGGGTAATAGCACGATACTCCGGTCCGGCTTCTCGAATTACTACAAGGACATGCCGTGCGTGGGTGGGTATGTCGACGGGGCGGTCACTCAACATGGCGCGGGTAACATCTCAATTGTGAATGGCAAGAATCGAGATTATGGATTCAGATCAATCGGCCTTTTCCAAACATCCGACAATCGGAGGCGCGGTCATGCGGACCTCGGTAGGCATACAACCTGGGTCAAATGGTCCGAGCCAACCGCTGAAGCACTTCGCCAGGCATGTCTCGCAAGGGAGTCTCGTCTTTCACAAGATGAACCCCAGCTCCCGAATTTGTGGGTGACGTCGATGAGCGTATCGAATTCCAAATTCCTCGGGCGGCTCGAGATAGATTTCAACCAACAGTACAACGCAGTCATAGGCGGTCGGGGCACTGGTAAATCAACCATTCTCGAATACCTCCGGTGGGGCCTCTGTGACCAGCCAGTCGATGATGCTGATTCGGACATCGGCCCCGTTCAGGTGAGACGAAAAAAACTCATCGACGACACTCTCCAGAAGGTGGACGGCGAAGTCGTCGTCACGTTCTTACTAAACGGAGTGACGCATATCGTTAAGAGGAACTCTTCTACGCAGCAGATACTTCTAAAGATTGGAGAGGGTGAATTCGCCCAAGTAGCAGAAGAGGAGGTAAGAAACCTCTTTCCCGTACAAGCCTACAGTCAGAAACAGCTGAGTAGCGTCGGTGTCCGGATCGAAGAGCTGAATCGTTTCGTAGAATTGCCACTCAAACAGACGCTCGATCAAACCCGCTCCGATATTCGAGACACCGAAGCAAAGATAAGGGTCGCGTACAGCAATGTGATACGGAAACGAGAAATCGAAGGGGAAATGGATAAGCACGAGGTTGAGATCGACTCTCTAAAAAAACAGCTTACTGCTCTTCGTGCGACACTCAAAGGACTTTCAGAAGCTGAGCAGGAAATCATTAAACTGAAAACGCAGTACGACACTGAAGGGTCTTCGATTGAGAAACTCAAGAACGAACTTGCCCGTGCGAAATCATTAGTAGAAAATTTCAGTGCCGGGTTCAGTCCCGAGGAAGATGAGGTGGATTCCGTTGCTGAGACTCCAAATGCTGCTCTAGTCGCTGAAATTCGTCAGAAATACGAAGCGAAATTCTCCCAGATACGAACTCAGATTGAGGGTCTTTCAGGTCTGTTCGTCGACGCGTCCTTGGAAGAGATACAGATTGAAATAAAAAAATGGTACGACGCAAAAGATGCCTTCAACGAGCGATATGAGGCGACAAAAGCGAAAGCGCAAGTTAACCAAGAGCAGTTGGATAATATTCAGATTATCGAAAATCGAGTTGCAGAATTGGGTAACCTACAACATGCAAATCAAAATGCTCTTACAGAATTAAGGGATCCAGAATCCGCCTATGCCATACTCCGTTCAAAATGGGATGAACTCCATACGCAGAAAATTAACGCGCTCGATGGTCAGTGTCAGAAGTTTTCTTCGTTATCTGATGGTCTTATAAAGGCAGAAGTGAAAGGAAGTCTCGATAAAGTTGCACTCATTGCGAGGATAAAATCTGCATTCACTGCTCTCAACATTCGAGAATCGAAGATTGAGGAAATTTGTCAGCGCGTCGCCGACGCGACTGATCCTGTAACTGCATGGAACGAAACGCTTGCCGAGCTCGAGCAGCTCGCTCTTCGTAAAACAGGAATCGCAACTCCCGTGCCCGCAACACCAATACTGAATGACTGCGAATTTAAAGATGCTGAGAAAGCACGACTTGTCGCAGGATTCGATTCAGCGAAGTGGCTGGACCTGTCCCTTGTTGAATTGGAATTCAATCCAAAGTTTCAGTACTGCTCGAACAAGACTACAGACGAGTATATTGACTTTGCCGATGCATCTGCCGGACAGCAGGCCACGGCGCTTCTTACAGTGCTTCTGAATCAAAATGGTGCTCCGCTCATAATTGATCAGCCGGAAGATGACGTCGACAGCAAGATGAGCCCCGATACGGTCAAGCAAATCTGGAAGGCAAAGGGCAAGCGACAGATCATCTTCGCAAGTCATAACGCGAACTTTGTGGTGAACGGCGATGCGGAACTGGTGATCATCTGTGACTACGTTCGATCTGGCGACCAGACAGGCGGACGGATCAAGATGGCAGGAGCCATCGACAACCCAACCATAAAGGAAGAAATCACCTTGGTGACGGAAGGCGGTAAAGACGCTTTCAAACTCCGTATGGAGAAATACGGATTTTAGTCATGACAACCATCAATATACTCACACTAGTCTTTAGTTTTTTCGGCGGTCTGGCTGGACTCATTTTTGTATACAAACAGCTCGAGCAAATGATTTTCTACAAGAGGGTGTGGTTACGTAAAATCGATCAGCTTGCGGCATCAGTAAACATAAATCTATTTTTTGAAATTCTAGGCTCGCCCGTATTCATAAATACTAGCGAGAATCGAAAACAATATGTGTTCATTAACGATTTGTTCTATGCAGATGCGACGGCTGATTTGAATGGCACAGTTTTGATGTACACAGTAACTACGAGAAGGTCGGATTTTAATCCAACTCTGAAACTCGCAAACGCGATAGCCGCTATTAAGCTCGGGATCGACACTTTCCAAGAATTAGATGCAGTAGCCTTCGGTTCCGGGAAGGTTAGTAGTGGTCTTGGAAACAGGAGGGCTTTTTATTTCGAGGAGTACTACTTTGGGAATCCAGGTCTCTATCAAACATATTTGTTTGGTATAAACGATGCGGGGTCCCAAAAAGGAACTGAAGGAGGATCGGTTAACGGCTCAATATATAATCTGGGAGCAACCGAAACGACAGACCCCAGAATTCAGGATTTTAGAAAGGCAGCTGTTATAAATACATTTGGTGTCACTGCACCTTATAACAATAATTTGGACGAAATTGGGGTGAATTTGCGGCTCGGCGTAGACTTAGATCAGGTCCGTACAGTCCGAAATTAAAATGGCATTCAATATTTCACTTGTGAAGCAGATAATCGGCGGACCATCTGATTTCGGGATTGGGTGGATAGTCATATTGCTAGCTTCAGTCATTGCGATTCTGGCTACCATCGTTACTTGCTGGAAATGGATTTCCACAAGATTAAAAGAGAAAGATCGGTTCCTACAGATGGCAGCTCAATTGGATACAGGCGCACACATTAGCTACTTTATAAGCGTCCTTGGAAATCCTGTTTCAATAAGCCCGAATGAAGCCGCCACGCAGGAGTATATTTTTGTGAACAAATATTTCTATGTTCAAGCCGTAACCAACCCTGACGGTGGCGTATCTCTTTTTTCGGTCACAACTCGACGAAAAGATTTCAAGCCTGTTCTTAAGAGTCAATTCGGTCAGGTTCTCGTGGTTCTAGGAGAAACAACTTTTTCAAGATTAGCTAACCCTAAGAAAAGAAGATTTAGTGGTGACCATGGAGGCATCACTTTTTATTCTGAGTCTTGTTATTTTGGTTACGACGGTAGCTATCGGATGTATTTTTTCAGCACGAATCCGAATGGACTCGGCAGTCTGCCAATGGTTCCAGCTTCGTTTGTAGAGATGGGCGAAGAGGATGCGGCGGATCTCGAAAGGTTCCGCACAGAAGCCATAATTAATACTTACACAATAAGCACTTTGTCTGGCCCGAATGGTGATGAGAACGTTCCTAGTCACACAATTTTCGGGCCAAAGACTTATCAAGTCAGAGTCTTTTGACGAAGCATGGATTCGAGTCCCTTCGCAGGTCGGATTGCAGAAGGATTCGAGCCGTTCCAAACGACGGTCTTAAAATAAGGCACACAGGTCGGGGTAAAAAAGTTATTATGACACCATAATGATTAACGGTCTTAAATACATAGCTGCAAAATTCAGAGACCTATTTGATAAAGACAAATCAAGCTACGCCTTCTCGTTTAATGCAGATGATCCGATGTTTGGTGGCTGGTATGGTGGACCTTGTGAAGATGTTCTGTTAGCGTCTCTTTTTAAGAACGATTTTGGAAGAAAGTGTCGCTCTCTGGTACTACGGGGTGATTTAATAATTTACCGACGAGCTGAAAAGTATCTGGGGGTTTCTAGAAAAAAGTTTGGAGGCAGAAACTCAGTTAGTTGGGCGGTTGGTGTTGATGGTGATTCATATTTAGCGATGTTTTGGGATCTGGTTGACTCAATTGCATTGACTTGGCATACAACCGACGATGACACTTTCCCAATTTCAATACTAAAAAGAAACACATTTATAATTTATTTCCCAACAATTTCCAGAAAGCTCGTCTCTCAAATCGACAGCGATTTAAAAAGTTTTACTCCTTATTATGGAGTATTTGAAGTAGATAGAGGTAACCCATTACACGTTGCTCTGCTTGATGAGCAGCTAGTCGATGATTCTTTTGTAGATGATGGGATTATATACACAAAGAAAGACAGCGATGATACACCCTGCAATCTTTTAGGTGCAGATAGCGAAGAGCTGGGCAAAAAGGTTGTTCATCTATACGAGCAGGATTTTTCTTCCAAGAAGCCAAAGCTTTCCAAAAAGAGAAAACTTTCAAAAAGGGGCTTGGAGACCTTAGACCTTCTTGAAGGAACGAGAAAAGAATCTCATTATCAAAATCTTGCAGAGTCACTTCGAGACATGGCAAGCAAAGACCATGACGGTAAGGAATTTGAATTTTCTATACCAAAAGGATTTGAAAGGTTGACTCTCCAAAGAGAAAAACTGGTTGATTACGCTTTGAATTTGAAGCATCCTAGTGGCGGACACAAAGCAGTCCTGTTTCGTGATCTGCTTGGTATCACTGATGAAAATTGGGAATATTTAAATGATCAAATCATCGAAACACTTCCTAATGCAAAGCTTCATAAAACTCGTGTTAGTGAGCATGGTATTCAATACCATGCGCTCGTACCCATAGTTGGGTTAAATGGAAGGAAGGCAAATGTATTGACAGCTTGGTTTGTTGATCAGGGTGGCTATGCAAGACTAACTACGTTGTATATTGCAAGCAAGAAAGACCAAGAAAAATACGGTTAGTAGTTACTGCACCCGAGAAGGTCTTGAAGTACTCGGGTCACTTCGAACCACTTTGGGTCGTACTGCTACCTCATGCCTAATGTAATTAGGACACAAGGATAAAAAGTATCAAGGGCGGAGACGGGGGGATTCGAACTCCCGAGACCCTTTCGAGCCTGCCGCCTTTCCAAGGCGGTGCACTAGACCGCTATGCGACGTCTCCGTATTAAACTGTTATATCAGAAAAACGGCTTTTTATATACCCCCACTATTGCACTCCTCGCAAAGCACGAATTCTATCCACTACTGGCGGATGGGTTGAGAACATGCGCTCAATCCAGCCGCTTGAGCCGCCATCTTTCGCCGATTTGGAACCGAACGGGTCGCCGATGAACAGGTGCGCAGTCGCGAGATTCGCGCTCCGCATCGGTGTCGCGTATCCTCCGATCTTCTCGAGTGCAGACGCGAGACCGTCTGGATATCGCGTGAGGAGCGCAGCAGACGCATCGGCGAGATATTCACGGCGACGCGACACTGCCATTTCAATCAGCTTAGCTGCAAAAGGGGCAAGTATGATACCGACCACAGCAAGAACCATAAACAGTGCGTTCCCTACACCATCATCGTCTCGCTGTCCGCCGCCGAAAAATGACATGCGCAAGAATATATCGGCGATAATAGCGACGAAGCCCGCTAGCACGACAGTGATTGTCATGAGCAGCATGTCGCTATTCTTGATGTGCGACAGCTCGTGGCCGATGACTCCCTCGAGCTCCGGGCGCGTCATCATGGTGAGCAGGCCTGTTGTAGCACAAACTACAGCATGCTTCTCATCGCGCCCTGTCGCGAAGGCGTTCGGAGCAGGATCGTCAATCACATAGAGTTTCGGTCGAGGCAGTCCGGCTGTTATACACAAGTTCTCAGTTACCGTGTAGAAATCGAAGAACTCATCCCGCGTTGCCGGGCGTGCGTGGCTGAGCGAGAGCACGAGCTTGTCAGACTCCCAGTACGCGTAGAAATTAGTCGCGACAGCTATGAAGATTGCTATATATAGAATGCTCGTGTCGTTGTAATACCACGAGATAGCATAGCCTACGGCAATGACCACCACTAGGAAGCCGGCCACCAGAGCCCACGTCCGGCGTATATTGCTCGCTCTCTGTGCGTATAGGTTCATTTATCTACTTGTCGTGAGCCTGTCGAACTAAAACTGCACCTTAACCGGCTCTCGCGCGGCCGCGTCAGCGGCCGCGAGCTCGAATAGGTCCATATGCTTGAAGCCGAACGACCCTGCGATGACATTGCCCGGGAAAGATTGAAGTGCAGTATTGAGCGCCATTACGGTCGTGTTGTAGAAACGGCGCGAAGCTTGAATCTTGTCCTCTGTGTCGCCGAGCTCTCTCTGGAGCTGCAGGAAGTTCTGATTCGCCTTGAGCTCCGGGTATGCCTCTGAGACCGCGAAGAGAGACTTCAGCGTGCTTGATAGCTGATTCTCTGCCTCTGCCTTGTCTGCTGTGCCAGTCGCGCCCATAGCTGCAGCGCGCGCCTTGGTAACGTTCTCGAACGCACTCGACTCGTGCGATGCATAGCCCTTGACCGTCTCGACGAGGTTCGGAATCAGGTCATAGCGACGCTTGAGCTGGACTGCTATATCTGCCCACGCCTCCTTCGCCTGGTTAACAAGAGTGATGAAGCGGTTATACGAGAACACAGCCCACAGCACGATTACTGCCACGACGATCAGCACAATGGTTGTTGTATTCATATGCGTATGAGTATATCAGAAAATACCAAAGGCCCAGAATCTCACGGTTCCGCAAGGTCTCGCTTGAGCGCGGCGCGAGTCTGCGGACCGAGAGTACCCGTTGCCTCAAAACCATTCGCGCGCTGATACGCCTCAATCGCAGACCGAGTGCATGAGCCGACATGTCCAGAAATCGGACAGTCTCCAAATGACTCTCCAGAAGGCGGGTAGTACCCGAGATAGCGGAGCGCTGACTGAAGCGCATATATGCCGACACCTCGCTCATCTTCCTTGGCGGTTACGGTCGCCCAATCATACGTAAGAGCAATAGAGCCGTATGCCGATGAAACCGAATCCTGGAAGAAATCCTGGAGGCCGAGATATGTCTGATGGGCATAGTCCGCGACCGCAGTCTGTCGAATAGACTCATTTTGGAACTGCGGCTCATAGATATACCCATACTCAATCAAGAGCGCGGCGTCATCAGAACTGTTATTCGAACCGATAGCAATTAGCTCCTGGTCCTCTACGACTCCAGCGCTCTCCCCTGGTAAGGTGCTCGTAGCATGATATGCGTTGAGACGCGCCGAGATTGATTCGCCGATTGCTTTGGAAGCAGTAGCATTTGAATACTGGTGATCTGGCACATAGATGGCAAAGCCAGTATACGCATCAGCGGATTTCAATCGCCGACCTGCATAATCATTGATATGCAGGTGCAGAGTAATGTCATACTCGTTGTCGCTGGTCCACTTATTGATTCCGTAGAGCTGAAGAGTACCTGTCGCTGATGACGAATTATGATAAACATCATCGGTACCCTGTAGAATACTCCCGTTCGCTATGTACCCCGCCATCTTAGCTCTCTGAGATTGGAAGAATGTCTCGATTTCTAACACATGTGTATCGAAATAAGACTGAAGAATAGGATTCCACGCATCCTTCGTGCGCGCGACTGTCACTTCATAATGCGGGTTCTTTTCCAGTAATGCAGCAAGCGAGTCCGCGATGTCTGCGACGACATCGCGCTCATACACTCCGCCATATACTGTGCCTCCCGCATCTGGCTGGTGACCCGGTACTATAAGGATGCGCACCTTCTTCGTAGGCCCAGGATGACTTTCTACGCCAGTGACAGTGTCTTTATAAGCCAACGTGGCGTAGTTGCTCCGAATCTGATCTGTCGTTATACTCGGCACGAAGAAAATCGCAGCAGTCTGCGCCTCTCGCGGTATCCACACCGCGACATCTCGGAGCGATTCCAGGCCACCAGTCACGCAGAAAACAACGAGAGATGCCACGCATCCTGCGTACACTGCAAACCAGAGAAGAGTATTCCGCATGTCTTAAATATAGCGCGAAATGCAGTATGTATTTTGGCGCGTATACTGAATATCATGCATGTAGCCGACTCGCTCGAAAAGCATTTCCCGCGGATGAAGCCTGATCAGAAGCGGGCGTTGGGGAAGCTTGGCATACGTACTATACGCGATTTGCTGTATCACTTCCCTGCCCGATATGAAAACGCCGGGCCGACTGGCACGATTGCCGGAGTCGAGGCTGGCGGCGAAGTCACGCTATACGGCACCGTGCGCAAGCCAGACATCCGCAAGACTTGGAAGAGTCGCCGACCAATCGCCGAGGCGTGGCTCGAAGACAATTCTGGAAGAATCAAAATGATGTGGTTCAGCCAGCCATACATCGCGAAGTCGCTTCATGATGGGATGGTAGTGAAAGTGAGCGGTCGCATCGCCGGCGAAGGCACGAAGATATACCTAGCGAATCCGGAAATCGACAAGTCACCCATCGCACCAGAAGACATCCACACATCCCTCTTCAATAATCCAGAATGTAGGACATCGGATGTCCTACATTCTGATGTGGGACGTACTACGTCCCACATATATCCGATATATTCCGAGAGCAAGGGCGTCTCGTCGTTATGGATAACACACGCAGTGCGGAAAGTATTTGAAGCTGGCGCGCACGAGCAGCTCGCCGATCCGATTCCAGCCGACATCCTAGCTCGATACAAACTACCAAGTCTCGCATCCGCACTCGTTTTCATACATGCGCCGCAGAAAATGCCAGATGCTGCGGCTGCTCGCAAGCGGTTCGCGTTCGAAGAAGTCTTAGCTCTACAGATTGTGATGCAGCAGCGCCGTCGCACGCACCTGAAGGAAGAGGCTCTGCCAGTCACAGTCAATCGCGGCACACTCAATGACTTCATCGCTTCATTCCCATTCCCGGCGACCGAAGCACAACTTAGTGCAATCGAAGCCATAACGTCTGACTTCGAGAAAACGCACCCCATGTTACGTCTCCTTGAGGGCGATGTGGGCAGCGGCAAGACCGCGGTCGCAGCGGCGACCGCGTATCTCGTGGCGACATCACTACCGAAAGGCCGCATCGCCGGCACACTCCAAGTCGCATATCTATGCCCGACTGAAATCCTCGCGAAACAGCATTTCTCGACATTCGTTTCGTATTTCAAGGATCACCCGATACCAATAGGCCTGATCACCGGCAGTGAGTGCCGCAAGTTCCCTTCGCGCGTGCGGTACGAAGAATCAGCCAAACTATCGAAGCCTGCGTTCAAGAAGATGGTGGCGAACGGCGAGATACCGATCGTCATCGGCACGCATGCGCTCGTCGAGAAATCGCTCTCGTTCAAATATTTCGCCTATGCAATAATCGACGAGCAGCACCGATTCGGCACCATGCACCGGCAGAAGCTAGCGACCAAGGGCGCCATCGCGCCGCACCTGCTCTCGATGACCGCGACACCAATACCGCGCACACTAGCGCTCACACTATATGGCGACCTCGACCTGACCGTGCTCGACCAGATGCCACTAGGTCGGAAGCCGATCAAGACCGACGTGCTAGGCCCCGAGAAACGCGCCGATGCATATGTGCGAGTGCACGCAGAGCTAGCTGCCGGTCGCCAGGCATATGTTATCTGTCCGCGCATAGACGAGCCCGATCCGGCGAAAGAGCTCGCACTCCAGGCGAAGTCTGTCACAGCTGAAGCGGCGCGACTGAAGAAAGATGTGTTCCCAAAATCAACAATAGGAATACTCCACAGCAAGATGCGACCGACCGAAAAAGAAGATGTGATGAAAAGATTTGAAAAAGGCGAGATCGATATCCTCGTCGCCACCTCGGTCGTCGAGGTGGGAGTGAACGTCCCCAATGCGACCGTGATACTCATCGAGGGTGCGGAACGCTTCGGGCTGGCACAGCTGCACCAGCTCCGCGGGCGCGTCATACGCTCCACACATCAGTCATATTGCTTCGCGCTCCCTGAATCATTCGGCGAAGCTACACGCAACCGTATGAAAGCGCTCGTCACTGCGAAGGACGGCTTCGAGCTGGCTGAGCACGACCTCGCGCTTCGCGGGGCGGGCGAGCTTTCTGGCGGCAAGCAGTGGGGCGTCTCCGACATCGCTATGGAAGCGCTGAAAAATCTCAAGCTAGTAGAGGCCGCGCGCGCAGAAGCAGCGACCCTAGTCGCCGCCGACCCAGACTTACGCAATCACCCTGCCCTCGCCATCCGCTCCCGCCTCGCGGATAAGGAAATGCATTTGGAATAACTAGTCCGCCCTCTTGGACTCGAACCAAGGACCCTCGAGGTATAAGCTCGATGCTCTAACCAACTGAGCTAAGGGCGGATGTTTTTATACTACAACATTCTCCTCTTCTTCGCGTTTCTTTGGCGTGATGCCGTTCGCGATGAGGATCTTCTCGAACTCGCTGCGCTCGATAGTCTCTTTCTCGATGAGCTCTTTCGCTATTGCGTCGAGCGCGCCGCGGTGCGCATTAATTGCCACCATTGCGCGAGCCTTTGCATCGTCAATTATGCGCGACACCTCTGCATCGATCTCGGCGGCGACCTTTTCAGAATACGGCTCTCGCCCGAGCTCACGATCACCAAACGCAATCGGCCCGAGCTTGTCGCTCATGCCATAGCGCGTGACCATGTCTCGCGCGATCGCCGTGATGACCTGCAGATCGCTGCTCGGACCAGTAGTAACATCATCGAAGAGCATCTCCTCGGCGGCGTAGCCGCCGAGCGTCGCAGCAATGTCATCTAGGAATTGCTTTTTCGATTGCATCTTCCTGTCGTCGAATGGAAGCTTGAGCGTGTATCCTGCGGCGCGACCGCGGCTTATGATGGAAATCTTGTGCACCGGGTCGGCGTACTCGAGCACGGAAGACACGAGCGCGTGCCCTGCCTCGTGATACGCGGTCAATTCTTTTTCTCGTTTGCTGAGCAAGTGGCTCTTGCGCTCGGGCCCGAGCATCACCTTCTCGATTGACCTGATTAGGTCGTACTGTGTCACTTCAGTGCGGCTCTCGCGCGCGGCGAGAATTGCGCC
>JBAYJU010000018.1:0-15533 GCA_041664865.1 Minisyncoccota bacterium
AGCGTGCGCACCGAGAGCGCGTCATCGAAGTCTTTTGCATCGAATGGGTCGATGGTGCAGGTAGGCGCGGAGCGGAAGTCGCGACGCGAGCTGGCGGAGCCGGCTCGCGCTACCTCGTCGGCAATCATCTGCCGCCCGTTTTCCTCAAGCCGTTTCGCTTCGGCAATTACGCCAGGAGGGAAGACTGGCGAGAATCCCTGGCCGAGCGCGAGTGCTTGCATCTCGGTCTCGTGGTCACCGGCCTTTCCGATGACTTCTTCGATGGTGCCGAGCGGGTAGTCCTTGCCGGCGTCCCAGCTCACCATACGTACTACGACTTTGTCTCCAATCGGCGCAGAGCCGATTGTCCCGAGAGTAGTCGAAGGGCTAATCACAATTGGCACATACATTTTTTTGTAATCAGGCTCAAGCATTACTAAGCCATCGTTCTCAATCAGTGTGCCGACGAATGTCTCTCGCGCACGCGAGACGATCTCGACGACTTTCCCGGCGGCGCGCGGAGGCATACGGCCCGACGGGTCGCGATAGTCGCCCATCGGAGCGACCTTCACGATGTCGCCAGAGAGCGCGTGATTGCTCCATTCAGGTGGGATAATCAGGTCTTCTGCTTCTTCGCCTATAGCGAAGAAGCCGAATCCTTTGCGTGTCATTGTTATCGGGCCCTCGTGGAGTTGGTCTGCTGGCATTTCTTGTACTCTAGCAATATTATCCAGCTTCTGCTATAGTCGTTTGCATGTTGATGATTCGATTCCAGAGAACCGGCCGGACCAATGATCCGTCATTTCGTATTGCTGTATTAGAGAAGGAGCGCGCCGCTAAGTCGGGCCATATCGTCGAGCAGCTCGGCACTTATAATCCGCGCAGCAAGGCGCTCACTTTGAACGAGGAGCGCGTGAAGGAATGGATTGCCAAGGGTGCTCAGCCTACAGATTCTATCCGCAATCTCCTTATCACGAAGGGTGTCATTGAGGGCAAGAAGGTGAACGTGCTCCCGAAGAAGACCCCGCAGAAGAGCGAAGAGGCGATAGCGGCAGAGGCCGCGGCAGTTGTCGCAGCGAAGGCCGCCGCAATAGAAGCCGCTAAGCCTGCTCCAGTTGTAGAGGCAACGCCAGTCCCTGAAGATCTCCCGACAGAGGCCGAGGTCGCCGCCGAGGCGGAGCCAGCAGTTGTTGAAGAAGTGTTGGCAGAAGTCGCCCCAGAGCCGGCCGCTTAGCCTACTCCGCATACGCGGTGTGAGGCATTAATATTTCTCATATGGAACCAGATCAAGCATTCCTCGAATACGCGGTGAAGGCTATTGTCGACAATCCAGGCGCCGTCGAGACGACGCGCACTATCGATCAGATGGGCGTGCTCCTAACGCTTTCAGTCCACCCAGACGATATGGGTAAGATCATCGGCAAGAATGGCAAGACTGCCGAGGCGCTCCGTATACTCCTGCGTGTAGCTGGTATGAAAGGGAACGCGCGTGTGAACCTGAAGATCAACGAGCCAATCGGTGGCAAACGCGATCCTGAGATGAAGTCGATCGATCAAGCTCTCGAAGATCTTGGCTAGCAGGGGCTGCGTCGCGTTATAGTATAGTCATGTTTGGTCTAGCGCTTGTTTTCATATCGTCAATTTTCGGAGAGGCTGGCGCCTCAGTAGGTAAGCGCGAGATCTCGCTGCAGAAGGAGACCGTCTATTCCCTCGGATTTCTAAGTCTATTGTGGGGGACTGCTTTTTTCTTTGCATATGCGCTCGCTACGTCGAGCGCTTTCATATTTGATTTCGCATCGCTACCATTTTTCTTAACTCGCGTGGTGTTCGAAATCGGTGTCGCGTATTGCATGGTGCACGCAGTTGCGCTCGCAGACCGAAGCACATTCGGTCTATTGCGCATTCTGACTCTACCGTTCCTCATTCTTGTAGACCTCGCGCTCGGGTACACACTCGGCTCCACGCAGATTGTGGGTATCAGTGTGATTGCGGTAGGCCTCGTCATTCTTTTCATGAATCATGGGATTAAGCGACAAGGCGCCTACTATGTAGTATGTGGAGCGCTTCTGGCTGTAATAACTATCTCTCTCTATAAGTACGACATCACGCACTACAACTCAGTGTCGGCAGAGCAAGGGGTTATGGGCGTCGTGATTATGACCTTCTACTATCTTATGGCGCGTATCGTCTTGCACGAGAATCCTTTCAGGCTATTGCGTAACCCAACCATTTTCATTCAATCGCTCGTGTGCGGAGTCGGCCAGGTTTTCCTGTCGTTTGCCTATCTCTTTGCGCCAGCATCGGTCATCGCTACGGCTAACCGATCATTTAACGCTCTTGCATCGCTCATTGCTGGCGATATCTACTTCAATGAGAAGCACATCCTTGTGAAGAGTATTGCCTTCGTAATAATGGCCGTCGGCATCATCTTGCTGGCTTTGTAGCATATGAAATTCCACCTAATTACACTGTTTGAAGAAGCTTGCGACGCATATCTGAGCGCTTCGATTATGGGTCGTGCCCGCAAAGAGAAGAAGATTTCGGTAACGTATCAGACGCCGCGTGATTTTGTAGATAATAAGTGGGGCAAGGTAGACGAGCGCCCATACGGCGGCGGCCCGGGCATGGTGATGACTGCATTGCCAGTAGTGCGCGCTGTGGAAAAGTCGCTTGGTCGAAAAGGACTTCAGAAGTCACTTGGAAGTTCGACTTCCAAGTCGAAGAAGTCAGTGATTATCTGGTTCAGTCCGAGCGGGAAGCAATTCACCAACAAAGATGCCGATGCGCTCGCGAAATATGATGACGTCGTACTCGTGTGTGGTCGCTACGAGGGCATCGATGAGCGCGCGAAGAAGATGCTCAAGACTATCGCGACAGTCAAAGAGTTCGCCGTGGGCGAGGCGGTGTATACCGGAGGGGAAGTGCCCGCACTCGCGATAGTTGACGCAGTCACGCGCCGCCTGCCGGGAGTGCTCGGCAAAGATGCCTCAGTCGAGGAACGCCGCATCGCCTCAAGCGCCGTCTACACTCGCCCAGAAACCATTTCGTACAAAGAAAAAAATTACAAAGTCCCCAAAGTCCTCCAGACCGGCCATCACGCTAATATCGATGCTTGGCGGAGCAAGAAATAATAATGCCGTTCTACGACTGTCTTCCTCGGTGCCTTCGATAAAAGAAAATTATAACAGCAGGGAAAAGTGTCGCTGCAAATAAGGTGATAAGGTTTGTAACGAAGAATTGCCAAATGATAAAAGCAAACAAGGAGGAGCAAACATCCATACCGCAAGTCAAAGTCGACGTGTTTAGCAGACCAAAAATGGTCCAAAAAATCAACTGTATCAAGATGCTTGTCCCGAGGTTGATTATTTCATCAAAATATTTGCTCATTATGCAAATTATACCATGCCTATATTCTAACCCAAGATTTTTATCCCCTGCCTCTTGCGCGGATGGAAGGAGGGGTGCTATAGTGGAAACCAAGATACGACTGAGTAACGGAGGGCGCGAGTAGAACCAATACGGGATAATAGGAAGAACGCGAGAGCGAAAGCGGATTATGTCCGTGCGTTCGCATTTATATAGGAAAGCCATTAATCATCTCACGCCTCACCACATGCTCAAAAACCTCGTCCAGAAGACCTTCGGTGCGTACAAGGCACCTTCCGTTCCGTTTCCTGATTTCGTCGGGCACCAGCGCGGCTCGTTCGATTGGCTCATGAAGGACGGGCTCATGGAGCTCTTCAAGGAGTTCTCACCAATTACTGACTACTCGGGCAAGAAATTTGAGCTTCAGTTCGAGAGTTTCGAGATAGGTGAACCGAAATATGACGAGGCGTTCGCCCGCGAGAATGCGCGCACATACGAAGCTCCGGTAAAGGCGACTGTGAAGCTTGTGAACAAGACATTTGGCTCGGAGAAGACGCAAGAGATTTTCCTCACCGACGTTCCTATGATGACGCCGCATGGCTCGTTCATCGTGTCTGGTGTCGAGCGCGCGATCGTCCCGCAGCTCGCTCGCAGCTTCGGCGCGTTCTTCGTCGCTGAGCTCATCCGTGGCAAGCAGTTCTTCGGCTCGAAGATTATACCGCTACGCGGAGTGTGGATCGAGATCGATTCAGAGGCAGATGGTGCGCTTTTCATGAAGATAGACCGCAAGCGCAAGTTTCCGGTCACGCAGATCCTCACCGTATTCGGCGGTGGTCTTGGCGCAGCGGTGCTGAAGCATTTCGAGAAAGATCCGCTCACCAAGGCGGCGATAGAGGCTACGCTCGTGCACGACGAGGCTAAGTCGATCGAAGAGGCATATGTCGAGATTCATCGCCGTATGCGCGACGGAGATCTTGCCACGCCAGAGAACGCAAAGAACTTCGTGCAGTCGCTCTTCTCAGCAGAGCGATACGACATCGGTCGTGTCGGCCGCGCTCGTCTGAACAAGCGATTCGACTTGCCTACGACTGAGAAGGCTCTCGAGAAGCGTACGCTTACGCTCACAGACTTCGTGCGCATCATTTCAGAAATAGTTCGATTGAACGCCGACTCTTCGGCGCGACCGGATGACATCGATCACCTCGGGTTCCGTCGCGTGCGTTTCGTGGGAGAGCTGCTCCAGTCGCGCATGCGTGTCGGCATGAGCCGTATGAAGCGCAACATCCAGGATCGCATGTCGACTATAGAGAGCGAGACCACGCTTCCGATGGCGCTCGTGAATCCTCGCCCATTCCACGCAGCAGTGCATGAGTTCTTTACTGCCAATCAGCTCTCGCAATTTATGGATCAGCAGAACATCCTAGCAGAGCTCGAGAACATGCGTACTGTCTCGGCACTCGGCCCTGGCGGTCTCACGCGAGAGCGCGCAGGCTTCGAAGTGCGCGATGTGCACCCTTCGCACTACGGCCGTCTCTGCCCGATTCATACACCAGAAGGCCAGAACATCGGTCTCATACTCCGTCTTGCTACGCATGCACGAACAAACGACTTCGGTGTCATAGAGACGCCGTATGTCCGCATGAAGAACGGTAAGACTACGGATGAAATCGTGCACCTCAACGCACTTGATGAAGAGCTCGAATACATCGCACATGGCGCGACCAAGCTCGACAAGGATGGTCGCATAGTGCCAGACCAGGTAGAGGCTCGCTACAAGGGCGATCCGATTATTGTCCCTCGCGAGATGATCACTCTCATGGACGCTTCGACGTATCAGATGTTCTCGGTAGCTACTTGTATGATTCCGTTCGTCGATCATGACGACGCGAACCGTGCGTTGATGGGTTCTAACATGCAGAAGCAGGCGACGCCTGTCCTCATACCGGAGGCACCTCTCGTTTCAACGGGAATAGAAGCACCAGCGGCTCGCAGCACCGGCCGTATGATCCTCGCACTCGAATCGGGCGACGTGACATATGTCGATGCTCGCAAGATCACTGTGAAGAATAAAGAAGGGAAGTCGCAAGACTATCATCTCCAGGGCATCACGCAGACCAACCAGAATTCTATCTTCATGCATAGGCCGTCAGTGGTGCTTGGAGACAAAGTGAAGAAGGGTGACGTGCTCGCCGATAACTCGTCGACAGACCAGGGCCAGCTCGCACTCGGCCAGAACGTGCGTATCGCGTTCATGAGCTGGAATGGCGCGAACTATGAAGACGCCATCATAATTTCGGAGCGTCTTGTAGAGGAATCTAAGTTCACGACTGTGCATATCGAAGACTTCGATTGCGTCGTGCGCGATACGAAGCTAGGCCCCGAAACGACGACACACGACATTCCGAACGTCGGTGAGATGCGTCTCAAGAATCTCGACGAAGAGGGTGTCATCCGAATCGGCGCAGAAGTGCGCTCGGGCGACATACTCGTCGGTAAGGTCACACCGAAGGGCGAGACTCAGCTCACACCAGAAGAGCGTCTACTGCGCAGCATCTTCGGAGACAAGGCGAAGGACGTGAAGGACACAAGTCTCCGTATGGAGGGCGGAAAGCGCGGTCGAGTAATCGGCGTGCGTATCTTCTCTCGTGAGAAGGGTGATCAGCTCGAGAGTGGCATTATCAAGAAGATCGTAGTGACTGTCGCACAGGCGCGTAATGTGAGCGTCGGCGACAAGCTCTCAGGTCGTCACGGCAACAAGGGCGTCATCAGCCGTGTGTTGCCGGTAGAGGATATGCCTTATGACAAGGATGGTAATCCTATCGACCTCATCCTCACCCCGCTCGGCGTCCCTAGCCGTATGAACCTGGGGCAAATTCTAGAATTGCATCTCGGCCTCGCCGCACACACTCTCGGCTACCAGGCAGTCGTGCCGCCATTCGCAGGCGCGACTCCAGATGAGATCCGCGATGAGCTCGAAGCTGCAGGCTTCTCGCGCACAGGCAAGATGAAGCTCTTCGATGGCCAGACAGGCGAAGCGTTCGCACAGGCGATCGCTGTCGGCTACATGTACATCCTCAAACTGCATCACATGGTGGAAGACAAGATCCACATGCGTTCCATCGGTCCGTACTCGCTCATCACTCAGCAGCCTCTCGGAGGAAAGGCACAGAATGGCGGCCAGCGCTTCGGCGAAATGGAAGTGTGGGCACTCCTCGGATACGGTGCAGCATACACTCTCCGAGAGATGCTCACTATCAAGTCAGATGACATCCAGGGTCGCTCCGCCGCCTTCGATGCAATCGTGAAGGGCGAGCCTATAAGCCACACTGGCACACCTGCATCCTTCGCAGTTCTTACCAATCAGATCCGCGGTCTTGCGCTTGATGTCGAGCCGATGAATCTACCTCCGGAACCGGAAGCGTAACCTTATTAATTTCCCTGCACTACTATGGCATTCACACCCCGCAAACTTCCGCCACGCGACACATGGAACGGTCTACGCCTGACGCTCGCATCGCCTGAGAAGATACTAGGCTGGTCATCAGGAGAAGTGACCAAACCGGAGACCATCAATTACCGCACCCAGCGCTCCGAGAAACACGGCCTCTTCGACGAGAAGATCTTCGGTCCGGAGAAAGACTACGAGTGCTACTGCGGCAAGTACAAAGGTATCCGTTACAAAGGCATCGTCTGCGACAAATGCGGTGTCGAAATCACTCGCTCGATAGTGCGCCGAGAGCGCATGGGCCACATCGAGCTCTGCACTCCGATTGCGCACATCTGGTTCCTGCGCTCAGTGCCGAGCCGCATGGCGCTACTCCTGGGAGCATCTGCAACTGACATCGAGAAGGTCATCTACTTCGCTGGATATATCGTCACGAAGATAGCGGACGAAGAGAAGAAGCGTCTCCTCGCCGAGCTCGAGAGCGAATATAAGTCGAAATACAAGTCGCTCGGTAGCGACAAAGAGCGCGATTCGCTCAAAGAGAAGATGACTGCTACGCGCAACGAGATCGAGGGTCTCATCGTCGGTAAGATTCTCGATGAGCTCGAGTACCACCGATTCTCCGTGAAGTACGGCGGTCTATTCGAAGCGCGCATTGGTGCAGAAGCTATTTATGACATTTTCACCAAGCTCGATTTGAAGGCTCTGGAAGCGACGCTTTCTGCTCGTTACGAAACTGCAGGTGCCGCTGAGCGTGAGAAGCTCGCGAAGCGCTTGTCGCTTATCGCAGGCCTAATCGCTTCTGGTGTGCGCCCGGAGTGGTTCTTCCTAACTCGTATTCCTGTGATTCCGCCGGCACTTCGCCCGATGGTCGCGCTCGAGGGTGGTCGCCACGCGACTTCAGACGTGAATGATCTCTATCGACGTGTCATCAATCGCAACAATCGCCTCAAGAAACTCCTCGACATACATGCACCAGAAGTCATCTTGCGCAATGAGAAGCGCATTCTACAAGAGGCTGTTGATGCACTCCTAGACAATTCAATCCGCAAGAGTGGAGCTTCTGCTGGTGCGATGACTGCAGCTCAGCGCCGCCCGCTCAAGTCACTAGCTGATTATCTGAAAGGGAAGCAGGGCTACTTCCGCCAGAACTTGCTCGGTAAGCGCGTGGACTACTCGGGTCGTTCCGTGATCGTCGTCGGTCCTGATCTAGAGCTCGACGAGTGCGGCCTCCCGAAGCATATGGCGCTCGAACTGTTCCGCCCATTCGTCATAGCCGGGCTCCTTGAGCGCGAACTCGCGTTCAACATCCGTGGTGCAGGTCGCCTCATCGAAGATGGCGTCTCTGAAGTTTGGGAAATCCTCGAAGAAGCTATCCAGGGGAAGCACGTGCTCCTAAACCGAGCACCGACGCTTCACCGCCAGGGCATTCAGGCATTCCGCCCGCGACTCATCGAGGGCGACGCCATACAGCTGCACCCGCTCGTGTGTGCCGCATTCAATGCAGACTTCGATGGTGACCAGATGGCCGTGCATGTGCCGCTCTCAGAAGAGGCGCAATGGGAAGCTGAGAACATCATGAGTGCAAACAAGAACATTTTGAAGCCAGGTTCAGGAGAAGTGACGGTGCTCATGGGCAAGCCGATGGATATCATTCTCGGTGTCTATTGGCTCACCAAGGAAGTCGACAATGTGAAGGGTGCCGGAGAGTATTTCTGCTCGCCGAATGCAGCGATCCTTGCGTCTGAATATGATGCGATTGATCCTCGCGCCAAGGTCAAGGTGCTGCCTGTCGACGGGAAAGAGAAGTACGCGATGTTTGACGGTCATCCGTTCGAGACGACTGTCGGACGTCTACTATTCAACACAGTGCTCCCAGCTGACTATCCGTTCATCAATGAGACCATCACGAAGAAGGTGCTCGCGCGTATCGTGACTGACTGCATTGTGCGTTATGGGATTGATGCGATACCGGAAATCGTGAATAAGGTGAAGCGTTTCGGATTCGGTTATGCGACTCGTTCTGGCATCACGTGGGCGATTGATAACGTCTCGGTTCCTGCGGAGAAGAAAAGCATCATCGATGGAGCGGCAGAGAAGGTGGCTGTCATTCATGCGGATTATCAGGAGGGTCTTCTTTCTGAGGAAGAGAAACGCCGCATGGCTATCGAGGTATGGCAGAATGCGAAACAGGAGGTCGAGAAATGTGTTATCGCACAGCTCGATCCGATGGGTTCTGTGGCCGACATGGTGCGATCTGGTGCTCGAGGTACTCTTGGAAACTTGACGCAGATGGCAGGTATGAAGGGTCTCATCCAGAACACTGCCGGCATGACTATCGAGGTGCCAATCATCTCATCAATGATCGAGGGATTGAATCCAATCGAGTATTTCATGTCCACTCACGGAGCGCGTAAGGGTCTCACAGACACGGCGCTCGGCACAGCGAAGGCAGGCTACCTCACTCGACGTCTCTTCGACGTCGCGCAGGATTCTATCGTGACTGAACACGATTGCGGCACTGATCGTGGTGTGAAGATCAATCGCGTGAGCGCATCTGGCATCCAGACAGATTACGCTGAAGCGCTCAAGGGCCGCGTGCTCGCTGAAGATGTGCGTGACCACGACGGCACGGTGCTATTCAAGAAGGGTCACTACCTATCTATCCTCGATGCCGCGACGCTCGACTCCGCATCGGCTGTGACGACTGTCGTTGCGCGATCGCCGATGTCGTGCGAGACGCGTTATGGCGTGTGCCAGACCTGCTACGGTATGGATCTCACGACGCGTGAGATCGTAGACTTGGGCGAAGCAGTCGGTACGATTGCAGCGCAGGCCATCGGTGAGCCTGGTACCCAGCTCACTATGCGTACCTTCCATGCTGGCGGTGTGGCATCAGTCGGTGGCGACATCACGAGCGGTCTCCCGCGCGTCGAAGAAGTTTTCGAGAAGCGCTCGCCAAAGAATCCGGCAGTCGTATCGAAGTCTGACGGTCTCGTTACCGAGATTAAGGAAGTCGGTCGCGAGAAGGTAATCGTAGTTGCGCCTATTTCAGGCCAGGGCAAGAAGGACGGTTCGTCCTATGAATATCTCGCGCCGTATCCACGTGTTCCTATGGTAAACGAGGGAGACACAGTAGTGCGCGGACAGATTCTCACAGACGGCTCTGCCGATCTAGATGAGATCTTCGAATATGCTGGTCGTGCAATAACGCAGGAATATATCATCACCGAAGCGTCGAAGATATACGAGCTCCAGGGCGCGCCAGTCTCTAGGAAGCACCTCGAAGTCGTCGTGAAGCAGATGTTCTCGCGTGTGAAGATCACCGAGTCTGGCGATACTGAATATTCAGTCGGCGACGTCGTAGAGGATTGGGAGTTCGCGAAGGCAATCAAAGAGATGGAAGATGCGGGCAAGATCGCACCGAAGGCTAGAGAGATTGTGCTCGGAATCAAGGAGAGCGCACTTTCGCGCCGATCGTTCCTCTCGGCTGCGTCCTTCGAGCAGACGACAAAGATTCTCATCAACGCATCGCTCCGCGGAAGTATCGACCGCTTGCGAGGCTTGAAGGAGAACGTCATCCTCGGTCGCTTGATACCGTCTGGTACTGGCTTCGCGGGCAGCAAGAAGCATGCGCAAATCGCCAAGCTTCAGGCAGAGCGCCCAGCGCCGTCGCAATCGTCCGAGCGCACATCGTTCGCCCCTCGCACACCGCGCGGTCTCTAGCTAGAAAGCCTGTTGAAGTCTGACTTCAACAACAAAAAACAAAAGCAAAAACCGCCGTAGGGCGGTTTTTGCTTATTGGCGCGGCGCGGTAAGATGGGAGTGATGGCAAAGGATACAGTGGCGGAAATAAAAGAGAGACTGAACATCCAGGAGATCATTGCTCCGTATGTGAAGCTGACGCGGGCGGGGAAGTCTTTGGTGGGGCTTTGCCCATTCCACAAAGAGAAGACATCTAGCTTCCACGTGAGCCACGAGCGCGGGACGTGGCACTGCTTCGGCTGCGGCGAGGGTGGCGACGGATTCTCGTTCATTGAGAAAGTCGAGGGTGTCGACTTCAAGGGTGCGCTCAAGATGCTCGCCGAGAAGGCTGGAGTGACAATTGAATATGCTGGAGGAGGCAATCGCGAGGATGCCTCGAAGAAAGATCGCTTACACGCATTGATGAGTCGCGCGAGCGAGTGGTACGCGGCCCAGCTTAATGTGGGACGTGCAACGTCCCACATGGAAGAAGGGGTGTATGCGTATGCGAAAAGACGGGGTCTATCTGAAGAGTCGATTAAGAATTGGTGCCTCGGCTTCGCGCCAGATGCGTGGCGCGCGCTTCTCGAATCTCTGACAGCAGAAGGGTTCACTATCGAAGAATTGCTATCAGCAGGATTGATAAAAGAAGCGGATGGCAAGCCAGGTACTTATTACGACCGGTTCCGTAATCGGCTCATGTTCCCGATACGTGACGTATCTGGTAAGGTCGTGGCATTTACAGGCCGAGCACTTGCGGCAGACGATCTGGCGAAATATCTCAACAGTCCTGAGACCGAGCTCTTCCGAAAGTCCGAAATACTTTTCGGGATGGACAGAGCGAAGGACGCTGTCCGCACGCGCGGATTCACTCTGCTGGTCGAGGGGCAGATGGACGTGATTCATGCTCATCAGGCAGGGTTCGAGAATGCTATAGCGCTCTCGGGCACAGCTCTTTCCGAGAAGCACCTCGCGCTCATGAAGCGCTATAGCGACAACCTCATGCTCGTGCTCGATGCAGATCCTGCAGGCCTCAAAGCGACGGCCCGCTCGGCAGAGCTCGCCCTGCGCTCCGGATTGCGAGTGAAGGCGGCGCGACTCCCGAAGGGACAGGACCCGGCCGATCTAATCAATGAAGACGCGCAAGAATTCAAGAAACGCATTCTTTCTGCGAAACCTATCGCCGAATTTTTCCTGGCAGAGCTCGCCGAATTCGAGCGTGATCCTCACCAGCTATTGCGAAAGGCAGAGGGCATAGTGCTGCCGCTCATCGCAGCGATTCCGAGCCCGATGGAGCGCGAACATTTCATACAAATCGCTGCGCAGGCGCTCGGGCTCAGTAGCGAGGCGGTCCGCGAGTCGATGAGACGGATTCAAGGTTCGACCTTAGTCCAGAATTCTCAAGTTCGAACCTTCGCGCCGGCTATGCCGGCGCGACCGGCGCGCGAAGTGCGTGCCGAGCAGCTCGGCGCTGTTTTCCACGCCTATCCAGATACCCCCCTTGCCGAACGCGTCAAAGCGAGGTACTGTCAAATTACTGAAGTCGAATTGCCCTCCAGAGAGGTGCTCCCGGAATCGGCACTGTTCTGCGCAGAACAGGCCTTCGGAGAGAACCCAACCGAGGATGCGGCAGACGAGCTTCTTCACGCCTTTGAATCAGCGGTAGTGCGCGAGGCGTATCAATCATCTGTTGCGGACTTGCGCCGAGCCGAGGCTTCGGGAGACGCGTTCATGATCGAGAAGACACAGGCGAAGTGTTCGAAACTCTCAGGGCGCATTGCTGCCCTCGGGTAATAATCACAACCTTATTCCACCCATCTCATTTTTTCGTATGGCGAAACCCGTTACAAAAAAGAAAACCACTGCCAAGAAGCCTGTAGCTGCTAAGAAAGCGGTGAAGAAGACTACGCCCAAGAAAGTCGCTCCGAAGAAAAAGGTTGTAAAGAAAGTCATGAAGCAGGTCGTGAAAAAAGTCGTAAAAAAGATTGTTAAGTCGTCGATGCGTTCAGCGAAGGGTGTTGTAAAAACCGTGGCGAAAGGTGCGAAAGCTAAAGCGCTCACACAGAAAGCGCTAACTGCTGAGCAGCTCATCGAGAAGGGTAAGGAGCGAGGCTATGTCACATACAACGAGATTTTGAAATCTTTCCCGCATGTCGAAGAAGATGTCAGCTTCCTAGAGTCACTATATGAGCGTCTAGCGGTCGCCGGCGTCGACGTGCTCGAGGGGGGTATGCTCGAAGATGCTGCTGATGAATATCTGGCTACGCGCAACATCAAGGACCGACACTCGACGAGCTACGATTCTATCCAGATCTACCTGCGCGAGATCGGCCAGTACCCGCTTCTAACAGCCTCAGAAGAGCGCGAGCTCGCGAAGCGCATCGAGAAAAGCGATGCAGAAGCGCGCAACATACTCGCGCGCAGTAACTTGCGTCTCGTGGTTTCAATCGCAAAGAAATACGTCGGTCGCTCACCAGACCTCACTCTTCTCGATCTGATTCAGGAAGGGAACCTGGGCCTCTTCCGCGCAGTCGACAAGTTCGATTGGAAGAAGGGATACAAGTTCTCGACGTATGCCACGTGGTGGATCCGCCAAGCTATCACTCGAGCGCTCGCCGATCAGTCACGCACCATACGCATACCGGTGCACATGGTCGAGACTATCGCCAAATATAAGCAGGTCAGTCGTCGTCTCGCGCAAGCACTCGGACGCGACCCGCAGCCGGAGGAGATCGCCATTGAGATGGGCGTCGAGCCTGAGAAGATCTATCAGATAGAGAAGATCAATCAGGACACGCTTTCTCTTGAGAATCCTGTCGGCTCAGATGATGATGACCGATCGACTCTCGGCGACTTCATTCCAGATGACAAGATACGCTCTCCGATTCAGGAGTCATCGGAGCGCATCCTCTCAGAGCAGGTGCGTGAGATATTAAGCGGCTTGTCAGCGAAGGAGCGCAAGATACTTGAGATGCGCCACGGGCTGATGGACGGCGTGTATCACACACTCGAGGAAGTTGGGAAGGAGTTTGGCGTGACACGCGAGCGTATCCGCCAGATCGAAGCGAAAGCCTTGGAAAAAATCCGCACACACGACAAGGCACGGCACTTGAAAAGCTACTAATATAATGGAATTATGACACTGGAATCAGTTGTAGCAGCATCGCATAATCAGCGTATGGAGGGACATGACATGGAAAAGGAACATAAGTGGATCGAAGTGAAGGAGCGCATCGCGCACATTCATGCAGAGGGCGGGTATGCTGGGATTGCCGAGCGCAATCCGCAGACTATTCAAGAAATAGGCGCGCGTCCACCTGAATGTGTGTGCTGCATGGATGGTCGCATTGCGATGGATAAGAATGCAATTGCAATCGCAGGCTCAGGCATCCTGATTAAAGATGATCCTGTGGCGCGTGCTCTTTTCGTAGAATCTCTCCGTGCTCGAGGGATAAAGAAAGTAGATCTTCACGATGACTGCGGTGCGGTCGGAATATACGCGAAGGTGAATGGCATCTCGCGAGAGCTGGCCGAAAAGGAAGCTGCGGAATGGGCCGGAGAGCTCACTAAGGAGATCGGTGGAGAAGGAGAGATTGAAGTTCTACCTGTCTCGCTCGATTTCCATCCAGAGGTATGTGCCTATCTGGTGCTTACTGATCAGTTCTCTCTAGCAGGAATAGATGCATTTCCGGCAGGCTTCCGTACTGACTGCTTCTGCAGTCAGTACGGAAAATGCTCTTGCTCAGATAGATGTTGCGTTGAACATCGCTCTAGGCGACCACGGATTCGGTGATCGATTCACAGAAGAGACACCTTTCACTGTCGTAGTAGTCGCAAATAGCGAGCGCGAAATGCGGAGTATGAAGTCGAATCCAGCTCTGGTCAGTATGGTCGCTTCGCGCGGAGGTCGCGCCGTAATAGACGGTTTCGTCTTGCCGACTACAGAGCGTAGTCTTTAGTTTTTCACAAAAGCGGCTCCACGGAGCCGCTTTTCTCATTTCTTCGCGCTCATGTACACTGAGAGTATGGCGACTACTGAGCAGTTTGAAGATGCGTACAAGAAACTAAACGCGAAACAGCGCGAGGCGGTCGATACTATTTATGGGCCTGTGATAGTGATTGCTGGCCCAGGCACTGGCAAGACGCAGATGCTTGCGCTGCGCATCGGGAACATTTTGCAGAAATCGATTGGCACCAAGCCAGATGAGATACTCGCACTCACATTCACAGAGAGCGCTGTAGCGACACTGCGCACTAGGCTAGCGAGCTTTATCGGCGGTGCTGCATACCGGGTGCGCATACACACATTCCACGGATACGCACGGTCGATACTCGAATTGCGCCCCGATCTTTTTCCACGCATCGCCGATGGCGCACAGCTGGGCGAAGTGCGCGGCATCGCGCTTATGGAACAATTACTTGATGAGGGCGAATACGAGAAGATACGCAGTCCGAAAAATCCGCATCGCTCTGCGCGCGACTTGCTAGCTTTCATGAGCAAGTTGAAGCAGGAGCACTACACGCCCGAGTACTATCTCTCTGAGCTCACTCAAGCGCATGAGGCTGTGCTTGCCGATCCGGAACGTATCCACGAGGGTGGGCGGTATGCAGGCCAGGAAAAAGGCGAATATCGTGTGCGTCGCGAGCGGCTCGAGAAGCATATAGAGGTCGCGCAGTTATTCAAGGCATACCAGGAGGCACTCGAGCGCGAATCGCTCTATGACTACGAAGACCTTATCAACGAGGCTGTCCGTGGGCTAGAGATCGATGAGGGCTTCCGTGCCCAGGTGGGCGAGCGGTCGCAGTTCGTCCTCGCCGACGAGCATCAGGACGCGAATCCTGCGCAGAACCGTTTGCTAGAGCTGGTAACAGATTTCGACGGATCGCCGAACCTATTCGTCGTGGGTGATGAGAAGCAGGCTATTTACCGCTTCCAGGGTGCGTCGCTCGCGTCGTTCTTCTCGCTCGCAGAGAAATACACTGACGCTAAGATAATTTC
>JBAYJU010000019.1:0-14759 GCA_041664865.1 Minisyncoccota bacterium
AAAAACGCATCACGCTCTCCTCGAGAGCTCCGCATAGATATTTATCAGACGTGCATGCGGGGGCGCAAAGAGGGGACGTGGTTCAGCGAATAAATATGCTGTATTCAGCGAGGGTGGAAACACTCTCGTTTTTATTGACGGCCCCACCACCCTCATGAGCGGTTTCGGGGCGTATACCAATAGGTGATAGTATAATGGTGAATCATGTCCCCAGAGGGAATAACCATGAGCGATATTGAAGGGAAGCCGTGCCGCTTCTGTGGAAAGCCGATTAACGCTGCGGAAGGGTATACCGTCGTGCCGGGAGAGAGTGAAGACCATGGAGCGTACCACCACACTGAAACACTCCATTGCTACGATAAAAAAATACGAGAAGAAAAGCCGGAGAGCAGGCCCTCACAACCAAAGACCTTGCATTAATTCGCGATATGTGGTATTACAATATCTCATGAGTTTGAGTAAAACAGTGAGGAAGAAGGAATCGACAATCGTCTCGAAACCAACCTTTTCCTCTCCGGCTAACTTTTTTAATGCGCTACGCGCCCTTAAAAGCGTCGATTGGTCTCGTAGGGAGAAGAGCCATCTCCTCTCTCTCTTTAAGCGTATGGCGCTCGACGTGCCGGCGTATCGTAATTTCCTCCGCGCCAGTGGCACGCGCCGCGACGCTATCCGGACCGCAGAAAACCTTTCTTCCGTACCGGTGATGACGAAGAAAAATTACCTTAAGAAAAATTCGTTCGCCGATCTTTTATGGCATGGCTCGATGCGCTCTCCGCATGTGCTCACCTCGACCTCCGGCTCGACAGGGAAGCCGACCTATTTCGCCCGTTCGCACAAAGTCGATGAGCAGTCATCCCTCATCCACGAGCTTATTTTCCGCACCAGCTCGCTGAAGAAAGACGAATCGACGCTCGTTATTGTCTGCTTCGGCATGGGCGTGTGGATTGGCGGCCTGATTACCTACCAAGCGTTCGAGTTGATGAGCCGCCGAGGCTACCCGATCTCTATCCTCACGCCTGGTATAAATAAGATAGAAATCCTTAAGGCGCTTACCGACCTCGCGCCGCAGTATAAGCAGATTATCCTCGCTGGCTATCCGCCGTTTTTGAAAGATGTCATTGACGAAGCGATTGTCCAGGGCGTTATCTTTAACAAGCACCGCGTGAAGCTCTTATTCGCAGCGGAGGCATTCACCGAGAATTTTCGCGATCACATCGCCGGGAAAGTCGGCCTCGAGAATCCGCTTACCGACGCGATTAATATCTATGGAAGCGCCGATATTGGCACTATGGCATTCGAAACTCCAATTTCGATCCTCGCGCGCCGGCTCGCGCTGAAGGACAAAAAGCTTTTTGCCGATATATTCGGCGAGGCCATGAAAACGCCAACACTCGCGCAGTATGTTCCCGAGTTCGTCTCGTTTGAAGCGTCGAACGGGGAAATCCTCGTGTCGGGAGACAGCGCGCTACCGCTGTTCCGCTACTCGATAGGGGACCATGGAGGCGTCTACACCTTCCGCGAGCTCGTCGACCGCTATAAAACGCATGGCATCGATCTTTTGAAGGAGGCACAGGCCGCTGGCATTCGCAAACATGTGTACGAATTGCCGTTTGTGTATGTCTTCGAGCGCATCGATCTCGCGACGACGCTGTACGGCCTGCAGGTATACCCCGAGACGATCAAGGAAGTTCTGCTCCATAAGCGTTTCGTTAACAGCCTAACCGGCAAGCTCACTCTCATCACGAAATATGACAGCAATCAAGATCAGTATCTGGAAATAAATCTCGAACAAAAGCCGAAGAAAGAGGTCGGGAAGGTACTTGCGGCAGAATTGCTGGCAGAAATCATCAAGGACTTGCGGGAAAAGAATTCTGAATTTAGAGAGCTTTCCGACTTCCTCGGGAAACGCGCAGAACCGAAGCTCGTCTTCTGGCCCTACGAAGACTCTCTCTATTTTAAGCCCGGCACCAAACATCCGTGGGTAGTGAAGCCGTCGTAAAGCAATAGATGGTAATATTCCGGTATGAGGCCGGAACAACTCGATCGTTCAAAAGAGTCATTTTCAGTCTTTCGCAACCGTCTTCAGCCATCAAAAATAGTCGATCGCTACGATCTTCTCTTGGAGGATTTGTTCCTCATTCGTAATCCGCGATTTAAGTTCATCAAGGATCATTCGGCTGAAGTAAACGCATTTACAAAAGAGTATTGCGGCGGGAAGTCGATGGAAGAAGTTGGAGAATGGTTTTTCTTCCCGTGGAACAAAACTCTTTCTCATTATCTCCCGCACGATGAACATCTTGAGATTCGGACGGCGCGCAATCGCAACATCATAACGAAAGAAGAACAGCAGAAGCTCTACGGTCTTCGCGTCGCATACGCTGGGCTTAGTGTCGGGAGCCACGGCGCGCTCACCTTTGCGCTTATGGGCGGCGCGCGTAGCATAAAAGTTGCTGATCCAGACGAAGTCTCGCCCTCAAACCTAAATCGCATCCGTTTCGACTTTCTCGATGTCGGTCGAAAGAAGACTGACCTTGTGTGTGAATATATCTACCAATTGAACCCCTATGCTGAGATCGAGGCATTTGATTCGGGCGTTACGGAAGAGACAATGGATTCCTTTCTAAAGGACGTTGATGTGCTTGTCGAAGAGACCGACAATCTCGAAATAAAGATTCGACTGCGCCTCGCAGCTCGCGAACGCGGGATCCCGGTCGTTATGGCGACCGACAATGGGGACAATATTATCATCGAGGTAGAGCGGTTTGATCTCGATAAGACCAAACAGCTTTTCAACGGAGTCATCGGCAATGTCGACTTAGAGATGTTCAAATCCTTTGCGCCGCCGGATTTGCCGAAACTCGCGACGAAGATTGCGGGCCCCGACCTCGTCACCGAACGTATGATGAGCTCGCTTTTGCAAGTTGGCCGCGAAATTTATTCCTGGCCGCAGCTCGGCGATGCCGCCACGCTCTCGGGCGTCGCTATTGCCTATATCTTAAAGCGATTAGCACTCGGCCAACCAGTGAACGAAAAGAAATGCGAAATTAGCCTCGACGCGCTTATTGATCCGGAGTATCACGCGCCTCATATAAAAGTGAGGCGGGAGAAGGCGCGGGCAGATTTCTTTGCCGCAATCGGACTCTAATGAATACTTTTCCTGAACATATAAAACGTATCGTGCGCGCCGCGACGCAAGCGCCCTCTGGCGATAATTCGCAGCCGTGGCGTTTTACCTTCCGCGCGCCGAATACTCTTGAAATCCGCGCGCTCCCCGAGAAAGACAATGCTCTATTTAATATTGACGATAGCGGGACGCTCATCGCGCTTGGCGCCGCTATTCAAAACGCCGAGCTCGAAGCAAAATCGTCGGGATTTATGCCCGAGGTACGTTACGGCGGCGAAGGCACGCTTACCGCGACACTCGTTTTACAAAACGGCGGCGAGCTTTCAGAAATGGAGCGAAGTCTCCAGCAGGCGATCCCGCTTCGTCACACGAATCGTAAGGCATACAAGAAAACACCGCTTACAGCAGACGATCGACATGCTTTACTTGATGCTGTGGGAAAAGGAACGGGTGTATCTTTAGCGTTTATCGAAGCTGCTGAGCTGATGGCTCGCGTATCGCGCGCGCTCACGACCATGGAAGAAATCGCTCTCAAAAATAAACTACTCCACGGGCTTTTCTTCGGGAGCATCTTTTGGTCAAAAGAACATAATCATAAAGGAGTGTCCGGCCTCTACATAAAGACGCTCGAGTTGCCGCCACCTGCCCGGTTACTTTTCAAGGCGTTGCGGCATTGGTCGGTGGCGAGTTTCCTCGCCCGGGTCGGTTTCCCACGCAAGATTGCCGAAATGAATGCAGAACAAAACGCGAGCGCGTCTGCTTTTGGAGTCATCACGGTTGACCGTTTTGATCGCACAAAGTATGTCGAGGCAGGACGTTTGCTCGAACGAGTCTGGCTCGCCGCCACCGCGCGCGGTATGTCGCTCCAGATAGTGACGGGAATACTATTTCTCGCGCGTACGCTAGAACACGATGCATCTGCACCTTTTTCTGCTGCGGAACGCATGTCGGTGCGGGAAGCATATTCCCGAATTCAAGGAAACCTAGAGGGCTCAAAGGAACCACTGCTTATATTCCGTGTCGGTTATGGTACTCCGCCAAGTGCGGTATCCTTCCGCAAGGCGCCCTCGATTAATTTTCAATCTTAGATGTTATGACTTTTCCTAACATCCGGGACGAACAAATTGAATTTATTCTTTCTAAGCTTGGTAAACTACATCCTCAGTCTGAAACTGAGAAGTATGCAATTGCAGAAAATATCCTCTTTTTTAAATCAATCCGTTCAATATCCGGCTATATTAATTGGTTGTATAGACTACGGAAGCAAGTTCGAGCTCAAGATTTGCTTGAAATAAACGAGCTATTGCCTGAACTTGACGATGTTTTTCACGCAAAAATGGCCGAAATTGAACGCCGCCCCCGTCCTGGCATCATTCGCCCAGCTGTTGATTACATAACAGAACTTGTGACAAACGCATCTTCAAATAAACGTTTTCGGGTCGCGTCTCTTGGTAGTGGTAGCATGGAAGTAGAAAGACAAAGCATCGAACGTGTACAACAGACACTGAACACTCGTTCACTAACTATTATCGGTTTCGATATTTCTCCTAATACGCGCGCATTTGCTGGGAGAAATTTAAATGTTCTTACTAATGTGCGAATTGTTCAAGAATCGAAACTGACTGAACGAAGACTTGTTGAGATTGAACAAGAGACCTCAGAATCAACGCTCATCGTGGTATCAGACAATGACATTTTCAAACTCTCAGCAGATTTTTCATCTAACGCATTTAATCTCGTTATGACCACACTCCTTCTCCATCATCTTCAAGAGGCGGAGAGAACAAGATTAGTTAGAAACATGCGAGTTCTTGCTCCATACGTCATGAATTACGATGGATATCAAAATGAAATTGTGGTTCCACTTTTGAGCCTTACTGGATGGGGTAGTCCGGTCTTCTTAAATTCCGCCGTCTTTTCTACGATACGTTTTCCGACCCGCGCAGAGGTACTAGGTTTGCATGAGGGTGCACAAATTACCTTCTATAATCATGGGCATTACCGTGCTACCTTTTCTGCATAAGCTATGGATGGAACTTTAGCAATTGGACTCAATGCAGGACTCCTATCTGTGAGTGCTGTCGCCGCCCTCCTTATTTCTATGGGTTTTGTTGTTTTTCTAAGCGATATGGAGAGTCTTACACACAGGTCTTTCCTGGCACTTACCGGCACATCAGTTATATGGAGCGTGTTTAATTATGCGATTTACAAATCATCTGATCCAACCATTGTACTCTGGCTTTTGCGGTTTATCATGTTTGCCGCAACATGGTTCGCATGCGCGCTCTTTACTTTTTTCTACGTCTTCCCGAATCGTCAGAAAATGTTACCCACTTGGTATCGGTTTATATTATTTCCATCAACAACGGTCGTTGCTCTCTTGACTCTTACGCCACTTGTTTTTAGGACAGTGAATAGTTTCTCGGCCAGTGGTGAGGTACAGCAGGTGACGAATGGGCCTGGAATTTTCCTGTTCGGCGTGCTCGTTTTTATTCTCGATTTTGGTGCCATCTTTCTCCTTGCCCGAAAGACAATTCGTGCTCGAGGTGCAGCCGGGAATCCCTACTACCCAATTCTTATTGGCACCATCACGACGATCTCGCTCATTATTATTTTCAGTTTTATTTTTCCTGCATTTTTCGGCAATTCGACATTAGTTGCATACGGAACACTTTTCCTTCTTCCATTTATAGGATTGACTGCTTATGCGATTGATAGAGGGCATGTGCTAAATGTTAAAGAAATTGGCGTCGCACTTTTGGTAAGTGCGCTTGCTATCGCAACGCTTGTCGAACTTATTTTTACGACTGATCCGACTCTTATCCTTTTCCGCATCAGCCTCTTTATACTTATATTACTTGTTGGGCTACTTCTGATCCGTGGGGTTGTACGTGAAGTTAAGCAGAGAGAGAAAATAGAAGAGCTGGCTAAAGAACTTGAAGCAACCAACGCCCGGCAGGAGGGGTTGATTCATTTCATCGGGCATGAGGTGAAGGGGTCGTTGACCAAAGACGAAGGAGCCTTCGCGGCGCTTGCCGACGGGGACTTCGGCCAGCTCCAAGACGGGATGAAGACATTCATCGAGCGCGCGCTCGCGGAATCGCGCCAAGGAGTCAATGCTGTAACGAACATTTTAACCGCGTCGAACCTGAAGAAAGGGACCGTAACTCATGTGAAGGAACCGTTCGATCTCAAGGCGCTCGTGGTGGAAGCAGTGGAGAAAGCGAAGCCCGCGGCAGAAAAGAAGGGGCTCACGCTCTCTTTTATAGCGGATGACGCGTCGTATCAGATGACCGGCGATAAGGCGCAAATTGAGGATCATGTGCTGCGCAACCTCATCGATAATGCCGTCAATTACACACCCTCGGGCTCCATCGACGTATTGCTCAAGAAGGAGAACGGGAAAATCATTTTTAGCGTGAAAGACACCGGCATCGGCATTACAGAAGAAGACAAGAGGCAGCTGTTTACCGAAGGCGGGCACGGGAAGGAGTCGCAGACGATCAACGTCCACTCCACCGGCTACGGGCTCTACATCGCCAAGCAGATCGTCGAGGCGGAGGGTGGCACCATCCGCGCCGAGTCCCTCGGCGCGGGCAAGGGCTCGACGTTTGTGGTGGAATTTCCAATTTAAATTAAAGAATGGGCAAAAAACATTCTGACAAATCTGACATAAAGGCCGTGATTTTCGATCTTTCGGAGGTTTTTCTTAGTGGATTGTTTGGTATGCGTAATGATCTAGCCTCAAGGTTGGGGATTCCAGTAGAGTCGATTGATTTCAGGATTCCCGAACTCCAGCTTCTATTTGAGGGGCAGATAAAGGAAGATAGTTTCTGGAATTCTCTTTTGAGAGAACGAGGATGGGAATTAGAACCCCTTGAACTCAAGCGGATGGTTCGTCTGAACTTTAGAGAGATAGAGGGTACTAGAGAGGTCGTATGCGCTCTAAGGACCCTTGGTTATAGAATTGGTCTCCTTTCAGTTCACGCCCAAGAATGGATTGAATTCTGTGAAGAAAAATTCCAGTACAAGGATTTGTTCGACGTCACTATGTACTCGTTTGAGATCGCAGTCTGCAAGCCCGACAAGCGTGCGTTTGAAATTCTATTGGAGCGTCTCGATTTGCCGGCACCTCGGGTCCTTTTTATTGATGATTCATTGTTGAATATTGAAGCAGCTAATGAGATGGGAATACAAGTAATATTGTTTGAATCGGCAACACAGCTCGAAGCTCAACTCAGGGATATGGGCATATTATTGTAACGGCTATGGAAGATTCGAGACTTGCAGAAATGTTAAAGCACGAGAACGAGTCTTGGGAACGGATTTTTAGAGCTGAGTTGGCGAAAAGAGAATCCGAGCGCACTGACTTCTCGTCTTTCTGGTGGGAGCTGTACTATACTGAAATAAAGAAGTTCGTATTGCAGCAGATTGCAGATTATCAAGACCCAAGAATTCTTGAAGCTGGAAGCGGGTCTGGGAAAGCTTCGATTTTGTTAGGAGGAGAATATAAGCGCACTCTAGTTGATATTTCTGAAGGCGCTCTTGAATATGCAAAGTATCTCGCCAAACGATTCGGGGCGGAGAACGTGTCCTTTTTAAAGTGGAATATTTTTAACATGCCGTTCGCTGACGAATCTTTTGATTTCGTGTGGAATATCGGTGTCGCCGAGCATTACGACGACCGAGGCATTATTGATATTTTTACGGAAATGATCCGGATCACTGAAAGGGGCGGGACGGTTTTTGTGGGTATACCGAATTTCAAATCCCTCCCAATTCGTAAGGCAAGCATTTTGCGAAATAAGTTTTTAAAGTTCATTCCGGGATACCGTTTGGATTCAGAAAAGAGTTATTCCGAGGAGCAGATGACCGACTTTTTAAAGTTGGGTGCAACAAAGGCACATCGCATAATTAGTAACGTTCAGATCCGTTACTTCGGTAGCCCACTTTTTATAGAAAGCCCGAAATGGCTCATTCTCACTCTAGGAAGATTTATGGAATGGTTCGCACCGAAGTCAAGATTTCTGATGTGCATAGTCTGTAGGGTAGAATAGAGTCTATGAAAGAGGGAATTCCTAAACAACCTTCCTCTGCGGAGACGTCGCCTAAAAACCTAGAGAATCCCGTTTACCAAAAACCCATATCGAGTATCGAGAGGGAACAGGGTCCAGAATTGGTTGAGACTCTCGAAGACGATTTTAAAGATTTTTTTAGGGCGCGCGGATATGAAGAGCATGAGCCAGTACTCATAAGTTCCGGTATCGATCCGACCGTTCGTTTTATCGGGTCACATATAAGCGTTTTCAAACCATATTTGCTGTCAGAAACCGTTCCGACCCCTGGATATTTCATGACACAGGACTGTATTCGTACGCAAAATGTGAAGCGTCTTTTTGATGATGAGTACCTCCCTCACTGGGGCTCGTTTTTTACGAGCCTCGGCACAATTTCACCATCGGATCGTCTCAATGATGTTTGTGGAGAGTCTCTCAGTTTCCTTAAAGAGAAATTGGACATTAACGCAAATGACATCCGTGTTCGCGTAAGTTCGAAGGATATAGATTTGCATGAAACAAGCAAGAAAGTCTTCCACGAAGATAATCTAGAAGTTGATACACAACGGGAAACATATTATCGGCACAAAATAGGAATCGACGGTGTTTGGGGCAGAAACTTTAATATTGCCCTCAGGAACGCAAATGGAGAGGGATTTTCGGATGTCGGGAATATTATTTTGATTGAGAATAACGAGAAAAAATTGGGAGTAGAACTCGCTCTCGGTGCCACGACCATATTGAAGCAAATCTACAACATTGAGCATGTGAATGATTTCTATCCGGTTATAGGATTACCAAAGCTCGATCCAAGGATTAGTCGGAAACTCGAGGATTCAATTATCGTGAGTACTACACTCTTGCGTGAAGGCCTTGAGCCGAACGCCAGCGATAATCGTGGCAGAATATTGAGGACGTATATACGCTCAATTCTTTATTTCAAGGAACGAACGGGACTATCCATGGATACAATCGAAGATGTTCTCAAAAGGTTTGAGCAAGAACAATTTGGCGCAAACGATTCTAGTGCATCTAATAAGATTACAGAGTATCTTAGGGAGTATGAGCAAGGGCTTGTTTCAAGTGGGGCTAAGACTCCTGAAGATGAAGTAATCTTATCTGCTTTACATAAGAATTAAATATATGAAAGAAAAATTGATTCCCAAAAAGATAGGAAAGGGTTCCCATATTAGGGTCATAGCCCCGGCTCGGAGCCTAGGACTCCTTTTGTCAGACTCTAAAGAATTGGCACAGAAGCGGCTTGAAGGACATGGTTTCAGATTAAGTTTTGGTAAACATGCGAACGAGATGGATGAGTTTAATTCATCATCCATTGCTTCTCGCATAGAAGACCTGCACGACGCTTTCCAAGACAAGGATGTGGATGCAGTTCTCACTGTCATAGGTGGATACAACACTAATCAGCTTTTGAAGTACATCGATTATGATTTGATTGCCGCAAATCCGAAGATTTTGTGCGGCTTCTCGGATATCACAGCGATTGGAAATGCAGTAACAGCGAAAACAGGACTTGTGACGTATTGTGGCCCTCATTTCTCAAGTTGGGGCATGAAGAAAGGGTTTGATTATTCTGTAGAATATTTTGATAAAGCGCTGACCACTGACGAGCCTTTTGTCCTCCTTCAGTCGAGAGATTGGAGTGATGATCCTTGGTATCTCGATCAAGAAAAACGAGATTTCATAGAGAATGAAGGCTACTGGATCATGAATAGTGGCGAAGCGGTCGGGAGAACAGTTGGCGGTCATGTGAGATGCTTAAGTGCTCTTCAGGGTACAGAGTATTGGCCTGGTCTCAAGGATAGTGTTCTTCTTCTTGAGGAGGATGCTGAAACCAATCCGCCACTCTTTGACAGATTACTTCAATCCTTGATACATCAGCCGGACTTTCCGGGAGTAAGAGGCATTCTGATTGGTCGTTTCCAGAAAGAGACAGGAATGACCAGGGAGTTACTCTCAAAGATAATAAAGGGGAAGGAAGAACTTTCTTCTTTGCCGATAGTCGCCAACCTAAACTTCGGACACACAACTCCAATAACAACATTGCCAGTGGGCGGGTCAATATATATCAAAGCAGGAGAACATGATGCCACGATAGAAGTCATTGAACACTAATCTCCATGGAACTTGATACATTCGAGAAGCAAGTTGCGGATACGGATGCACAGTTTAAAGATCAGCAGAAATCTTCTTTTAAGCTGCCGAAATATAATCCCGATGAGCACTATATAGAATTGACTCGTTCTGGTTATTTCCGCGCCTTACTTGTGCTTCGTCACTATATAAAGCTGACGTCAGATAACTACTTCTCAAGACAAGGCGCGATAAATGTCGACCTGTTTATGATGACGCCAAGCATCTCCTCGCCCACGGGTCCGGGCTCAGATTCTGAAGTTATCCCGATTACTTTTGGGGAACTGCATACATACCTTGTTGACTCGTCTCAGTTTGGCTTCGAACCGCTCCTCATGAACGGCATGAATAA
Organism: Minisyncoccota bacterium; assembly: GCA_041664865.1. Classification (GTDB taxonomy): domain Bacteria; phylum Patescibacteriota; class Minisyncoccia; order Phycocordibacterales; family Phycocordibacteraceae; genus C7867-001. Next base: position 10,685 of record JBAYJU010000019.1, read on the forward strand.
AGTCTATTGCTATCTGCCCTCCATGCGCGGGGAAGATCCGAATAAACGACACCTGAATCAATTCTTTCACTGCGAAGCGGAAATTAATGGAAATCTTGAAGAGCTTATTCCAATAATTGAAAGCTATGTAAAATCTTTGTGTGAGACACTCACGTGGATGCCTAATATTGTCGAGAGAATAAGCAAGAATCCAGAAGCAACGCGCGCAATGCTTTCTCGTGTACTTGCTCTCCCATCATTCAAAAGAATCACTTTTGATAAGGCTATTGAGGTCTTGAAGAAGAGCAATATTCCGGATCTATTCACCGAGACCGAACGTGGCCGCGATATTGGCTCTCAGGGGGAGATTGAATTGATGCGTATGCTCGGCATGAATACGCCGTTGTGGATGACTTCTTACGATAGAGATAGAGTTGCCTTCTACCAGAAGCCGGACCCGAAGAATCCCAACAAGGTTATCAACGCAGATCTTCTGTTCCCACCTCTGGCAGAGGGTTCATTTGGCGGCGAGATTGTCGGTTGCGGTCAGCGACAGGATTCTGTTGAAGAAATACGCGAGTCGCTCAAGCGGCAAGGAATTTTTCCCGAACCGTATGAGTGGTACATAAATCTGAGAATGCTACCAGAGTATTCGACAACATCCGGGTTCGGGCTTGGTATAGAGAGGTTTATCACCTGGATTCTTAGTCGCGATGACATTAAGGATGCGATTATTTATCCAAGGCTCAAGAATATCGTTACTTATCCATGATAAGCACATCGCGAAGCAGATCGTCGAGGCGAACGGTGGCACTATCCGCGCCCGAGTCCCTCGGCGCGGGGAAGGGATCGACGTTTACTGTGGAGTTTCCCGTGGCATAAACTTGCAACGTTTTGTAAGAATTAAAAAGACATGATACCGTATGTAAGGGACAGTTCTTCCTAACATTCACTCAACCACAGCAGTAAAACCACAAGAGGAAACCATGAAATCAAAGACAACTCTGTACATATCTTTCGGCATTGTCGCTCTCGCGGCACTCGTTATCGCGGGGTGTAACAATTACTCATCCTCGAGCTCGTCATCGACGACGTCCACGGCGCAGGAGCCGCCCGGTTTACCGCCGGACCCCGGCCCGGCCGGTAAAACGACTCTTGCGGGCATCGACTCAAACGGAAACATTGCGCGCGATGATGTAGAGCGGTATATCGCTATCAATCATCAGGACTCCGCGAAGGTGCGAGCGGCGCTGATGCAGTTCGCAGTAGTGGCACAGTTGCAGCTCATAGATTCTGCCGACAAGCAGAAATCTATCCAACATGCAAATGAATCAGGAGCGGCAATTGACTGCCTAGTAGATATCGCGGGTTCTGTGCAAAAGGCCGAGAATCTATATGACAACCTTCAGTCAGTGATTCTAAACACCGATGCACGGAACAAGGCGTACTTCACGTATGACAATCAACTAGGTGGACAATATTTTCCTGACAGCACGTCTACATGTACGTTCGACCCAAGCACGTTACCGAACTAACATCATCAACCACGAAAGTTAAGGAGGTTCGAAATGAAGCGGTTAATCGCAGTATTCGTGTTGTTTTTCTGGTATGTACATGTAGTTTCTGCTGACGGAGGGCTGTGCGTACAGCCGTCCGGCACGCTAGTCGTTTTCGGCAACGGTATTCTAGGCACAGAAGCAAAGGCAGAATTTGCCAAAGAACGACTGAAAACCGTGTTAGGAGCATCACTCACTGCAGACGAGTTCAATCGACTTGAATTTGGGGTCGCCTACAACCATTCCTACGGCTACTTAAGCGACTTGTATGAATCGCTGAAGCAGAAGATGTCGCAGGACAATGTCGTCGAGTCGTTCTGGCGGTGGCTCGGTAATACGCAGTTCGTGCCGCAGGTGGTACGCGACGAGGCCCTTCGTATCGCATCGGCGTTTGATTTCTCAACGCAGGTAGGGACGAATGACCTCGACATTCATCTACAGACGTACCGCTCAAGCGTCCTCGCCGGTAAAACAGTAGTCGTCGTAGCGCATTCGCAAGGGAACTTCTTTGCCAATGCCGCCTATAATGTTCTCTACAATGGGGTCACTCCCATTCCGGCGAACAGCTTCGGCATCGTCTCGGTCGCGAATCCGGCGAGTTTCGTCGGCGGCGGCGGGCCGTATACTACCGCCCTCGAAGACCTCGTTATCGCAGCTGTTGCACGCGTGCCGGGAGTGGTTCCGCCGTTACTGCCAAACGTTAGTAATATTAACAGCGGTGCGGTAATCACCGACTGGCTCGGGCACTCGATTACCGGAGAGTATCTGGTTGACGAGAGTCGCACTCAGCCAAAGATCGTTGCTGACACCGAGGGGATGATTGTCGGTCTTACGGCGCCACCCACGTCATCGCCGGGAATCATCACTGCGACTCCGTCGCGCGTGATATCCGGCAGTAGCTCGACTATCGCCTGGCACGTATGTGGTGTGAATCATTGCACTGTTACCAACTCTACAACAAGCGCCATTCTGGCGGACGGCGACGCGGATGGTGTAGGCCAATTTTTCGGTTCCGCATCATCCGGTCCTATCATCCAACAAACAATCTTCGCGATTAATTGCACGGCCGACAGCTCCCCGGTCTCTTCGCGGGTTATCGTGAATGTCACTCCTGTCTTCGGGGAATTCTGAAAGATTCCCGGGATTCAGACCGCGACGAGAGAGTGTTTGTTATGCTTTAGAAGCCCGCCACGCGCGGGCTTTTTCTTTGCCTAATGACCCCTATAGCCCAAGCGGGAGGTCCAGGTCTTCTTGATCATTTGAAGACTCGTCAGTTTTTATTTCAGAAGTTGTCGACGTAGAGGCCGTCGCGAAAGCCTGTATATCGAGCTTAGCGGAAGCGCGGGTGAGCACGTCGAGCCGGGCCGTGGCTGAAAGGGAATCCTGAAATGCTCGAGATGCGCCCTCCTCGTCGTCCTGTTCGAGTAGCGCGCGCCCCTTTTTGGCGAGCGCGGAGGCGTGCGTCAGCTCGTCGCGCGCGCTCGCCGAGCTCGAAGAATCGAGCGTGCTCGAAGCGGTGCCAATAATATCCGCAGAAATGCGCAGCGCCGCGTCTGTTGCATCCTGCAGATGTCGTATGTCTTTACGGTTTCCAACTTTCCGCTCCTTTACAGAAGCGCGTGAAGACGAGGCCGCTCGAATGTCATCATCCGCTTGCACATTCGCAATCGAGATTACCTGCGTCCGGATAACCGTTTGGAAATGCGCCGTGGTGTCGGAGTCGCCCGAATGCTTATCCACCGCGGCGAGCACGTCCTCATATGCCGCGAGTCGGGCTGCGAAGTTTGTCGTGAGCACATCCGCGGCAGTCGGATTCTGCGCACGTTCGTGAGCCACCGTTATCGCCGCGCCAGCTGCGTTTTTAGTAAAGTTCGCGACAAGCGCGGCTTCCGTCTCGCCGCCGAGCTTCCCCTTACTCGCGAGTGTCGCGGCTTCGTCGACTCGGCGCTCCGCAAACTTCATCTGCAGCGCCGCGCTCGCCTCGGGCGAGGCCGCGAGCGCGAGGCGCACCGGCTCGACGACGGCGACCTTTATCGGGTACAGCGTGTCGCCCGGGAGCGCTCCCTCGGCGGCGTACGCGATGCCGCTCGAAGAGAGTGTGAGAACAAGCACTGCCGTCAGAGCGATACTCGCCGGCCGGCGCAAGTAAATAAGCCAGGTATCGATGAACACCGCGCGCGCCCGCGCGCGCGGCTCGGCCGATTCGCGAACAGGCTTCATCCCCGCGTATTCACGCAGTAAAAAGCGCATCTTCTCGCGCTCGGCTTCGGTGAGCGACACATGCGTGCCGGCTTTCTGTATAAGTTTTTCGAAATAGTTTTTCATATGATGTCAGTTGATTCACAAAGTTCTTTCAGCCGCGCGAGCCCGCGATGCACGCGCACCGAGACGACGTTTTCAGATACCTCAAGTGCCACGGCGATTTCTTTTATTGAGAAGTCGTCAATATAGCGCATCGTGAGCACCGCGCGATATGTCTGCGGCAAGGTCGGAATGAGCGCTCGGACCTTTTTAATCATAAGGTCGTCATCGAGCCGCTC
>JBAYJU010000020.1:0-14353 GCA_041664865.1 Minisyncoccota bacterium
CGTCGTCCCGATGCCGACGTTGCCACCATTCGCCACGATGAAGTTAGTGGCGGTCGAGCTACCCACGACGAACTGCGATGCTGATCCGATTGCGTTCGCGTTCACGCTCAGCAAGCCCCACGGCGTCGTCGTCCCGATGCCGACATTGCCAGTTGATTTTATTATAAACAAATCTCCAGTTGTAACAGTGGGAGATGAAACACGAACTATATCACTTACCCCTCCCGTATAACCTCTAACCGCCAATGTTGGTAAAGAATCATTTACTGGTGCTATATTAAATCTAGCGCCTAAATCTACTCCGCCCGCAAAAGTGGATCCTCCTCCCGCATTAAAGGATATATTACCGGCAGAGACACGATTAATACTAAATGTCTCACCCCCTGGAGTTTGCACTGAAAAAGTACCCGTAACCGCACTACCGCCAACAGTCAAAAGTTGCCCAGGACTCGTCGTCCCGATGCCGACGTTGCCTTTCATATATACTGTCCCGTCATTCAAGACCGAGGCGAGTGTTGTTGACGCAGAGTTTGTTAATTCAAACATTGACGTTGCCCCTGTCCCCGCCCCCCACACCGACAGTCTGCTGTACGGGGTCGTCGTCCCGATGCCGACATTGCCTTGTATTGCTAAATTCCCTGCCCCTGGGTCTGTGCCATTCCACGTAGCCGTTCCCAAAGATAAACCACCTGTAGCACTTAACCTCATTGATTCAGTTAGTGTGGTAGCGCCATTAATGAAAAAACGCATATTCGTACCTGCCCCAAATATAGTAGAGCCACCAGACCAGCCACTATCAACTTGTCCAATGTAAGTATTGCTTGCGAGTAACATGTATCTTCTTGCCGTTCCAGTGCTGTCGTAGAAAGATATTGGCTTATTATTTCCAAGTAACAATCCTTCGCTAGAAGCGCCAGCGCCACCAGTTGCAGCGCCAACTTGCAATAACGCCGCCGGACTCGTCGTCCCGATGCCGACGTTGCCAGTATTTCCATCAAATCGTGCTATTTCTACGCTGTTGCCGACTATTCCCACTATTCCAGCAGCAGGCCGATATAAACCCACGCCAGTGGCATTGATATTAAGTGCCGGGGCAGAAACTGTTCCAGACCCTACTGTGTATAAACCATATCCTTGTATATTGTCCTGCGCAGTAATCCCGCCGTTCACATGTAATTTTGACGTTGGCGTCGCCGTCCCGATGCCGACATAGCCATTGTTCGCCACGATGAAGTTAGTGGCGGTCGAGCTACCGACGACGAACTGCGGTGCTGATCCGATTGCGTTCGCGTTCACGCTCAGCAAGCCCCACGGCGTCGTCGACCCGATACCGACGTTGCCGAGATTATTAATCGTCATTTTCTCAGTTCCTTGTACTGTGGTAGTGTCGTTGGCAGTCCAAAATGAAAGTTTTGTTGCAGCATTCATCGCCAAACTACCACCGCCAAAATTAATCGCATTGTAAGTAGAATCACTGTCCAATGAGAATAACCCAACATCTTCCTCAGCAGATAAATAATGTGGCATACCTATTCTTGCAAATTTTCGGATTGCATTTGTTCGAGTTGTTGCATTTACATCGGCACCGAGTCGCAAAGCCAAACCGACACCCGTCTGCAAATCCAATAAACCTCCTGGTGCTGTCGTCCCGATGCCGACGTTGCCACCTGACGTGGCTAGATATGTAGAGCCAGTGGTAGTTAATTGCGTAGTGGAAGCCCCGCCATTCATGGAGAAGAGGCCCGACGTGATTGTGGATGATGCGTTCGAGAGGAAGCCGTTGGTGAATGTGGCGAGACCAGTCTGTGCGAGCGTGCCGGTGTGGGTGGTGTTGCCGAGTATTGAGAGCGAGCCCAGCTGTGCAGTTGATGCAAAGAGGTTTGTGGAGGAGGCTGTGGTGCTGAAGAGGTTGGTTGTGGTGGCGTTTGAGAAGAGAGAGTTGCCAGAGACGGTGATGTGCCCGTTGAAGAGTGATGTGGCAGATGAAGATGTGGCGACGAAATGCGATGCATCGACGAGAGATGTGAAGTGCCCATTGCCGGTGACGTCGAGGGAGTATGTTGGTGCGGCGTTGTTTATACCAACTCGTTGACTCAGTGTGTCTATCGAAAGAATCGAATTACTCGCCAATGCGTTGGTGAAGTTAAATGTATTTGCGCTGTTTGAGAGCGGAGTGAATGTGAGAGACGGAGTAGAGCCGTTCACGCCAAATGTCGTACCGCCAGTCGCATTGGTGCTGGCAGTCCATTCATTCGATGCATCGTACTGCACACGGAACTGCGGCTGAGATGTCGAGGTAATAGTCTGGCTTCCCGTATTTATGATTCCACCCGCCATAAGATTGCCTGAATTGTCCACACGAAACAGCGGTGTTCCTGCAGAAGATTTATAACTGATGAAATCACCAGATGGAGCGCTGTCAGTCGCGCGATACGCTGAAATGATAGGTATGCCATTTACACTTTGCAAAATACTCAATGCGGAATCTAAAGTCGTGGTGCCAATACCGACGCCACCTCCTGCAGTGGCGAGATAGGTCGATCCAGTGGCTGTGAGCTGTGTAGTCGAGGCACCACCATTCATCGAGAACAGCCCTGATGTGATGGTGGATGATGCGTTCGAGAGGAAGCCGTTGGTGAATGTGGCGAGACCGGTATGAGCAGATGTCCCAGATACAGATAGGCCAGCACCATTCAGAAGCGATAGGTTCCCGTTCTGGTCGACAGAGAGGGCTGTCGAGGTGGAGAATCCCGCAGTCGATGTGGATATTGCGAATAGATTTGTGGAGCTCCCAGCCGCTCCTGTGACGGAGAATCTTGCGTATGGAGAAGTGGTGCCGATGCCGACGTTCGTACCGTCATCATATATAAGCGAGTTGGCAAGCGTGCCGCTGTTCCATTTAGGCAGATAGTTAGCTGTGAGTGCGGAGACTACTGCTCCGCCGAGCGAGGCGAAATATCCTGTGCCGCTTGCGGTTATATTGGTGGTACTTGCTCCACCCCCCATCGAGAACAGCCCTGATGTGATGGTGGATGATGCGTTCGAGAGGAAGCCGTTGGTGAATGTGGCGAGACCGGTCTGTGCGAGCGTGCCTGTGTATGCTGCATTGCCGAGGACGGAAAGAGATCCGAGCTGTGCAGTTGATGCGAAGAGGTTTGTCGATGATGCAGTGGTCGCGAAGAAGTTAGTTGAAGTGGCATTCGTGAACACACCATCCGTCGCAGAAACCAGGAGACCATTTGTCAGACTGCCGCCATCGAATGTGCCGCCCATGAAAGATCCGTTGTGCACCTTGAGGTCTGTGAGATCCTGAATCATGTTCACGTATTGGATCGTGGTTGCGTTAGTGGCTCCTTGCGCAGCGACAGGCTGGATCATGCCGGCAGTAGTGGCGAGGATGTTGGAACGAAGTATAGAAAGCTTCTGATCCAGCTCATCTTGCGAGACACCACGCACGAGAGTCGTATACGTAGGATACGAGTTCACAGTCTGACTCAGGACTTGAGCAGGCCTCGCCGGCGGCGTCGTGGCTACCACAACCTGAGGCACACGTGAATTATGCTGAACCATCACTGGAATTGATGGTGGAGTGAAGATGAGTGCGAGCACGTCGGTAGCCGAGTCGAAAGCGCTGTGAATCGTGCTATATACAGAGAGTGCTACCTTCTCACCAGCAGAGAGTGCTGGCGTAGAAGCTACGATTGCGGCGGCCACAGATGACACGCTCGATACAGTCTCGAGAGCGAGAGCTGTTTTGCCAAGCGCCCCTAGGTACGCATCCTCAATAGAGGGCGGTGCTCCGATGAGTGCCGAGGCAAGCGACCGCGTACCTTCTGCGCCAACATAGGCTGCACGGCCTGCAGTCTCTATAAGCGCAAGATAACGATCAGATACGCCACCCACAATAGAAACAAAGCGCGTAGCTGCCGCGTACTCAGCACCGAAGACTGCTTGTGCCAGTGCTGGAGCGAACGTGGCTGGCATCGCCGCAGTGCGCAGGTAGAGAGTCTGAGCTAGATGAGGGACTTTAGCTGTCGCGATGGCGAGACCATTGCCAGCGCCACCGATTATTGAGACCGTCACGCGAGCGCTCGCTGGTGCAGCCGCAGCTATCCCGTATGCAGTTGCTACATCTGCATGTATCGCCGCATGCGAAGCATCGATAACTGATTGACCGATTGTGATGGCCACATACGAGACAGCGCGAGGCGTAGTGGCTAGATTATCACGCGTCGCTACTGCGAGGCCGAACGACACCACACCAGACCGCTCGATGAACGCTCGATATGCCGAGAGGCTCGCCGTTATGCTCTCGTATGCTCCCATACCCATCACAGTGTAAGCGTGCGCAAGTGCGCTAGCTGCCTGTACCGGAGATGCAGCAATAGTACATGCGTCTCGAGCAAATGCACTCAAAGCACCAACCGTAACTAACGGCACCGTCTCTGCCGACGAGCTGGAGACTGATACCACCGATGACAACACACCGCTACTGGAGTGACCTTCGTTGAGTACCATGCGTACTGAAGATAGATCCGGCTCAGCGAGCATCGGAGACGCTAACTGTATGGATGAGAACGTGCTCGTATCTACTACGTGCGAATGTACTGCGACCATCGAGGTGTGCACCGTATTAAATTTATTTGCGATATGCGCAGGGATAGAGCCGAAGGTTTCTCCAGCACCATAAGCGACCTCTTTGGCGATACTCGCTACTTGACCGGCAATCTGAGGCAGCACATCTGCGCGTGCAAGAGTCGCTCCTGACACAATAATCGCCAGTGCGGCTGAGAACGCGAACAAATGCGACCGCAGAGTGCCACTGGCCATGTCGAGCTGTGGCACAGAGACTCTCTCTGTCAAATTCTTTGTAATGCGACGTACTAGACTGTGGTGCCGGCGGTATTCTTCTGCACGCACGCTTGCAAGCCCGCGCGAACGATCGGTCTTACGCGATTTCTGTTTCTCCAAAAAGATTTCAAGAGACTCGCTGTCGATGAGCCAGCTGCGACCGATTCTTTTACCTACAATTTCCCCAGAGCGTACAAGCCTCGCAAGATAGTCTGATGTGTACCCAGAAAGTTCACTGGCATCCTTTGTCGTTATTAAATTTTCTTTTAGTGAAGAGCTCATGCCGGATAGCCGAATTAACTAAATGATAACTTACTATTACGACACTACCTACTGAAGTACTGTGGATAAAAAATCGATCTCTAATTAATAAGATATACGTGTGAATGAAAATCCTATTTTAGTACTCTTTACGAATTATCAACGGACGATGAAACGCTTCTTAATGCGCTATTTTAAAATATCCACCTCCAGACAACTGCACAGAGACACCACAAACGGGAGAATAGCAATTGTAAACTCCGATGCAAAAGGGCTATCACCTATGATTTATCTATAACCGCACTCATTAGCCCAGCTCTTAAACAGGAAGCCGGATATGCGAATTACCTAACGTATATATACTCATTCCGGGTACACTATGTATGAGTCCAGATATACCTATATATAATGTATGTGCACTGAGAATGGCCCGCTACAACACGTCGTCTATTTTTCACAGGTAAGCCACCTCATTTGTTACCGACCTTTCAGCTCTCCACACACTTCTGTATAGGAAAAGATACGTCTGCTCGTGTATCCGAGACGAGAAAACCTCTATGTAAGCTATTTATTGTATACCGATATCCCGGATACTACTTGAGCTTGCCTAACCGAAACGAGGTAATTATCGAAGTATCCTGACCCAACGCTCGCTATGGCGACAGACACAACGATAATCATCAGCCCTACGAGCTGGAAGACACGTATCGCCAGGGCAGAGCCACGAGTTTCCATTTTCTGAGCCTTCATTGTGATGGGTTCTTCATCGTAAATATCCTGCTTCACTACACGAAGCGTCACGTTCTCGAGAATCGCTTCGATAGGCTCACTCTGCGCTGCCTCCTCTATATCTTCCTGGCGCTCTGTACTGGCTGTATGATCAGCGGCGACCACAATAGGCACACTGACCGCGGGTATGGACTCACTAACGTGATCGAACCACTCCTTCCACGAGTCTTGTGGGGTTTTCGATGCTCCACGATCGGTGATCTGCACCTCTTCAGGCACAGAAGCCACTTCTTCTGACTTGTTTAAACGATTCAGAGACGGTAACACGGTGGGGTGAGACGATTCGTATCGAGGGAAATCTTCTGATTGTGACGAAAATGATTCTGTCACTTTATCTTTTGACTCATTCTCTTCCGTGCCAAAACGGTGGTCCTGAATAGCGGACTCGAGCACATACCAGCTACGCCCCACAAGCCGCGCTGGCACACGACCCTCGCGGCAAAGCTGGCCTATATAATCTTTCGCATACCCTGTCGTCTTTGCTGCTCGCTTAGATGATATGTACTTCTTCTCTTCTATGATGATCTCTTCCATAGACCGTAGTATAGCCGTATCTCGGCTTGTGTGGAAGTGCTGTGCACAGGCACTACTACCCGAGCCTTTCCACTAGCAAGCGCTGCAATTCCTGAGGGTTCCCTGAGCCTCTACTCTCCTTCATAGACTTTCCGACAAGGTACTGGAGTGCAGTCTGCTTGCCCTCCTTGTATTCGGCCACTGCCTTCCCCTCGCTCGCAATGACTGCGTCTACGACCATACCTAGCGCCGCCTCATCATGCACCTGAAGCAGACCAGCTTCTTCTGCTATCGTCTCTGGGTCTCCGCCCGAGCGGTACATCTGAGCAAGGATGTCCTTCGCTCCACGAGACGACACTCTAGCGTCTTTGATCATCTGCATTAGTTTGAAAAACGCCACATAAAACTCATCTGTATTAGCATATGAGAGTTTTGCTTCCGCATTTCCTTGCATAAGGGCGACGACATCTGAAACTATATAATTTGCAGCGAGACCGATGAGTATCGCGTCATCTTTTGAAGCGTGTTTCGCAACACCTTCAAACATCGCACTTATAAAATCATTCTGTAAGAGCGTATCAATGTATTCTTTGCGTATACCGAGCGACTCATAGCGACTACGCCTCTCCCACGGCAGCTCCGGCAACGCGGCCCTGAGCACGCCTGGAGAAAATTCAGGGATCTCAGACAGGAAAAGCTTCGGGAGATCTGGCTCTGGGAAATAACGGTAATCAGCACTACCCTCCTTAAAGCGCTGATGAAATGTCGACTGCTTCGATTCATCCCACCCTCGTGTCTCTTGCACCACTTTCCCACCACTCCCTATGAGCGCGATCTGGCGCCCCACTTCAAACGCGATCGCTCGCTCTACTGCGCGAAATGAATTTATATTTTTCACCTCTACTTTTGTACCAAGCTTACCATCATCGGCTGATACAGAGATATTCGCCTCTATACGCATCTCGCCCTTCTCGAGATTGGCTTCACCGGCACCAAGCGTGCGCAATAGGAGCTGCAGCTCTCTCGCGAAGCGACCTGCGGTCTGCGCATCGTGAATGACCGGCTCAGTGACGAGCTCCATAAGAGGAATACCGGCGCGATTAAAGTCGACTAGACTCTTTCCGCTTGAGTGTATAGAACGCGCTGTATCTTCTTCGAGATGCACGCGCGTAATCGCGATACCAGCGAGCTCTCCACCGCTTACGAGCGGATGCTCGTATTGGCTAATCTGATACCCCTTCGGTATATCCGGATAGAAGTAACTCTTACGGTCAAACACACTCTCGTCTGCTAACGCACCTCCGATAGCTGTCCCAATACGCAGCATGTGCTCTACCGCAGCTCGATTGATTACAGGTAGGGTACCCGGATGTGCTAAACATATCGGACAAACATTTACGTTCGGGCGAGTCTCATCTGGATTATTTGCACAGTCGCAGAACATCTTGGTGCGCGTCGATAGCTCCGCATGCACCTCAAGGCCTATTGTCGGACGGTATTCCATATAATTCTCTCCAGTTTATAGCAAAAATAGCCGCATGCACAGCCCCATATTGTCTACTTCTTTTCTGATTCGTCCAATTCAGTATCTGCGAAAATGCGAGTGAGGCGATCTGAAAAATGTTTAAGCACCTCTGGCTCTTCAATAGATACCGAGAGCACCTCTCTTCCTGTTTCTTTGGTAAGGGTTTTTATAATCGCGTCCCTTTCTTCCGGAAGAACCAGGTCAGTCTTGGAGAGCACAACGACTTCACGCTTCTCAGCAAGTCCGTGCCCAAATGACTCTATCTCTGTGCGTACTTCCCTGTATGCGGCGACAGGGTCTTCTTGGCTTGCCGAGACGAGATGCAAAAGAATTCCTGTCCTTTCTACGTGCTTCAAGAACTTTATACCGAGACCGCGCCCAGACGAGGCCCCCTCTATAAGACCCGGGATGTCTGCAAGGATGCGCCCATAGAACTCGCCGAGATTCGGCTCAAGTGTAGTAAATGGGTAATCACCTACCTTCGACTTGGCGCGAGTAAGCGCGTTGAGCAACGAAGATTTCCCCGCATTCGGCAGCCCGATAAGCCCAGCGTCTGCGATTATCTTGAGTGTGAATTCTATTTCTCCACCCTTCCCCTCCTTGCCATTCGTCTGCTCAAAAGGATTCTGGTTCGTGGCGCTCTTGAAACGTGCGTTCCCAAGCCCTCCTCTACCCCCACGGAATAGGACCACTCGTTCATCCTCCTTGGTAATTTCATACTCTTCGCCAGTAGAAGTCATGCGCGCGACAGTGCCCACTGGCACACGCAGGAGCACGTCAGCACCATTGGCACCATTCTTCATATCTCCCTGCCCAGCTACACCATTCTCTGCTATGAATTTCTTGTCGTGACGATAATACGCAAGCGCGGCCAAGTCCCGCATACCCACAAGGACTACATCTCCGCCTCTGCCACCGTTACCACCACAAGGACCACCGTGCGCATTCGTCTTGGTGTGAGCCCAGCGTATGACACCGTTACCGCCCCTTCCAGAAGCTGCGTGTATCGTTATCTGATCAACAAAAGCCATACTAGTCGTGCGGTGCTACTACCCAACCGGCCTGGAGCAACGGCTCTGCTTTTTTAAATTTGAGCGTCTGAGTTTCATTACCTTTCTTAATTGTCACGAAATCGTTGCGACCGTAATCAAGAGACTTCTGTATCGGCATCGCCCCAGCACTATCCTCCTTACCTGCTGCGAGAGCCACTTCGCGAGTCTTCTCCTCTTCCGCGCGTAGCCGCGCATCATCTGCTCTCTGTAGGCGCGGCAATGCCTCAATAATTGACGCATCGATAGACGCTTCAAGCTGGCGGAACCTCTGGAGACCCTCGCGACGGTACTCGATGAGAGGATCTCTCTGTCCATAAGCACGGAGAGATACGGAACGGCGCAAATAATCCATAGTCTCGAGATGCTCAAGCCAGAACATATCAGTTACCTGCAGAATCAGACGCCGCACCAGCTCTATGAACGAATCACCGAGCTCGATCTTCTTCGCTTCGAGCGAAGCGAGCGCTGCATCATCTCCCACCATAAGTGTCCGCACAAACGCCTCTATATCAGCATCGCTCCCCTGGAGTGCTGCACGGCGGCGCGCATAAATCGCGAGGCGTTGTGTATTCATCACGTCGTCATATGCGAGCACCTGCTTGCGAGCATCGAAGTTGAACCCTTCTATGCGCGTCTGAGCAGTCTCAAGAGATTTGGTAATCATCCCGCTCTCGATAGGCTCATCCTCCGGTATACCGAATCTGCCCATGACATTCTTGAGCGTCTCGGCTGCGAATACACGCATTAGCTTGTCATCAAGAGACACGTAGAAGCGAGTCTCGCCCGGATCGCCCTGACGACCTGCGCGCCCTCTAAGCTGGTTATCTATGCGTCGCGCATCATGACGCTCAGTGCCCATTACCACGAGCCCGCCAGCATCAACGACTGAAGCGTGCTCCTCACTCGTCGCTAGAGCACCACCTAGCTTGATGTCGACTCCGCGACCGGCGAGGTTCGTAGCGACGGTGACGCGCCCTCTCTCACCAGCTCCGGCGATTATCTCACCCTCGCGCTCATGATTCTTCGCGTTCAACACTTCATGCGGTACGCCCTCTTTATCTAGGAATGTGCTGACTATTTCATTGTCCTCGATAGAGACCGTACCGACTAGAACTGGCTGACCATTTTCGTAACACTTCTTCACTGCACGCGCTACAGCACGATACTTCCCTGCAGAAGTCTGGAATATGAGATCGTCGTAATCCTTGCGGGCAATCGCCCTGTTCGTAGGCACCACTACAACGTCGAGCTTGTATACAGTGTAGAACTCCTCTTCTGAGGAAAGCGCTGTACCTGTCATGCCGGATAGTCGATCGTACATGCGGAAAAGATTTTGAAATGTAACTGTCGCATATGTGCGCGTCTCTTCTTTCACAATGACACCCTCCTTCGCCTCTATCGCCTGATGCAGTCCTTCTGACCAGCGACGCCCTGGCTGTAATCTTCCGGTAAACTCATCAACAATGATAATCTCGCCATCGCGCACGATGTATTCCTTGTCTTTATGGAAAAGTGCCTGCGCGCGTACTGCGGTCTCGAGATGATGTGCGAATTTCATCCCGCCTTCGGCGTAAAGATTGTCGATACCGAGAGCGACTTCGGCTTTATGAATTCCCTCTTCAGTAAGCTGTATCGCTTTCTGCTTCTCATCGATAGAATAATCTGCTCCTTCGTGCAGATTACGTACAATGCCAGCAAATCGCTCATAGAGCTGCTGTGAATCCCCTGACGGGCCGCTGATGATGAGTGGCGTGCGTGCCTCATCAATCAAGATGGAATCCACTTCGTCGATAATCGCATAGTGGTGGCCTCGTTGCATGATCTGCGAAACATCGTACGCTGTGTTGTCTCGCAAATAATCGAAACCGAGCTCGTTGTTGGTGACGTATGTGATATCAGCAGCATAGGCTTCTTTCTTTGTGACAGGTCGCAGGTAATCGTAGAACACTCTGAAAGAACCTGCCGCGTCGCGATCAGCATCCTCTTCTTTTGCGACATGCGATGCGTCATACAGATATGCGCCTGCACTCGTCACCACGCCGAGCGAGAGGCCGAGATAATCGTATACCTGACCCATCCACGCACCATCACGACGCGCGAGATAATCATTGACTGTGACTACGTGCACGCCCTTGCCAGCAAGCGCATGAAAAGCTGCCGGCAACGTAGCTGCGAGGGTCTTGCCTTCACCAGTGCGCATCTCAGCAATCTTGCCCTCGAGTAGAGCTAGTCCGCCTATAAGCTGCACGTCGAAATGCGGCTGGCGCAGCGTGCGACGAGACGCCTCGCGCACAATCGCGAACACAAGCGGTATGTCGGCCGGATCAGTGGCGCCTGCAGATGTGGCGCGCTCGCGTACCTCACCAAGACGCACACGGATAGCCTCATCGGTGAGCTCCATAAACTCATCGGAGAAACTGTTGGTACCTGCCACGATAGGCGCCGCAGCCTTTAAGAAGGCCGCGGATTGATTCTTCGAGAAGATGGACGAGAGACTGAACATGTCGATGTACTATACCATTTCTCCTTCATTCGGTCTAAATAGAAAAACCGCCGCCATGTGGCGACGGTTTTTCACTTCTTTTGAAAACTATTTGCGCTTAGCGGCTTTGCGCTTCTTAGCGACTTTCTTGACGGTCTTCTTGACTGCCTTCTTTGCAGTCTTCTTCACTACCTTTCGTTTCTTTGCGGCCATGGTGGTTGTGGATTAGAAATGATGCCTTATAAGTCGACCCGTCTGTGTGTGAAAAAATATTTCCATGCACAAACGTTTCTAAATACTATTATCGCGCGTAAAAAATATTTATGGTGAACAAAAATATTTTTGTGTGGATAACTTTTGCAAAAATATTTTTATAAAAATATTTTTGCAATAACACATTACGTAACTGCACCAATGTATTCGACTTCGCGTTCAAGATTAACACCAAAAATATTTTCAACAGCGATGTGCATGTCATGCGCGAGTTGCGCGATATCACTCGCACGCGCATCTGCCACATTGATAATCGATAATGTGTGTTTGGGCGAAATGCCAACTGAACCGCGCACATACCCTTTCTGGAACTCGGTGTATTCGAGCAAAAAGCCTGGAGCCAGCTTGTATGAGCCGTCCGTCTGTTTCCATGCCCACGGCCGCAATCGTTCTTCTTTTTCTGCATCAAGTGATCGAGCCACTTCGACAATCTGCTCATATCTTTCAGAAGAAACGTACGGCATATGGAAAAATGATCCTGCACTTTTGTAAGAACCAGCGAGCACTCCTTTTTCACTACGCATTTTCAATATCGCCGCACGCACACCAGCGAGCGTCGGCTTGTGCCCGCTTGCTCCTGCAAGAGCTTCAAGATCAAAACGATTATCCTTATATGCGAGTTTAGAAACACCAGATGTAGATAGAGTAAATGTTGCGCGCACCACTAGATATCTCCCGTGAGCTCTACCGAAAATACTGTCATGATATGAGAAATCGCATTCGTCCTTTTTGAAAACCCGCAGATCATTCTTGATGTCATAGCAATCGAGCACTTCTGCGCTCACGAACGTATCGCTGCACTGCGCCCCATAAGCACCAATATTTGCAACCACTGCACCGCCAACTGTTCCGGGCACTCCCGATAAACATTCGAGCCCAGAATATCCGCGCGCGACAGTATCTGCCACAAGATCATCCCACACGACTCCAGCATCAGCGGTTACCACAACGCGGTCACTCAAATCTTCATACGTGATACCAGATGAGCACATCGCGAGCACGAGCCCATCGAAGCCCTCATCTGCAATCACGACATTTGAACCGCCCCCAAGCACACACACCTGGAGACTGTGCTCACTCGCGAAGGCGAGCGCCTCGATGATGTCTGCTACCGACTTAGCCTCTACGAAGAACCGCGCATTCCCGCCTACTCTGATAGTAGTTAATCGCGCGAGTGCGACGTGCTCTTGTATGTTCATTGAGCGACAGTCTTGCTCTGTATCTGAGCGATGGCAGCAGCGCCTGATTCCGCCGCCTCAGGATGAAGCGCAACAGCGGTGCGTATCGTCTTGATTGCATTAGCAGAATCTCCAGAAGTGTAATAAGCCGCCGCGAGCCCGAACCATGACTGTATGCTTGCTCCTGGCTTATCCGTTCTCATTTTCCAGAGAGCAACGAGCCGTGGCCACTCCTTCGCGCGATAATACGCGACTGCGAGGATGTCGCTGTCTACAGCAGTAGTGCCATACGCACTGAGAAGTACAGTGTCTGCAGACTTCATGTCGCCAGCGAATATATCGCCTACAGCAGCATATATAGCGATTCCCGGGAATTGCGGACCGAGCGCGTATGCGGTATTGAAATCTGTTTGCGCAGCCTTCACGTTACCCATGTCGAGCTCGGCTACGCCCGCCTCGATCCACATCTGCTCCTTCTTCGGTGAAAGTACGAGTGCTGTCTGAATCTCTTTGAGAGCATCGGCACTGTCGCCAGCCGTACGATATGCGTACGATAGCTCAAGACGCCCTCGCGCATCGAGCGGATATGCGGCAACCTGCTTCTGCATCTCAGTGACGGCAAGTGTCACTGCTTGCTGCTTCTCTGCATTTGTAGCAGATGAATTTTGCACAACCCCAGAGGCAAATGACACGAGCTGCTCGCGAACCTCCTGCGCCGCAAAAGACGGATGTGCCGAAAGATCTTCGAGCGCCGATATACTTGCTGCGATATCCGACTGCGATGCCGAAAGTACCGTGATGAGCTTAGTCGACACCTGCATGCCCGGAATGTTAACCGTCCATGTAATTACAATCGCAGCAGCCGTCGCGACAGGAAGAACATAGGTCATGCCGTCTCCATCTTCTATAACCCGCGCACTCTCAAACTTCTGCACAGGCCTGGCGACTTGCGAATCGATGAATGCAAGTATCGCGAAGAAATAGATATATGAATAAAGGTTATCGAACACGAAGAGATTGTGAATTGCGTACCCGACAAGCGCTGCAGTGAGCATGGTGCGCTCTGGGCGCGATAGCTCAGAGCTACGCCATAGCATGGTAATCGCTGATCCGAAGAGCGCGAGATATAGCAAAAAAGCTGGTATGCCACCCGCCGTGAGCCAATCTATGAAAGCGTTATGCGCCCTATCGAACCATGGCTCCTGCGCATATAGCGATGGGTCATAATACTTGTTGAAAATATAATTGAAGCCCTCCTGCCCCCACCCTGTAGCAGGACGCTCGAGTACGCCCTGGAATGCCATATGCCAGAGTGTAAAGCGCGTCGAACCGTCTGCGAGCGATATGGTGGCGATACGCTGTAGCGTGTGATTGCCCTGCACGAATGATGAGTTGCGCGCTAGATAGAACCCGCCTGAGAGAATCACTA
>JBAYJU010000021.1:0-13358 GCA_041664865.1 Minisyncoccota bacterium
ACCTCACGCAAGTTGTGCGGAGGGATGTTGGTCGCCATACCGACGGCTATGCCGAGCGTGCCATTGAGAAGCAGGTTCGGTAGCGCGGCCGGAAGCACGTGCGGCTCATCCCTGGTCGCATCGTAGTTGGGTTTCCATACGACAGTTTCCTTCTCTAGGTCAGCAAGGAGAGCCTCGGCGACACGTGACATCTTTGCTTCGGTGTAACGCATAGCGGCTGGAGAATCGCCGTCGATTGAGCCGAAGTTACCCTGTCCAAGCACGAGCGGGTAGCGATGGGAGAATGACTGCGCCATCTTCGCCATAGAGTCATACACCGCGATATCGCCATGCGGGTGGTACTTACCGAGCACTTCGCCTACCACTGTCGCGCTTTTGCGGAACTTAGCGCCCGGCACAAGCCCCATATCTTTCATCGCATAGAGGATGCGGCGATGCACAGGCTTCAATCCATCGCGCACATCCGGCAACGCGCGGTCAGTGATGACTGACATCGCGTAGTCGATGAATGATTCGCGCATCTCGGCAACGATAGGTTGCTCAATGACATTCGCCGCGATAGGAATCGCTACATCTTTTTCTTCGTCTCCCTTACCGCGTGCCATACAGAAATTTAAAAATTAGAAAGGTATAGTCGTCTGCTCAGATTGACTCTTCGCTGGAGACGCTGCCGTATCTACAATCTCAATATGTACGGGTGCTTTTGCGTCTTGAATAGCTGCAGCAGCGCCAGCAATACCGCTTCCAGTGACGCTCTTCGTAGCTACTGTATTCTCCTGCTCTGTTGGAATCGCGAAATCGCTACTATGCATAGCAAATGCTCCTGTCGCGAGACTGCCAATGAACCACACGAGCGCTATCATAGCACTCCCGAAAGTGGCAGCACCGAACGCTATCTGCTTGCGGATGTGACGCGGCTTCCCTTTTATATGTTCAATGTGATCAAAAAAAGTTTTCATATACTATTACGGCGTTAGCACTATTATACTCCCATCGCGGCCGATAGTGTCTTTTTTCTTGAGCGTGAGCTTATCAAGAGTCTCGTTGGTACCGCTAGCGCCTTTTATAAATATCTCGAGTGACTTCGGTTCTCCAATACCACTCCAATGCATCGGAATAATGATTTTAGGTTCGAGAGATACAGCGAGCTCAAGCGCCTTCGCTGGAGAGAGGGAGCCATCTCCACCGATTGGTACGAATAGGACGTCAATCTCGCCGATACCCTCGCGCGCCTCTGCTGACAGCTCATCATCTGCGAGCGCGCCCAAGTGCACAAGCGTCATGTCTTCTAGAATTACACTATATATAGTGTTCACTGCCTCTTCTCGGCCCTTGTCGAGGCCATATTTACTCTTAGAAAGAAACCCTTGCAAGACGACGCCGCGACGCTCATATTCTCCGGGCCCGGTGATAGCAAATGGCACTTTATCTCCATAAGTCACCTCTTCGACGCCATTCATATCTGGGTGATTACGAGATACAAGTGCGATGTCCGCGCCGAAGCGGACAGACGGAAGTGTTGCGCCCTTTGCAATAGGGTCGAAAACTAGCGTGAGATCGCCGAGTGTCACCTTGAAACACTGCCCTCCGTGGTGCGTGATGACCATATATGCAAATTCTAGCATTTTCTGACAGTATTTGCTATAGTTCTCACATCGTGTGCGAGAGAAGTACGTGTCAGCTAACCCTGCCATTCTAAGGTCCGACCTTAGGATCAGCACTGACTCGGAAAATCTCCACCGCTTATAATTATGTCTGAAGAGACGAAACCGAAGGCCGCGCCAATAGCGACCATCCACCTTACTGAGGGCCACCCGATGGCGGGCCTTATTGACTCTATCCCGACTCCGCCAGGAGCCGGAGATCTCGTCGAGGGTACGATTATCGCAATCAGCCATGGCCGTGTGTATATCGACCTTCCTCCATTCGGCACCGGCCTCATCTATGGTCGTGAATACCTGAACGCCGCAGATGTCTTGCGCAAGGCGAATCCTGGCGACATGATCAGCGCCAAGATAATCGATCCTTCCGGTCGCGAGGGCTACATGGAGCTATCGCTCAAGGAAGCACGCCAGGCTGCTATTTGGGGCGAAGCCGAGACGGCCATACTATCTCAGACGCCATACTCGCTCACAGTCGAGGAAGCGAACAAGGGAGGCCTGATTCTCTCATGGCAGGGTATACATGGATTCCTCCCTGCGTCTCAGCTCGCAACTGAGCACTATCCGCGCGTTCCAGAGGGAGATAAGGATAAAATCCTAGGAGAGCTCATGCAACTAGTCGGCAAGCCTCTTTCGGTACGCATCATCACGGCCGACGCCAAAGAGGGCAAGCTCATCTTCTCGGAGCGCATGGGCAATGAGACTGAAGAGAAAGCATCACTCATAGACAAATATCAGGTAGGCGACGCAGTCGACGGCGAAGTAACAGGTATCGTAGACTTCGGCGTCTTCGTGAAGATAGAGCAGGGTCTCGAGGGTCTCGTGCATATCAGCGAGCTCGATTGGGGTCTAGTAGAAGATCCACACACACTCTTCAATATTGGCGATAAGGTCCGCGTCAAGATTATCGAGGTAAAGGAAGGTAAGATTTCTCTATCCATCAAAGCGCTAAAGGAGAATCCGTGGCACACCGCTGCTGATCGCTACAAGAAGGGTATGGAGGTCCCTGGTATAATAATCAAATACAACAAACATGGCGCGCTCGCATCGATCGAGGAAGGTGTCGCTGGATTGGTACATGTGAGCGAATTCGAGTCACCTGCGACACTTCGCGAAACACTTGAACTAGGCAAGACGTACCCGTTTACCATCTCACTCTTCGAACCGAAGGAGCAGCGCATGACGCTCACATTCGCGAGCAAGAAGAAATAGCCCGTCCATTGAAGTCGAACTTCAATGCGACGCAAGAACAAAACGCGGCGCCTTCGGCGCCGCGTTTTGTTGTGTTCCTTATTTCGTATTCGCGAAGAGCATCGCGGAGTCGATGCCGGAGGTGGCGAAGATGTGCACCGCTTCGGCGACTTTCTTGAGGGCTTTTTTCACCGCCAATTCTTCGGCTGGTTTCCATTTGCCGATAACCATCTTTATTACTTTCTCCTCGCCAGAGACTTTTTTCGCCTGATTCTTCTTCCCTGCCGCAGAAATGCCGATGCGGATACGCATGAAATCTTTCGTCTTGACCGTGCGCATTACACTTTCGACGCCCTTGTGCCCGCCGCTACCGCGGCCGAACACCATCTTCACCGTGCCGAGCGGCAAATCGAGGTCGTCGTGAACCACGACGAGGCTCTTGGCTGCTTTGGGCGTCTTCACAAACCCTGCGACAGCCTTCCCAGATAGGTTCATCATCGTCTCCGGCAATACAAGCGTCGCTTTTTCTCCATCTATATCGCCTTTCGCTACGAGCGCGTTATTCACCTTGTTGAAAACGAACTCCGAAAAGTTCTCATTCTTCGCTACCAGCTCGACAGCGCTCCTGCCAGCGTTGTGCCGCGTCTTTTCGTATTCCTTGCCAGGATTCCCTAGCCCCACGATTACGAGTGCCATGCGTGAATGGTATCACATTCGATGAAAAACTTGCGTCCATTTTTAGTGCGCGTACAATACATGCATGTCTGACACTTGGAAGGGTCTTTTTAAGGATCTTTTCACACTCGCGTTCCTCATAGTGGTCGTGGTAATCCCGATCCGTCTCTTCGTAATATCGCCATTCGTAGTAGACGGCGAGTCGATGCATCCCACATTTGAAAATCTCGACTATCTCATCGTCGACGAAATCGTATACGCTTTCGAAGCGCCCGCGAGAGGTGATGTGATCGTCTTCCGCTATCCAGGCAATCCTTCCGTCTTCTTTATTAAGCGCATAATCGGACTCCCTGGCGAGACGGTCTCCATTAATCACGGAAAAGTGGCCATCACGACTACAGACGGCAAGAGCCTCACGCTCTCTGAGCCTTACATCGTGAACGAAGACGCAACATACACCAAAGTTACTTCGCTCAATTCTGACGAATATTTTGTCATGGGCGACAATAGACCAAATAGTTCTGACAGCCGTGTCTGGGGAGTCTTGCCGCGCAAAAACATCATCGGCCGCGCCGACCTGCGGCTCCTACCTGTCACAGAAAGCGGATTCTTCCCGGGCGTAACCACATATACAGACACCATTGTATCAACCACAAATCCAGTTACACCATGATGCGCGATACTGTTCCTGCCGATGAGATTTTGAGCAAGGCTTCTGCTATTGGCCAATATTATGGCTTCACGCCACTAGCGACACTCTCAGCAAAGACACGCGGAGCTGCCCGCACCAAGACCTACCCAGAGACGCTCGCGAACCTATCGCTTGACCCTATAGCCGAAACTGTCGCGAGCTTCCTGAAGCAATGCCAGCACATCGAGCCAATTCCATCTGCGCGGCAACCACTCTTCGTATGGCATACCAACATCGCGCCAGGTCGCCCAGCACAGAAAAAAGCGACAGTTCAATTCCATGCGCTCGGCACGGATCGTGCAATTGCAGACACGGTCGTGATACGCGCACTCGTAGCTCTCACACGCGACATCTTCCGCGAAGAGCCGGTAATACGCATCAACTCGATGGGAGACAAAGAGACTCGCGCGCGCTATGCGCGCGAGCTAGGCATCTTCTTCAAGAAACGCGCAAACGTACTTCCAGAGGAGTGCATACTCCGCTCCAAAGACGACGCCTTCGGCGCCGCGGAATTCGCCATAGCGAACGAGTGCGCCGACGATCTGCCAGCCCCTACCGAGCACCTCTCAGACGCGAGCCGAAAGCGATTCGAAGACCTGCTAGAATATCTCGAAATCACCGAAACTCCTTACGAGCTCTCGCGACACCTAATCAGTCGTGGCACAGTCTGGAACGATATATGCTTCGAGCTCCTGATTGGCGGGAAGCGTGTAGCCTGGGGCTCTCGCTACAGCGACCTCACTAGGCACTTCTTCCCGTCGATGCCAATGCACGCGACGGGTGCCGTACTACACATAGCGAGTGAAGGTGCTGTCGTGAAGAAAGTCACGATACCGCACCTGCGCTTCTCGTTCGTACATATCGGTGACGAAGCGAAGCGAATCTCGATACATCTAGCCGAGGACTTCCGCAAAGCGCGCGTACCACTGACGCAATACATAGGCACCGAATCACTAACCGAGCAGCTCGGTCTCGCAGAGCGCGACAACAACCCGTATCTGCTCATCATGGGTCGCAAAGAAGCTCTAGAGGGATCCGCCATACTCCGCAACCGCGCCACACAAGTCGAGACTATCCTCCCGCTCGCCAACCTCATCGAGCGCCTCAAGGCAGTTGCGTAAATAATGCATAGACAATTACCGCATGGGTGTGCTAGGATTCACATATTATGACAGCAACAGTAGGCACGAGAGTTGAAGTGAAGCGCGGGAAGAACGAGAGTTCGACTGCGCTTATTCGCCGTTTTACACGCCGCGCGCAAGGGCTCGGTATCGTCCGTGCCGTACGCAACAACCGCTATTGGGAGCGTAGCACGTCGAAGAATGTAGAGCACAAGCGCGCTATGGTCTCAAAAGCCCGCCGCGAGAACTACAACGAGCAGGTCAAGCTAGGCAAGATAGATCCAGCTGCGAAGAAAACTCGCAAGCACTAGAAAATGGCAGGAGTCGAAATATCCAACCTAACGCGGCGCGAAGCGCCGCGTTTTGCATATTCCGACATCGCCAAAGCCGTGATTCCTAGCTGGGAAATATCTCTAGTCTTCGTCGGCCCCAAGCAAGCGCAAGAACTAAACGTGCAGCTCCGCAAGAAGACATACACGCCGAACATCCTGTCATATGCGCTCGGCGAGAAGAGTGGCGAAATATTTATCTGCCTGCACGAAGCTGCAAAGCAAGCCCCGCTTCACAACATGAATGAGCGCGAATTTATACTCTACTTGTTTATCCACGGATTATTGCATTTGAAGGGAATGGCTCATGGCGGTACTATGGAAGAATGCGAACGAAAACTTGTAGCAAAATTTGCGGAACGCACCTCTGCTCATGACACGGAGGATAGCGACAGGAATCGACATCGGCACCTACCAAGTAAAAGTGGTGGTAGTCGAGGAGCTTGCTGACAAGAACGGCACTCGTAGGTTGCAGATCATCGGAACCGGTCTAGCCGAATCAAAAGGTCTTCGTCACGGATACATAGTCAATAAAGAAGAGGTCACGGCGAGCATCATCCGTGCGAAACAGCAAGCCGAGTCCACCGCGCGCGTGCCAATACGCTCCGCGTTCCTAGCGGTAGGCGGTATCTCGCTCGACGAAGCACGCGCGAGTGGCTCTACCGTCATCTCGCGCGCCGACCAAGAGATTACATATCTCGACCTCGACAAAGCAGCAAAGGCAGCACGCGAGGCCGCCGCACCAGGGTTCTTGAACCGCCGTGTGCTACACAGCATCCCACTCGAGTATCGCGTAGACGGCAATAAGACGCTCGGAGATCCGCTAGGAATGAAAGGCGTGCGGCTTGAAGTTGATTATCTATTCATAACAAGTCTTTCCCAGCATGAAGACGCGCTCACAAAGGCCGTAGAAGACGCCAACATCGAGATTATAGACCAGATGGCTTCCCCACTCGCCGGTTCATACGTACTACTCGACGGTGAGCAGAAGATGAAGGGGTGCGTGCTCGCAAATATCGGCGCCGAGACCATCTCGATCGTTGTCTACGATGAGGGCATTCCAGTGTCGGTCAAAGTATTCCCGATGGGCTCGAGCCACATCACCGACGATATCGCTCTAGGGTTCCGCATCTCACTCGAAGAAGCAGAGAAAGTGAAGCTTGGGAGACTCACGGGGCAGATGTATCCACGGAAGAAGATCGACGACCTCGTCGCTACGCGACTCGTCGCGATGTTCACACTCATCGACAAGCACTTGAAATCGCTCGGTCGTCGCGGCCCACTGCCAGCAGGCATCATCATCTCTGGGGGCGGTGCCGGCATCGGAAACATAAGTGACACCGCAAAGGGCTCGCTCAAGCTGCCTGCGCGCCTCGCAGAGTTCCGTCTTCCATCTGATACAAAAATCCACGACGCGACGTGGGCCGTAGCTTATGGTCTCGCATTGTGGGGACTCACTGGCGATACAAATGCTCCAAAAAAGAATTTCCGCGCGATCATCAATAAATTCCTGCAGCAATTCCTGCCCTGACGACAGTTAGCATCTCTAGATTGTCAATATTTGCATACGGCTCGATTCTGCTATTATGACGTAATCGCAGCTCTAAATAATCTATGTCAAAACGAATTGAACCAGAAATTGAGACATTCGCACGAATCCGTGTAGTCGGCGTCGGTGGCTCCGGGAAGAACGCCATCAACCACATGATCGAGTCTAAGGTGCGTGGAGTCGAATTCGTCGCTATCAACTCAGACGCGCAGGACCTACATCGTAGCCTCGCCAAGAAAAAGATCCACATCGGCAAGAACCTCACTCGCGGACTCGGCACTGGTATGAACCCAGAGCTCGGCAAGCGCGCGGCCGAAGAGACGCGCCAAGAGATACAGGAGGCACTCTCTGGTAGCGATATGGTATTCATCACCTGCGGGATGGGCGGCGGCACTGGCACTGGAGCATCGGCAGTCGTAGCGAAGATTGCCAAAGAGGTCGGTGCTTTAGTCATCGCAACCGTGACCAAGCCGTTCTCATTTGAGGGAGCGCAGCGCAAAGAGATCGCCGAGCGCGGTCTCTCAGAGCTCAAGAAAGAAGTTGATGCCTTTATCGTGATTCCGAACGACAAGCTTCTCGCCGTCGTCGAGCTCAACACGACCGCTAAGAGTGCCTTCGCGATGTGTGACGAGATATTGCGCCAAGCTGTAGAAGGTGTCTCTGACATCATCACTACTCCGGGCGATATCAACACCGACTTCAACGACATCAAGGCAATTATGGAGAACGCCGGGCCAGCGCTCATGGGTATCGGCATCAGCGAGGGCGACGATCGCGCAAGCGAGGCTGCGAAGCAGGCCGTCAATTCCCCACTGCTCGACGTCTCGATCGGCGGTGCGAAGGGTATACTATTCGTGGTCGCAAGCAACGATGACCTAGGCATCATGGAAGTGCAGGAAGCGGCAAAGGTCATCAACGAATCCGTCGACAAGAACGCGCGCATCATCTTCGGCATGATGAAAGACGACAAGCTCAAGAAGGGCCAGGTGCGCATAATCGTCATTGCTACCGGCTTCCCAGAGAGCGCCGCGCACGCATCACATACAGCTGCCCCTGAGCGTTCGCTCTTCGCTATGGCTCCCGAGCGCCGAGAAGAAGAACGTGGTCGTATTTATCATGAGATTCTCAAGCGTGATGTAGCGAAAGAAGAAGATAAGCCGAAAGAGAAAGAAAAACACGAGGAGAAGCCGGAGGAAAAGCACGAGACTCTTATACATATTGAGAGAGAAGAGCCGATCGTAACCGCCCAGCCGCACAAGCGCGATGAAGTAACTCCTCTTCCAGAAGATGACGAAGCCTGGGGCGCCATTCCAAGCTTCCTACGAAGACACAAGAAGTAGCAATAAAAAAGGCCTCCGATAAACGGAGGTCTTTTTGTTTAAATAACAAAGGTTCAGGTTCAGAACTTTTTACGGGCTTCTGCGATGCCCAAATCGGGAAGAGAATCATCTTCGTCCCAATCACACGTAAGGACTATGCCCATACATGGTGCGACGCCGATACCGACATGATTTCCAGCGTGATCCACACTTGAAGTCCTTACCCAGACGTTCTTAAATAAGAAGTCGCCGCGTACACAGACATGAACAAGAATGACCCAGGCTACTTCTGCGGCATTCGGCACAACAGTAGGCGCAATAACAAGCCCGTTCTGATTCGGCCAGTCTTTGTGAAACGAATCCGCGACCGGCTCCTTGCGGAGAGCGATCCATCCAGGCCTGATTTTGTCGTATCGCGCAAACGCCTCATCCCTCTCTGAATACCAGCCACCTTCGGTAAAGTGGAAATGCTCATTATTAACGTTGCGTACACCTAGGAGCGACAAGCTTCTCTGCGGTCCGACAGTCAGTGTCGCATTGTTATCGCGACACCACACAAGACACTCATGAGACGGAAGTGTCTTGTAGATCTCATCAAGACGGTGATCTGTGTAGGTGACACCACAGGCATCAGTGATCATCTCGGGTGAGATGAAGTCTTTCCCGAGGATCTTTTTTGCGGAAGTATATCTTTTCATAGACTTCTCCTCTTTTTTGTATTTGTGCTCTACGCAGAGCGAGCGGCTGTCCCACCATGAGACGAGCTTTTCAAAGTTCAAAGAACTACTGGCAGTATGGCATGATATCTATTTCCTGTCCAGTTAATACGCTGCGGCGGAGCCGCCGCGAGAGTTTCTGATATACTACCCACCATGTACGACACCATCATAATCGGCGGCGGGCCCGCCGGAGTAGCCGCAGGCATTTATTCAGCTCGCAAGCAATTGCACGCAGTCCTAATCGCCGAAGAAATCGGCGGGCAATCTACCGTCTCTGAAGGCATCGAGAATTGGGTCGGTACTCCGAAGATCAGCGGTGCAGACTTGGCGAAATCGTTCCGTGCACATCTCGACACAGTGAAGGGCGATTTCGTGACGCTAGCGCTCGGCGAGCGCGTCGTCTCTCTCGAGAGAGTCGCAGACGGATTCCTCGCCAAGACGAAATCTGGCAAAGAATTCTCGTGCAGGGCTGTCCTAATCGCCTCTGGAGCTGGGCGCCGCAAGCTAGCAATACCAGGTGCAGAAAAATTCGAGAATAAGGGTGTCACATATTGCGCCTCCTGCGATGGCCCGCTCTTCTCTGGTATGGATGTAGCAGTCATCGGTGGCGGCAATGCAGGCTTCGAAACAGCGCTCCAGCTCCTCGCATATGCAAAGTCAGTCACACTTATACACAGGAACAAAGAGCTCAAAGCCGACCCTGTCACAGTCGAGAAAGCGCGTTCGCACCCGAACATGCGCATCATCGTAAATGCCGATCCGACCGAAGTGAATGGTGACCAATTCGTGAACAGCATCACCTACACCGACAAAGACACAGGCGAGAACAGAGAGATTCAAGTGTCCGGAATCTTCGTCGAGACAGGTGTACTTCCAAACACAGAATTCACCAAAGGACTTGTAGCGCTAGACGACTTCGGACGCATCACCGTCAATCCACGCTCACAGCGCGCAAGTGTCGATGGTGTGTGGGCTGCAGGAGACTGCACTGATGAGCTATATCACCAGAACAACATCGCCGCTGGAGACGGGTGTAAGGCAATTGAGGATCTCTATCTCTGGGTGAAGAAGCAGTGACTAACACATGTCGCATACGCCTCGCATCTCTATCATCATCCCCACACTCCGAGAAGAGAGATTTATCGGCCGCACACTTGAGAACCTGAAGAGTCTCCATCTCCCCCACCAGATCATAATCACCGACGGTGGCAGCACCGACCATACGCTCGATATAGCTAGGCAATACACAGATAATGTCGTCACATGGACGCACCCTCAGCGCCAGACATTCGGCCAGGCGAAGAATGCAGGAGCCGCAATCGCTACAGGCGAATTCCTAGTGTTCATCGACGCCGATGTGATTATTCCATCTCCGCAGGCGTTCTTCGAAGAAGTGTTGAGTGTGTTTGATGTAAATAAAAAATTGATCGCGATGACAGTACCACTCAAGCCATATGCAGAAAATCATTCGTGGGTTGATGCCTTCTTCTCAGCACCGCTCAACTGGTTCTACGTGATCTCTAACAACATCTTCCACTCAGGTAACTCATCTGGCGAATTCCAGATGATACACCGCGAGTCATTCCACCGAATCGGCGGCTTCTCCGAGCATCTCGCTGCAGGAGAAGACAACGAGCTGTTCCGCCACCTCGCCCAGCACGGCCGTACCATGTCGTATTGGAAGCTCTGCGTGCGCCACTCCCTGCGCCGCCCGCACAAGCTCGGCTGGCTGCGCACCTACGGCATCTGGATTAAAAATGGCCTCTCCGTCGCCCTCCGCGGCAAAGCCGCCTACGAAGAGTGGTCGGTAGTACGATAAGATATACACCATGAGCCTCGAAGCTGTTGTCGCTATTTTTCTCCAATACAAATACCCTGCGCTGGTAGTGCTTTCTATCATTGAGGGGCCATACATCATGATGATGTCCGGCTTCCTCCTCAAGCTCGGCACGCTAGCTCTCATCCCTACATTCATCGCTCTTTCTATCGGCGATCTCATAGCAGATATCGTGTGGTATTACGTCGGGCATTTCTTCGGTGACCGGTCCATACTACGACTCGGAGGGTTCTTCGACATCACTGCAGAAAATATTGAAAATGCAAAACGTCTTTTTTCAAGACACAGGAGGAAGATCCTCGTAGGCTCCAAGATGACAGCCGGTTTCGGCCTCTCGCTCGCGACCCTGGTCACAGCAGGAATAATGCGAGTCCCGTTTTGGGAATATATAGCCCTAAACTTCTTCGGGCAGCTCGTATGGACGACGGTGATGCTCTCGGTCGGATATGTATTCGGCAATCTCTACGTCGTTGTGAACGATGTATTCAGCCAGGCATTCATAATCTGTGCCGCGCTCGTCACTATATATCTTCTTCTCCGACTGAGCCGGCACATAGGACGTAGTATGAAAAATATCTCAACGCGTGGGGAATAGATTTTCTAGAAATTCATCCGCCGAGCGCTCCCAGCTGTGCTGCTCTGCCTTCTTGCGGCAATCCTCCGAAGATAGGTTGAGGCATTTGAGCGCGGCGCTTTGCAGATCATCGCTCAGGTATCCGTCGACACCATTCGTAATGATATCGCGCGGGCCCATCACATCATGTGCCGCGACAGGGATGCCGCACGCGAGTGCCTCTAGCGCGACTAGTCCGAATGTCTCAGTGCTCGAAGGGAAGACGAACACATCGGCTAGCGAGAGACAGTCCACCAATTCCTGCCCCTGCTTGTACCCGATAAACTTGTTTTCTGCACCGTATTTCTTCTCCAGCTTCATGCGCAAGGGCCCATCCCCTATCACAATCTTCGTGCCTGGCAGTTTCAATTTCAGAAATTCCTCAGGACTCTTCTCAGGTGCGAGACGGCTGAAATATACAAAGACTGGTTTGGTGAGTGCCTGCAGAGGCTGTGCCGAGTTCCGCCTGAAGAGCTTGGTGTCTACACCGAGCGGCATGATTATCAGATTCTTAAATCCTGTCGATTCGAGCTCCCTCTTCAAGCTCTCGGTCGAGACCATTGTGCGATCTGCGGCAGAGTGAAATAGGCGTATGTAGGCGAGGATAGGCCGCAAGAACCCGCGCAGGCGCAGGTCGACGTAGAGCTGGAAATGGCTGTGGTACCACGTCGTGAATGGTATACCGCGCTCTCGGCACACAGAGCGAGCCGCCCAGCCAAGCGACCACTCGGTGACGATGCAGACCGCATCTGGTTTCAGATCTTCAATTATCTTCGCGACCCGGCGGCGCGGGAAAAGAGCGAGGCGTATTTCCCTGTACAACGGTAGCGGCACAGTCGCCTTGAACTGCCCTGGTTCGATGATCGTGACTTCATATCCGCTGGCAGTGAGTATAGGAATGAGCGCCTGCAAGACTCGCACTACGCCATTAACCTGTGGTGTCCATGCGTCTGTCACGAGCAGTATTTTTTTCATACGTTTATACCGACAGTAATCTCGTCAGTATACACCGACTGGTTTAATGCAAATCCTCCTCTTTTCTAGAAATGGCCATCAGCCATTTCGGGTACCTGTTCTTCGGGCTTCCCCACCGTTTCTCGAAATCATCGACAGGCATAGTGAATCCTTCGCCGTGCCATGGGTCATTAAGTGTAATCCTCTCCGTGTCGATGCCGACAACGACGGCAAAATGCCGATCCTCATCCTCAGGCTCTATGAAATCAACAATTACCGGTATGTCTCTAGCAATGAAGCTTCGTATGTCTTCCAGAGAAGCTTCTTTCTTCTCAGAATAGAATAGGCCGTGCTCAATGACCGCAAGTCGCATATCATCAGTTGATGTCCCACGCTCTGGGTGCGTCTTCACAAGGACCCCCAGCTCTTCTTTCGTTACCTCCTTCTTCCCAAGATATTCAAAAACCATCTTGAGGCAGGCTGGACCGCATGTGTAATCTGTCTTTTGTTTGTAATATGGAACGAGCATCATTGTGACCCTACAGGGAATCGAACCCTGATTTACGCCGTGAAAGGGCGCTGTCCTAACCGTTAGACGATAGGGCCGTTAGTCAAACCTTATCATTTTTGCACTGAAATGCTAGGATGTCAGGACGGGAGAGGTGGCTGAGTGGTCGAAAGCACTGGTTTCGAAAACCA
>JBAYJU010000022.1:0-12938 GCA_041664865.1 Minisyncoccota bacterium
AGAGCATTGACCAATTTCAAGTCGCCGTCTGGATCAGGCGTGTGATTGGCGAATACGGCGGTCGCGTGAATCTTCTTGCCAAACACGTTCGCCTGGAAGAACACTAGGTGGTCGCCTTGTGGGTCGGTATGACCTGCTTGGTGAGTCGTGAGGATGGGGTTGTTGTGTGAGCCGCCCTTTTTTTCTAGATAGGCTATAGCGCGCTCGAGTGTATCGACTCCCTCGAAATTGCGCGCTCGCTCAATGAATGGGTGGGCGAATAGCTCTTCTTGCGTGAGTGGAGCTGTGAAATACGAGACACCTGCCAGCGCAGTCGCACGTACATTCGCCCCTAGAAGATCCGGGCCACTCTCTCGGCTGACGGCACACATAGGCTTAGATGGCTCCGCTATGATTTTGCGCACCCGCTGTTCTTCTGTGAGAAGTAGAATATTTCCACGAGAGGAGAGCATATACATATCGCCTGCGGATAGTCCGAGCGTGTCGCGTATGGTCGAGACATACGCATCATAGAGACCGAAGATATTTTCAGGATATGCGTTCGGCAGATTGTGTGCACGCGCTGCATGAAATGAGTGCAGGGATCCATTCTTAACGAAGAATATGTCGTGCGTGAGACACGGGTCGTGTGTATACTCCGGGCTGTTCGTTTCCGTATCAAACGAGATACCCATATCGACGGTCGGGTCGAAACGCTGGGTGATGACCGCTCGTGCAGGATCTTTCTTCAATGCAGCAATGGTTGCATCGAGCTGGTCGAATCCGAAGTGCGCACGCGTGCGCTCCCCGTAGCTGTAGTCACCATCATGGTCGAAGCGTAGTAGCTGTTGTTTGTAGGAAGCTCTCATTTCGTCGGCTGAGAGGTCTCCCTGGGTGTAGATGCTTGGCATACTGGCAAAAGCATTCTTCGTGTCGCGGAAAATCGCTAGCGCGACTGCAGTGCGGGCGAGCCCTTTGCGCTCATCTCCGTGCGCCTCGGTGAGACCTTCTGTATAGACTTTCGTGAGAAGTGCACGATGGACGTCTAGGAACGAGTCGCTCTCGGTTATGACGAGAGGCAAAGATTCTGTATTCATCTTGAATATGTTCGGGAAGTCCTGGATGAACGAGTATCCAAGTGCAAGTGCTATATGCGCTCGGCCGATTTGCCCACCGACGTCCATGCGGTGCAAGATATCCATCTCGTAATCCTGGAAACGGTTTTTTTCTGCGAGCCACGCGAAGATGCCAGTCACGCCAGATGAGCGCAGGTCGAACACTTCCTTGCAGGTGTCGAATGCCATGCACATGACAGAGATCTCGCCATCTGAAAGGCCGATTTTGTAGTAATACTCGTTGTCGGGCAGGAGCGAGATATTCGGTTCAAGCAAAATCTCTTCTGTGCCGTGTATGTCATTCTCGATTACAAATGGTTCGATATGTACACCAATCGCACGTTCGACATTAAGGCGATTCAATTCTGCTCCAATCAAAAATTGCTCTGCTGGTGAGAAGAATGATTTGCGCTCGCCGAGAAATTTCATAAGCGAATACTCAATTCGGAAATCATCGTCACCACGAATCACATAGGTATGATCACCGATGCGGATGTCGATGCGCAAAAGATTCCCCTCGAGGCTTGCGCGGAATGGGACAGGTGATGGATTGTTGTCTGAAGTGATTACCACACGAGGTGGCTGGAGCTGTTGGAAATCTTTCGGATCAAGCTCAATGACTGGCTTCTCGGTCTTCGGCATAGCGCGAATTAGCTCAATGAGAGTGTTCAGGTGGTCGAAGTATTTTTTCTTTTTGGTGTTTGCTTCTGTCAGGTATGCCAGTACCTCATCAGGAATGTGTTTTGATGCTCCGAGCCATGAGAGGTAGTCGGTGACGACTTGTGCGCTCTTCTTATTTTGAGACATGAACAGGGGGAGGACTGTGATGTTTTCTCGGAATGCATCAAGAATAGCGCGCGAGAGGTTCGGGTAATGTGCCGAGGCGGCCTGGCCATTATGTATGTAGTTATTTCCTTTCTGCTCGTCAAAGCCGTTCATGAGTGCCAAGAGCAGATTCGTGCTCGGAGAGAACGTGAGCGATTCCTCGGAGAAGAGGACGAGGTATGACATTGTAGGGTGTGCAAGCGAGTTGAGGATCACGCGCTCGGCGCCATCTCGGTTTACGATTAGCGGCCCGAGGACTGAAACACTGTCGCGATTTTCTTCACGTATGTCGTTATATATCTGGCCTGGAGCTGATGTGTTCGTGCAGATGCCGATATGCCCGTCAGCCGCCTCGGGTGGCGTGAGCAGTAAGGCGTCTACAAGTGGGAATCTGGGTCTAGGTGCAGTCATTTTTTATTCGTCCATTGTACAGGAAGGAGTTCTTCGAGTATGTATACGGCAGCAGCATCTGTTTCGGATGCGAATAGGTGGATTTGCGGATTACTGTCGGTCGCTCGCGCGGATTCGGCTATGAATTGCCTACAGCATCCACACGGACTAGCTGGGGAGTCTTGGAACTTGGTCGAGGCGAGAGATAGGTGTGTGAAGCCCGTAGCACCATCAAGAAATGCGTGTGTGAGCACGGCCATCTCCGCGTGAATTCCGAGCCGTTGGTCGAATGCGGAGTATTGTCCGCCGAAGTAGATGTCTCCGCCTGTCGTGCGTACTGCCGCACCATAGCCGGATGCGCTGTTATATGTCGGGAAGTTACGAGTGATTCCAGCAATCGCCGCGTTTCGAAGTGTAGTCTCAAGGTCGTCTTGTATGGCACTAGCGGAAATTTTTGCTTCGGAGAATTCACGTGTGGCAAGAGATGTAAGTATCACTGGTGTGGGTGTGTATCCAGGTAGTGCTGCGCGCGCATCGTAGGTCTCGAAAAGAGTTGAGCCGTGCTTGTCGCAAATGGTGTAGTGAATCGCTGATCCTGTGCGTGCACTGTGGTCAGCGAGAATCTTGAGTACGATCGGAGAGATTGAAATTGACGGGTCGTCTACTGTGGTCTCGACTGAGACAATGTCTGTATCATTGTGGTGCACGGCGCGTATGAGTGCTGCGAGCTCGGCGGGGATATCAAGCATGTGCGTGGCGCTCGGGATGTGCGCGCCAGTATACTTGTGCCCCGAGCGCGTGATTGCACAAGAGGAAATCGCCGGATCAATAAATTTCAACATCGCTTCGTAGCTTACTCACCTTCAGGCCGCCAGACTCCCAATCGTAGTGTAGGGTCTTCTTGAGGAAATCATTCAGGAGATGGATTTTGTCGCGCTCGATACGGTTGTACATCTTTTCTGCCTTCTTGCTTGAGAGTCGGATTGATGGGCGGAAGGGTACAGGGAAAGCGTAGTATGGATATAGTGCCTTCCCGCCTTTCGCTGGCTCCACTAGAAGCACATTCATTGGCTTCTTCACTTTCTCGAGCACATAGTCGAGCCTGTGAGCACCATCGCATACGATGTAGAACGTGAACTCTCCATCGTGCCCGAGACCATAGTTGATGATCGGTACATTTGAATTAAAGATATCTAGATGATCTATCTTGCTAAATCCGTCGATATGGAAGGATTGCAGATCGCGGTCCGAGAGAGTGTGTAAGTTCCCGACAGCATCTTTCACGCACAATCCTTTGAACCGTTTCAGTAGATGAGGCAGGTCGAGGTAGCCATTCTTTAGCTGGTATGTGTGCTTTTCTATCACTGGCGGGAGGATGTGGAACGTGCCGCGACCTTCCCATGAATATTCGACTGCGTTTCGGAGCTCGTTCATGTGTATGTCGTGCGTAAGCAGAAATTTGTCTACTTCTTCGAGTATATTGGTCTG
Organism: Minisyncoccota bacterium; assembly: GCA_041664865.1. Taxonomy (GTDB): domain Bacteria; phylum Patescibacteriota; class Minisyncoccia; order Phycocordibacterales; family Phycocordibacteraceae; genus C7867-001. The sequence goes on from JBAYJU010000022.1 coordinate 3,798, forward strand.
GTTCTCATAGATGGTCGGCTGTGGCGTGAAGAGGGGCTCACGACGCCTTCCTATCTTTATCTCCGGAGAAGTACCCGGAGAAGATTGCGGATAGACAGTTGTTATAGAGATTCGAACATCTTTATATGGAAGTACATTCGAACCACGCGTGTTATAAATCCCCCGAAAAGTAATGTGCCGGAGCATGTCCTCCACGGACTTCAGCGGAAGTGTGCGTGTCAGGGTTATCTTGTCCATTGGATATAGGAAGTATATAGCAATTACCTAGACTTCCATACCTTGACGCTACCTAGATATTACGATTTGGTCATATGCCTAGGCACAGACTACAAAGGGTATATACTGCGCTCATGAATTTTTACCCGCATGTAGAAAAAGAAGACTCGGAGATATACGCCGCTTTGGTAGGGGAGGATAAGCGCGAGGCAGATGGGCTCGAGCTCATTCCGGCTGAGAACTATGTCTCTCGCGCAGTGAAAGAGGCGATGTCATCGTCGCTCACGAATAAATATGCCGAGGGCTACCCGGGCAAGCGCTACTATGGCGGGCAAGAGTTTACCGACGTAGTCGAGACTCTTGCAATAGAGCGTGCGAAAAAACTCTTTGGCGCAGCTTATGCAAACGTGCAGCCGCTCGCTGGAGCGAATGCGAACATTGCGATGTATATGGCGCTACTCGAGCCTGGAGACACAGTGATGGGCATGGATCTCTCTCATGGCGGGCACCTCACGCATGGCCACCCAGTGACGTATCTCACCAAGGTTTTCAATTTCATACGGTACAAGATGAAAGACATTGAGACTGGGGAAATCGACTATGACGACATGCTTCGCGTAGCGAAAGAGGCTAAGCCGAAGATTGTGCTGGCAGGCTTCTCTGCGTATCCGCGAGAGCTCGATTATGCGAAGTTCGTAGATATTGCACGCGAGGTGGGTGCCGTCGCCGTGATGGACATCGCACACATCGCCGGGCTTATCGCCGGGAAGGCTGCGAAGAATCCGTTTGACTACGGGTTCGACATTATGACTACAACCACGCACAAGACACTTCGTGGCCCGCGCGGGGGGATGATCCTCACTCACGAGAGCGAGGAGATGGCGAAGAAGATAGATAAGGCGATTTTCCCGGGGTTCCAGGGCGGCCCGCATATGCATCAGATCGCCGCGAAGGCAGTGTCATTCCGCGAGGCGCTCTCTCCGTCATTTGAGAAGTATGCGAAGCAGATTATCTTGAATACGAAAGCGATGGAGGGTGTTTTCAAAGAATATGGAGCGCGCATGATCACCGGAGGTTCCGACAATCATTTGATATTGCTTGATGCGTGGACGTCGTTTGGTGTCTCAGGTGGTGAGGCAGAGGCTCTCCTCGATAGGGCAGGCATCACGCTCAATAAGAATGCGATTGCCGATGATATACGCAAACCGATGGACCCGTCTGGCATCCGCTTCGGCACGCCGGCTATGACAACTCGTGGATTCCGCGAAGCGGAATCCACGCAGGTCGCGAAGATAATCATTGACGTGCTCACGAAGCGTGACGATGCAGCTGTCGCCCAGGCGAAACAAGAGGTACAGAAACTCGCATCCGAGCACCCGATACCTGAATCGTTCTCATAAATCTGGTACACTCGCCTCATGGAAGAGCGAATCAGAAAAGCTATAAAGGAATTTCTTGCACGGGCTGGAGCGCCTGATGCTGCGTTCGTCGTAGAGCGACCGAGCGACAGTGCGCACGGCGACTACGCGACGAATGCCGCGCTCGCGGCAGCAAAGGCGCTCGGTAAAGACCCGCGCTCGCTCGCAGACGAGCTCGCGCGCTACCTCATAGACGCTCTCGGCGATAGTGTCGCGAGCCACGTCTCGGTCGCTGGGCCAGGGTTCGTGAACATTACTCTCGCGCGCGAAGCGGTCGCGTTCGCTGTGGCCGAGGCGGCTGCGCAGGGCAGTGAATGGGGAAGTGATACTGCGTATGCAGGCAAGCGTGTGATGATTGACTACACCGATCCGAACCCGTTCAAGGAGATGCACATCGGTCACTTGATGAGCAACGTCATCGGCGAGTCACTCGCGCGCCTTATCGAGAATGGTGGCGCGACGGTGATTCGGGCAAACTATCAGGGCGACGTCGGCCCGCATGTCGCGAAAGCAATCTGGGGTTTGCGAAAACTCGGAGTTACAGAGCCGTCGACCGCGCAAGAGCTGGGCGAGGCGTATGCTGCAGGCTCGCGCGCATACGATGAGTCACCTGAGACGAAGGCAGAGATCGACGCGCTCAATCAGGAAATTTACAAAGGCACGGACATGGCGCTCGTGGAGGAGTGGCGCAAGGGCCGCGACGTGTCTCTAGCAGCATTTGAAGAGATATATAAACGCCTTGGTACGAAATTTGATTACTACTTCTTCGAAAGTGAGACTGCAGAATCTGGTGCGCGAATCGTACGTGATGGTGTGAGCAAAGGCGTGTTTGAAGAGAGCGAGGGCGCAGTTATATATCGAGGTGAGAAGAAGGGGCTGCACACGCTCGTCTTCATCACGAGTCGCGGCACGCCGACGTATGAAGCAAAAGATGTAGGACTAGCCTTCTTGAAGGAAGAGAGGGCGCAATTCGACCGCTCTCTCATAGTGACGGCGGCAGAACAAGTGGGGCATTTCAAAGTACTTTTTGCCGCGCTCGAAGAGCTGGCACCGGTAATCGCTGCGAAGACAGCGCACGTGCCGCACGGATTCCTTCGTCTGACGGAAGGGAAGATGTCTTCGCGCGAGGGGAATGTAATAACCGCGGCTGGACTCGTAGAAGACGTTACAAAGAAGGCGGGTGAGCGAAGCGAAGATCCGCTCATTGCCGAGCAGGTTGCCATCGGCGCGATCAAATATATGGTGCTTCGCCAAGCGCCTGGGTCAGACATCATCTTCGATCCGGAGAAATCACTTTCTCTCGATGGCGACTCTGGGCCATATTTGCAATATGCGCTCGTGCGCGCGAAGAAAATTCTCACATATGCCGCCAATGGCGAGAGTGGCACGGAGGTGCCGAAATCGCCATATGCAATTGAGCGTCTCATCGTGCATTTCCCCGAGGTTGCCATACGTGCCACAAACGAGCTCTCGCCGAACATACTCACTACTTATCTCACCGAACTCGCATCCGAGTGGAATCATTTTTATGCGACAGAGCAAGTGCTCGGTAGCCCAGAAGAAGCATACAAGCAGCGTGTCGCCCGCGCTTTCGCCACCACCATGACAAACGGCCTCACGCTCCTCGGTATCCCCGCGCCGGAGCGGATGTAACGAGTATGAAGTTTGAAGAGATTTTAGATAAAACTAAGTGCCAAGTATTTCTCTTCACTTGTCCAACTACTCTCCCGCTTAGTTTAAGTCTGGCGTACCATCCTTGGCTCGTAGTAAATAGGTACGGCGTCATTTCTCGTTGGGAAGTGTTCTGGAGACCTCAGGAATGGAATATGAGGTGGGGTCATTTGCATAAAGATTTCTACGATCCTGCACAAGGGATTTCTAAATATATATTCTCAAATAAATATCTCTGGGAATCGGTTGAATTGCTTGGATATGTAGAAGGCGATGAGCAGTCGATTGCCGGCCAGATGGCAGATCTCGTAGAATCTTCGCCGCAGGCGTATCCCTATTGCCTAAAGTATTCTCTGCTAGGTCCAAATAGCAACACCTATGTGCAGTGGGTGCTCAACCAATTCCCGCAATCTGGCCTCCGCCTGCCCTGGAATTGCTTCGGGAAGAACTATGACGGAAAGTGAAAATAAAGAAGATCAGGCGCTCGATGTTATTGCGACTGTGCGCGATATAACGTGTGCAGAATTCGTGTTGCATGCTCTGGCGTGGCGACAGGAGCGGATCCTTTACGTCAACAATAAAATGTGACATATTGTCTACGGACTTGAGACGATCGGCATTCGCTGGTCGAGACCTTTCACAACATACGAGGAGGAAAGAGATGGAGAAACCAAAATCTGAAGAATTGGTGCAGGAAATTGAGCTGGTCTGGATTTTCAGTAAGTCGTTTCCAGGAAAGTCATGGTTGTCGAGACTTCACGGACTTTTCACTGCGGCGTTTCAAAAATATTCGCCAGAAACACCAGCGGGTGAGATCCATGCGTTAGTGAGGATCTTCGCGTTTGGTTATAAAAGTATCGGGAATCTGGTCACAGAGCCGGTGAGAAAATATCTTGTTGACATGAGAGCTGTTCAAACAGAACGTAACGAACAGGAAGAGTTTCATCTCAGGCGTGTTCTCAAGGGATGATGTTCGACTCAGTTAAAAGTTACAAAGCGCCTTGGGGTATCCTGGGGCGTTTCTCTTTTTTCATACAAAGCGTTACGATAGGCAGATATGGCCGATACGCCCATGAAGTCAGAAACTGCCAAGCGCGAGGAGAAGATACTCGCGTTTTGGAACGAGCAGAAGATTTTTGAGAAGTCTCTAGCGAAGGAATCGCCCAATGGCGAGTATGTCTTCTACGACGGCCCGCCATTCGCGACTGGGTTGCCGCACTATGGTCACATAGTCGGGAGCGTGATGAAGGATGTAATCCCGCGATATCAAACCATGCGCGGGTACCATGTGGAGCGGAAGTGGGGGTGGGATTGTCATGGCTTGCCGATCGAGAATATCGTCGAGAAGGAGCTCGGGTTCAAGCACAAGAAAGATATCAAGGAATACGGCATCGCGAAGTTCAACGACCGTTGTCGTGAGCGGGTGCTGACCTATGTGCACGAATGGAGAGCGATTGTCCCTCGCATAGGCCGCTGGGCCGATATGGATCATGCGTACCTCACGATGGGCAAGTCGTATATGGAGTCGGTATGGTGGGTATTCAAGCAGATATATGACAAGGGGTTGGTCTATGAAGACTATCGCTCGATGCATATCTGTCCGCGTTGCGAGACGACGCTTTCGCAGCAGGAAGTAGCCGAAGGGTACAAAGATGTGAAAGATATTTCAGTGACTGTTGAGTTCAGGCTCGCGGACGACCCAAAGACATCATTCCTTGCGTGGACTACGACGCCTTGGACACTCCCTGGCAACGTCGCGCTCGCGGTAGGTCCAGATATTGAATACGTGACAATTGAGAAGAAAGACGAGGGGTCTGGTGAGGATGTCCGATTCATACTTGCGAAGGATAGGCTAGAGACAATTTTCGGAGGACAAAAATATACAGTCGTTGCGGAGCATAGTGGTACAGGCTTGGTAGGAACAAAATATGAACCGCCATTTGATTATTATGTGAACGATACAGCACTCAAGAATCGCGAGAATGGGTGGAAGGTCTACGCAGCAGATTTCGTGACGACAGAGACTGGCACGGGCATCGTGCATATCGCGCCAGCGTTCGGTACGGATGACTTCGAGCTGTCGAAAAAAGAGAGCCTGCCATTCGTGCAGCATGTGGCCATGGACGGCACCATGAAAAGCGAAGTGACTGCTTTTGCTGGAATGGAAGTGAAGCCTCGGTCTGATGATGACAAGGTGCGACTGGGAACTGACATTGCCATTATCAAATACTTGCAAGAGCACGGGACCTTTTTCTATAAAGAGAATCTCACGCACTCATACCCACACTGTTGGCGGTGCGCCACTCCGCTTCTCAACTACGCGACATCATCGTGGTTTGTGTCTGTCACGAAGATCAAGGAAGACTTGCTCAAGAATGCAGAAAATATCACGTGGTCGCCTGCGCATATCAAGGATGGTCGCTTCGGCAAATGGCTCGAGGGCGCACACGACTGGTCAATTTCTCGCCAGCGTTTCTGGGCGAGCGTGATCCCGATGTGGCGATGTGAAGTGTGCCAAGAAGTACGCGTGTTCGGAAGTGTGGCAGAGCTCGAGGGCGCGAGCGGTGCGATGGTGACCGACCTGCACAAGCACGTTGTCGATGAAATCACGGTGCCATGCTCGTGTGGCGGAGAGATGCGCCGCATACCAGACGTGCTCGACACCTGGTTCGATTCGGGCTCGATGCCATACGCTGAACGGCACTATCCATTTGAAGATAAGGAGTGTTTTGACGCGCAGTTTCCAGCGCAGTTCATCGCCGAGGGCATCGACCAGACGCGCGCCTGGTTCTATTACCTGCACGTGCTCGGTGGCGCGCTGTTCAATAAAAACGCATTTCAGAATGTCATCGTTAATGGCACTGTGCTTGCCGAAGATGGAAAGAAGATGTCGAAGAGTTTGCAAAATTATCCCGACCCTATGCTTATGGTCGATAAGTATGGCGCAGATGCACTCAGATTCTACCTGCTCTCGTCGCCAGTCGTGCAAGCCGAAAATCTGTCGTTTTCAGAAAGCGGTGTCGACGAGGTTGCTAAGAAGAATGTCGGACGTCTGATGAACGTGCTCGCGTTCTATCAGCTCTACGCCGATGGTGCGAGCGCCACTACGACGAGTGATCATGTACTTGATCGCTGGATACTCATGCGTCTTTGTGAGCTCTCAGGAGAATCGACGCAGGGATATGAGCATTACCAGCTCGATCGTGCTGTGCGACCGATTTCGCTTTTTATTGATGACCTTTCTGCGTGGTATGTGCGACGCTCGCGCGATCGGTTCAAAGAGGAAGGCGCAGACAAGCAGTCTGCACTAGCGACATTGCGGTATGTGCTGCACAAGCTTTCGATAGTGATGGCGCCAGCAATGCCATTTATCGCTGAAGAAATATTCCAGGCAGTGCGTGAAGGTGTCGATCCAGAGAGTGTGCATCTAGCTGATTGGCCGGAGGAGATTCTGGGAGAAGGCTTCATGAGCATGTTTCCGGAAGATGATGATCTTATACGTACAAAGCAAATGAAACGCGTTCGCGAGCTAGCATCTGAGGCGCTTATGTTGCGCCAGAAGGCGGGCATCAAAGTGCGTCAGCCACTCGCCACACTTACAGTGCCAGATGAACTTTCAGATGATCTGGCGCAGGTTCTCGCTGAAGAGGTGAACGTGAAGAAAATAGTAACTGGCACAGAGCTTGCTCTCGACACTGCGCTAACTCCAGAGCTAGTGAAGGAGGGTGATGAACGCGAGATGGCAAGCGCAATGGCGCAGGCGCGTAAGGCCGAGGGGCTCTCGCCGGCTGATGTCGCGTATGCGAGTGTGGCGCTGGGAGGGAAGTACACAGTGACGCTTTCTACTGGAGTCGTGAAGTTCGATCTAGTGAGGGGCGACGGACTTACGAAGTCCTAACATTTGGATGCTCGCAAATCTCATGATGGCTGCAGTGTTGCTTATGGGGGGACTTCGTAAGTCCTTCATGGGTTATGCGCAGTAAATACGAGACGCGCGCTCTGGTTCTCGCACGCACGCATGTGGGAGAAGCAAATACGTTTGTCACACTGCTAACGCCCGACCTAGGTCTTGTGCAGGCACAGGCACAGAGCTTGCGTAAGTCTGGAGCGAAGCTTGCTTATTCTCTTACTACACTTGCCGAGAGCGATGTGGTGCTCGTGCGCGGGAAGGATGGGTGGCGGCTCGCGGGTGCGGTGCTTGAGGAGAATTGGTTTCAGAAGTTACAGAGGCCAGAGACGCGCGCCGCAGCGGCGCGCGTCTCTGGCCTCTTCTTACGTCTTGTCGCTGGCGAGGCGCAGGATGTGCAGCTTTTCATACTCGCGAGAGCATTCATAAGCTCTCTCGCAGAACTCCCAGCAGACATGCACGAACTGGCTGAAATACTTGTCGTGCTTCGGCTGCTCGCCACGCTCGGGCTAGATAGTGGCGACATTCCCGGAGACATCCAGGACTTCACGCCATCAGTGCTCTCGGCAGTGCTAGACGACCGCAAGACATACATAGCGCGTATTAACACTGGCATCTCAGCATCAGGGCTGTAGTCATAGCGGTATACTGGCAATATGGAATTAGATCAGTCTTTCGATAGTGTGGGGTTCAAATTCGCAGCGAAACTGGTGTTGGTATGCCTGGCTGTGGGAATTGCGGGACGCTTCGGATTTCTATATATGACACGAGCATATGCTGGGCCTGTTCCTACTCCGAGCCTGGCAGTTGCCCAAGAAGCATCACCAGCTCCAATAGATGTATCGTCGACCACACCGCAGCGCATAATAAACACACTCGCTATCAAGGATGTCGTGCCGCAAGCGGGTAAGTTTATAGCCGCAGACTTAAAGAATATGACGCTAGCCCTGTACCAAGATGGCATAGAAATCGCCAAGTACCCGATTCTTACTAAGGGCAGGGTTGGCTCTCCATACGAAACACCAGCAGGTTTTTACACTATTCTGTCGAAAGAGGTCGATCATCTAAATCACAAAGAGGGAGTTCATATGCCGTGGAGTATGCAATTCTACGGCAACTACTTCATCCATGGATGGCCGTATTACACGGATGGTACGCAGGTCAATCCGAATTATTCTGGCGGGTGTATCCGGCTCGGTACCATCGATGCTGAAAAAGTGTACGCGTTTGCTGATAAAGGAGTCGGGATTTTCGTGTATGACCCGAGGCCAGCCGCTTCATCGGAGTCAATTGCGCTTGGTGCTATCCAGCCGCCTCCTATCTCGGCGGTTGCGTATTTGGTAGCTGATGTAGACAATGGCGACGTGTATTTGGAACAAAATGCAGAAGAGCCGCGACCTATCGCTTCGATCACGAAACTCATGACAGCGCTCGTGGCGAATGAGACTATTATGTTTAATAAAGATATTGCGGTCGCCGGCGATGTCTTGCGCCACGCGACGACTAGCGCACCGAACAGACAAGAGACATTCGTCGTCGGCGATTTGCTCTACCCGCTTTTGATGGAATCGAACAATGCTGTCGCTGACAGGCTGGCACAGTATTATGGCACCGCAGGGTTCATCGGCTGGATGAATACGACGGCAGGGGCGCTCAATATGCAGTCGACGCACTTTGATGACGCGAGCGGTATATCTTCTAAGAATGTCTCTACCCCAGATGATCTTTATCGGCTCGCTACGTATCTCGCCAATAAGAAATCATTTATCTGGAACATCAGCCGTACGCTGACGAAAGATCTTGTTGGCGACAATGGCGATGTATATCATTTCAGTAATTTCAATTTATTCTCAGGTTCTCCCGACTTCATAGGCGGGAAGGTCGGGCAGACGAACTCGGCAGGGAATACGATGGTCTCAATCTTCTCGG
>JBAYJU010000023.1:0-12820 GCA_041664865.1 Minisyncoccota bacterium
GGCGCAGAGCGCCGCGTAGGGTGGAGAAGGGATTTCAGCCACTTCCTGATGGGAGAGGTGCAGGTTCGAGCCGAACATTTTTTGGAGAGAGGATTTTTTGGAGGGGGTATCTCCGGATTGGGCTGTTTCGTCTAGCATTGACGCCTCTTTGACCCATTCTCGCATCGGTTCGAGCCAGTGTCCGGCGTTCGCTTCGAGACGAGCGCATTGCTCCTCCACAGACTTCTTCTCCAACACAAGCACACGTCGGCGCGCGAGGTAATCCTCGCGCTCGATGTCTTGGGCGATATAAAGGTCGGTAAGGCGGTCGAGCTTGCGGGAAATGTCGTGGACTTTGTCCCGCAACTCTTGGACGAACGCGGCATTTTTATGCGAGGACGACTGTTTGTCCTCGGCGATGAGTTTCTCAAATTCTTCCTGCCACGCCGACGGCATAGAGTATTTCCGGAATAACTCATCCAGTTGAGGTATTAGTATCTCCTCGCGTACATACGGCTGGGAGCACACACCTTTCTTCTTCGTACAGCGATAGTAGGTGTGACCCTTCTGTACTTCGGCGGTGATCATACAACCGCACTCGCCGCACCACATAAGACCGCAAAGGGCTTTCGGGTTGCTGTGGTTCTTTTGCGGATGTCCGCGTTCGGTCATAACCTTTTGCACCTTATCGAAAAGTCGCTTTTCGACTATCGGCGTATGTCGCCCTTCGTGCATTTCGCCGCCGTATTTGAAAAGGCCGACGTAGAACGGATTGGAGAGGATGAACTTCACACGATCTTTGTGCGTCCTGTTGTTGAGGTGGCTCTTAATACCGTTCGTTTCTAAAAAAGTTGAAATATCTTCAAGCCGTGAATTACCTTTAGCGTACAGCTCAAAGGCGGCGCGGATCACTTTGGATTTCTTGCGATCAATAACAATCGTTTTCGCGCGCACATCATTTAAATATCCGACGGGCGCAGTCGAGGGGAATTCGCCGCGCTTCACTTTGGCGCGCAACCCACGCTTCACGTTGGAACTCAAATCGCGGATGAACTGATTCGCCATACCGAACTCCACCGACATCATCAACACATTATCGCTCGGATAATGGCTCCGGTCGTGCGTGCGGATATGCTGGATAATATTCTCCTGCAGGAGCCAGCTTATCTGCCCGCCGTCCACCGGATTACGCGACAAACGATCGAGCTTCCAACACACGATGCCCTGCGCCTCACCCTTGTGGATTCGCTTTAGCATTTCGTTAAACACCGGACGGCCTGGCATCTTCGCGCTCCGCTTCTCGACAAACTCCGCGACGATTTCTAACTTCTCGTCTTTAGCGAGTGAGCGAAGCTCCCCAAGTTGCGCCTCGATGGACAATACCTGCTTGTCCTCAACATCGGTGCTTTTGCGTGCGTAGAGAAAATAGCGCATACGAGTAGTATATTATGATATACCATTGTATTGCAATATACCGGAGAATATACTGCGGGCAATGCAAAGCGAACAAATAAAGCTCGGTAAGAATCTGAAGCGAATCAGAACAGAGAAAGGCATCTCGCAGGGCGACATCGCCCGCGCGCTCGATGTCGGCCGTAGCTTTATTACCAACATAGAGAACGGTAAGACGAACCCGACACTGGCGACTATTGCGAAGATAGCAAAAGCGATCGGAGTGTCAGTCGGAGAGTTGATGAAATAAATATGCCGAAGGAGGAGAATGAAAATCCACCAGTATATCCAACGCCTCTCCCTAGAAGATATAACCCATATGGAGAATGGCGACCTTTATTGTATTTTGGAAATTTTGATGAGCTAGACAAGCAACTTAGAGAGAAGCTGGCGGGTAACTCCGATTTAAAAATCAGGGGATGTTTGCAATATATGTTAGCGACAGGTCTACCAGTAATTGAATTTTTAGTAAAATCAGATTTCATCTTCCCGTACCCTGACAATGGTACTAACCACGAATTCGGGCATTTACATATGCGGAAGATTCAAGTCGTTAATCTTGAAAATAATACAGCTGCCAATTCACAGGTTTATGATTGCTCTATAGAAATTCCTGAGGTAAGTATAGAAGCAATTGAAAACGGCCTCGACCTAATTAACGTTCTCCTGTACCGATTGACTTACGGTCTAAATGCAAAATACGAATTGATACTTAAATACTCTGGTAGAGGAGGTGGTTCCTCTTTAATTGAACTCACAAATGAAGACACCGACCTCGCAATAGAGTATGTATCGAAATTCATAGGAGAAGACTCCCGAGTTCTAGATCGAGCCATTAGTTGGTATCAAGTAGGAAATAGGCTCCGCTCAAGTAATAAGCTGTTTAGCTTTTTGAGTTATTATCTCGCTCTTGAAATGCTAGCTCTCAAATTGTATTCGGGCGAAATGGAAGCAAGTAAAGAATATGGATTTAAACCTTTAACCAAGGACGAAAAGAAATCTCAAACTGATAAGTGCATTCTCGACTTAGAACTTACAGGTCTATTGAAAAGCAATCCAGAAAAATTTGCGAAACAAGCATATGAAGAATGTATTTTGGGTAATTATCGTAAGACGAAAGAAGCATTATCTGCTGTATTTGGTGCAGAAAACGCTCTCGTGAAAGATTTTAGAAAAAAGATAAAGAAAGACGGCGAGGAATACACCTTGTACACCGTCCGCAGTAAGATTGCACACGGAGAATTCACTCCTATTGAAGAAGATCAAATGGATGAAATTGTTGGAGAGTTGCCAAACATAGCAGATTTAACACGCAAATTTATAAGCAAGATTTTGTGGAAAACAGAGCCGACTGATATTGAAAGGAGATTCCAAGTAAGTATGATAATGGCCGACCCCCGCTCAAGTGGCATTACAAACGACACGAATATGATTGCTCGTCATGATTGGAGAATTAGATTGGAGTGGCTCTACTAAGGGAGCTTCACTGATTGCAAAGCTTTCAGCGAAGGGGCTGGTGCGCGAACGGGAGGGCGGGTCAAGCACACTATGTATTCTGCATTCGCATTCCTCCTCCAAAAAATCCTCTCTCCAAAAAATGTTCGGCTTTTGAATTTTGAATCTGCATCTCTCCCTTCAGGAAGTGGCTGAAATCCCTTCTCCACCCTACGCGGCGCTCTGCGCCGCGCGGGAAAATTTTTCAGAAACCGACCCAAGTTTTATTCGGGCTACATTATACGACCAAGTTCGAACATTTTTCCAACACCAACCCTAACTCTCACCACAGGAGTACTTCCAAGCTCTAATCGCTACGCTCAAGAGCTTTAGGTCGCTCGCCCGCTCGCAGACTCGCGGGCTCGCCGCCGCGGACGGCGGCCCCGAGCCCTGTCCGCGCATTTCTCTTTTGCCTTCCGGCGGATTCGCGGGGGGGGTGAATGCATGGAGCGGCAGGGCGAGGGTTTTTGGTGTTTTTCAAAATTAAAATAACACAATAATTTTGCTACCCTGAATAGAAGATATTCGAACCTGTGTATAAAAAAGACCCCACCGAAGTGGGGCCCTTATGTGGTTCGCACGGGCAGACTACTTGTGGCAGTCTGGACAATGCCCGTCTTTGTCGAGGTGCTTAACGTGCGTTGAACGTCCGCAAGGGCCGGCGCACTTCTTGATTTTCCCCTGCAAGCGCAGAACGAACTCGTCAACGTCTTCGGTTTCGCCAAGCCACGGACTTTTTCCGCTGGTTGATTTGGGCATGTCGTTGCTCGTAGGCTGTCTCGATAAGAATCCCATGGTTACCTCCCTTAATAGATGTCAGATGGATTGAGGACACGCTGGCATGCGGAAATTAGGCAGTGGTCGCAGAATTTGCCGATATGCAAGACCGGTGTCGGGGAGTGACAGCGAGCACACCGAAACCCGTAAGTTGATTTCAGATACCACTTGGCGAGCTTCACTAGTTGTCGCCGAATCTTGCGCTTAATGATATTCGGCAGTTGCCTAAAACTACGTATCGGGTTCATTTTGCCTCCTTAGTTGTGGAACGGACAGCCCTTAAGAGGCTGGGGTCATGTCGGTCACAAAATCGACCCCCTTGGCTTTGTCGAGACTCTTCATCCATGCGTTATAGGCCAGTGCGACACAAACGTCAGCGGTTATGCCCGCGATCATCCGATCGAACCACGGCTGAACACCCGAACATGCCACAACAATGCCGTCACGTTTGACGCCGCCCCAGAAGGGCGTGTCGCCCGAGAATAGAAGGTGCGGCTTGATGTCCGTGCCGCCGTCATTGCGATCGTGCCAAAGCTGGAGAGCCTTGCACCGGGCAATGTTGCTGAAGTCATGCGGCCACTTCTCCTTTTCGCCGAAACTGAGTTCTGCGAGCAGGTGCGGTTGGATTGGGTAGTTTGGATAGCCCACCCCGCCATCATCTTCCATCGCTGGAACGAGTATAACGACATGGCACATGTTGTGCTTGAGGTAGAAACCCAGTCTATTACTTTGTGCAGCATCAACTGCCGCACCTATGGCATTTTCGGCCATTGTTTTCGTGAGGAACAGTGGTGATAACAATTTTTTGGCATGATGCCTCCTTGAAGTTGGAAGAACGGATTGTTCTAGAAAGAATCTAACCTAAAATGTTTATGGTGTCAAATCTTTACGCCATCGCAAAGAATGTTCTCGTCTGAGGGTTATTAACACGATATAATAGGATTATGACGGAGAAAGGTGGATATAATCCATTCAAAAAGGAATTGCGGGGAGATCCTGAACGCGGCCACGAAGTTGACCTCTCATGGGAGAAAACGCTTAAAGAATTTAAGAATCAAGCTCGCCTGCATATACAATTTGCCACTCCACATATCCCCGACCGGATAAAAACGAGAGTGCTGGGAGCAATTGACCTGATTGACCTTGGGACGATAGCATCTTCCGTTGAGGCCAACCAATCCAGTCTCTATTCGCAAAAATCAGCTAATGAGCAATTCAAAACTTGGATGCGCATCAATTTTATTCAGCGAGAACTCGGCGACATCAAAGAAGACGTATTCGCCAGCCCTGAATTACAAGGTGGCCAGAAACTCATGTTCTCACAGCTCATTGACGAGCTAGCGGCGATTCTCGATGAAATCTAATATCAGAACAATGAAAAACTGGATACTACGATTTAGACAAGTAGATAAGGTGCGATTTGAGGAAGTGAGAAGCGGGCTCAAGTCTATCGAGACGAGGGCCGCTACAGCTAAATACCGGCAAATTCAAAAGGGAGATACGATTACGTTTGTTTGCGGGAAGGACCGCTTCGTCAAGCAAATCGTAAGCGTCTGTCATTTCGCCACCCCCGAAGCAATGATCAAGAAATTACCTCTGAAGAAAATAATGCCACTGATTACCTCCATTGAGGAGATGAAGAAACGCTACTACTCGTATCCCAACTACGAGGAAAAAATAAAAGAGTACGGTATACTTGCCTTCGAACTCGAATAATATGTCTCAGCATAAAATCGTCGTCTATGTGCCTATTAAAAACGCAGATGAAGTCCGCGAAGCTATAGGTAAAGCTGGCGGTGGCAAGCTTGGTAAGTATTCTTTTTGTAGTTTCTCGGTCCGGGGCATTGGTAGATTCATGCCGGAACAAGGGGCACATCCACACATAGGGAAGGTCGGAGAGTTGGAACAAGTTGAAGAAGAACGTATTGAAATAACCTGTGACACCACAGTTGTCGGTAATGTGCTCGCCGCGATAAAACGCACGCATCCATATGAGGAGATTGCAATGGATGTCTGGCCACTTGAGAAATGGTGAGTTGTAATTTATGAGAAGGAATATCTACCTATGGGCACTATACGACTTCGCCAACTCGATCATTATGATTGTTTTCCTGTTCTACTTTTCCCAGTGGCTTGTTGTCGATAGTCATAAACCCGATTGGTGGTTCAACGCGACACTCATTGTTTCGTCTATCTTATTCATCTTGACCGCACCCGTTATAGGGCAACGTCTCGATATAACCCGCCGCAAACTGTCCGGCGTGCGTTGGACGACCGTTCTTACCTTCATCACCTTTTTAGCAACATCTGTTGTTGTTTTATTTGCGCCCTCTCATGTGTTATCCGCAGTAGTACTTTTCACTATCGCACTCTATTTTTATATAGTCAGTTTCGTTTTCTATACCCCGATGATTAATGACATTTCTGATGAGACAAATCGAGGGTATGTCTCCGGATTGGGACAAGGATTTAATTATGCTGGTCAGGTTATTGGGCTTCTCATAACATTACCGTTCGCCACTGGAGCTATTTATCTCTTTGGAACGGTAGGTCGTCCGCAGACACTTCTTCCGGCGACAATCCTATTTGGTCTCTTCGCGCTCCCTATGATGCTCTGGTTCAAAGAAAGAGAGACAACGCCGTCCTTAGAGAAAATAAGCATCCGCGACGAGTATGCAAAAATCTTCCAGACCATTAGGCAAATTCTATCAAATAGGAATTTGGTCTTCCTTCTCGTCGGATATTTCTTGTTCAGCGATGCACTTTTAACATTTTCAAATAATTTTCCCTTGTTCTTGGAGAACGTGCACGGCGCATCAGATGCAGTTAAAACGTATTTAACTGCAGGGATACTTACTTTTTCTGCAATCGGTGCAATTATTTTAGGGAAAGTTTCAGATAAAAAAGGAAGTAAGAAGACTCTTCTCTGGCTTATTATTTGCTGGTCAATACTATTTCCAATTATCGCTTTTGCCCCTTCGTTCAAACTCGTCATAATCGCTTGTCTCGTTGCGGGGCTTCTTTTCGGCGCAATGTGGGGTATCAGCAGATCAATGGTTGCGGAAATTACTCATCGTTCAGTTGAAGCAAGCTCGTTCAGTTTCTATATTCTCGCCGAACGCTTTGCGACGCTCATAGGCCCGATTACGTGGAGTGTCGTTTTAGCGAGCACAGCCTCGCTTGGGAAGATAAGTTACTCCTACGCAATTCTCTCAATGGGCATTTTAGTTTTCTTGAGCTTCTTTTTTATAAGAAAGATAAAAGTTCTGAAAACTTGATATAGTTGTGGTATGGAAATCGGCATCTGGGGAGACAGTATCACTTATGGCGCAGGCGATAGCGAAGCTCTCGGCTGGGTAGGGCGACTGCGAAAATCGTTCGAAATAGATGACGATATCAGCGTCTATAACTTTGGCGTGTGTGGAGATACAACAGACAATCTGCGCAAACGCTTTGCGGTGGAAGCGGATGCAATCAAACCGAACGTCATTGTATTCGCTGTTGGTATTAATGATTCTAAATATCCTGCTGGCGAGACTGAAAATATCATTCCGCTTGAAAAATATAAACAGAATATGCGGATGCTCCTCAAACTCGCCAGAAACTACACCGATAAAATTTATATCGTGGGAGCTACAAAGGTGGACGAAGCTATCGTAAGAGGAAGCGGCACGCGTTTTGTGAATGAGACTATACAGACCTATAACGATTTCCTTAAAGAGTTCTCCAAATCGGAAGGCCTAATCCTCATTGATGTTTTTGACGTAATTGATATCGGTACCGATCTGGATGATGGTCTGCACCCCAATGCACAGGGCTATGAGAAATTGTTCAGGACGATACGGGAGTTCATAAAATAATTATGGATGCAAGAATCTTAAATATTGTTGATGAAGCAGGTAATGTTATAGGGCAGACGACTCGCCAAGAAATCCATGAAAAGGGTCTTCTTCACGCTGAGGTTCACGTTTGGTTCTATACACCAGACGGACAACTTATTTTCCAACATCGCGCCAAGGATAAAGACACCTGGCCGGATCTGCTTGATGCCACCGTCGGCGGCCATGTGGAAGTTGGCGATACATACGAACAAACTGCACTCAAGGAAGCTGAGGAAGAAGCCGGGGTGCACATAAAACCCAATGACCTCTTTTTTCTTCGCACAACGATTACCAATTCACACGATGATGTGACGGGTATGACCAATCATCCTCGTCGGAATGTATACGCGTATTGCTACAGAGGGAAACTTGAGGACTTAAAGATTGAGGAAGGGAAAGCGCTTGGTTTTGAAGCATGGCCCATCGATAAGCTTCTCAATATCTCAAAAGAGGGAGCGACAAAATTCATTCCCTCGATTCTCGACGGAACCGGCATTGAAATTATCAAGCAGATCAAGGACCTCATATGAAGAAGCTAGAGAAAAAGGTAATCACTATTTGTTCAAGCGCCTCTTTCTATACTCAAGTGCTTGAGACAGAAGCCGTCTTAAAGAAAGCTGGATTTGCAGTGTCGGTTCCGCTCACGGCAAATAAAATGAAGAAGAGCGGTGACTTTCGTGTTGAGACCTACAAGACGTGGTTCAAGAATCCGAAGGACTATAAGAGAAAGACGTTCCTTACCAGACATCATTTCAATAAGATAGAGAGAGGAAATACGGTTCTCGTTCTGAATTATGAGAAGAAAGGCATCAAAGGTTATATCGGTGGTGCTGTGCTCGGTGAAATGGCTATCGCTCTTCACTTCAAGAAGAAAATCTACGTGCTCAATCCAATAGATGAGTCCTGTTCGTACAAGGAGGAGATTCTTGCTATGAACCCGACCATTTTAAATGGTGATTTATCTCGCATAAGGTGATATGACGTGGCATCAATTCTTTGGGACACTTTCAGTTGTTGTCGCGGTAATTTCTTTTTACCCATATCTCAGAGATATTCTAGCTAGAAAGACAACGCCGCATATCTATTCGTGGCTGGTCTGGACAATCCTTCAAGTCACAGCGACAGCGGCGATACTGAGAGAAAATTCCTTCTGGAGCGCCGCTGGAGTCTTGTCTCTCGGGCTCGTCTCTCTTATTGTGTTCTTGCTTTCTTTCAAATACGGGACGAAGAACATAACCGTTTTCGATACTGTGTGTCTAATTGGCGCATTCATAGCTATCAGCGTCTGGATATTCACCAGCAATGTAACGCTCTCAATCATTCTCGTGACAATTATTGACCTCATAGCATTTCTTCCGACTTTCAGGAAAGCATTTGAAGAACCTCACAGCGAGACCATATTCCTGTATATCTGTAGTGCAATTTCTAATCTCTTTTCCGTTCTTTCAATAACTCACTATTCTGTAGAGTCGACTCTGTATGTGGCCAGCCTTGTTGCGACGAATACCGTATTCGTGAGCATGGTTCTTGTTAAGAGAATGCCGAAACGTTTGTCCGTTTCTATACCTAAAGAGTGAGGACAATAAAAAGCAAGTCCCGACGCACGGTGGCGTAAGGACTCGTTTAGAGTGCACCACTGACGAAGGCGCAAAGTGGCGCGCCCAAGGTTCGCTGCCAAAAGGTCGCCATTTCTTCGGTCGTCATCTCGGAAATGTACTTGCCGGTTTCTGGATCAATTTGAATCGATTCGAGTGGATACCCCGGTACTGATTTGTCGCTCCGCTTGCTAGTGAAGACACGCGGCGTTCGAAGTGTGGTCTCCGATATCTTGCCACTCGGATCGGCTATACAGATACCGTACTCCCAATAGCCAGTTACCTTACCGCCAAGAGATTCCACAAGCGTAGCACCGTGATCGAGCAATTCTGCATCAGTCGCCGCAAGTGACCCACCGATACGACGCACATGAATGCCCGGCTGTTCTTCTGGCGCGAGACCATCGAGAAACAAAGCATTGTCCATGGAGATTACTGTCTGCCCGAGAGTCTTCGCGTATGCAACAGCTTTTTTGCGGGCATTCTCCTGTACTGTGGCCCCGTCCTCGACAACCTCGGGTAGCAACTTCTTGTCTGTTACTCCCTCGACTTGAATGCCTGCCGATGCAAGAGCATCACGCACTTGTGCGATCTTGGCGGGGTTCGTTGTTCCCATTACGAGCTTTTTCATGGTTGATTCCTTTTGTTAATCCGGTCGCATAGTATCATACTCCATATATGAAAGTGCTTATCGTAGGAGCTGGCGGAAGAGAACACGCTCTTGCTTGGAAGTTAAAACAATCTCTAAAAGTCACACAGCTATATATCGCTCCCGGCAATGCTGGTACTGCTTTGCTCGGCGAGAATGTAAACGCTCGGACATCTCAAGAGATTCTGAAATGGTTAGAAACTAATGAGGTTGATCTAGTTGTGATCGGCCCTGATAATTATCTTGCAGAAGGATTGTCGGACTCGATTCAGGCAATGGGTATCAGAGTTTTTGGACCGACGAAAGATGCCGCCGAAATCGAATGGTCGAAATCGTATGCAAAGCAATTCATGCAGGAAGAAAACATACCGACTGCTCGCTATCGAGTTTTTGATACGACAGAAAAAGCTTTGGAATATGTCCGCGGACGGCAGTTTCCAATAGTCGTGAAAGCTGATGGTCTTGCGGCTGGGAAAGGTGTAGTTATTGCAAGAACACTTGAAGAAGCAGAACGAGCTATCGATGAGATTATGGACAAGAGAGTTCACGGTGATTCGGGTAACAAAGTCGTTATAGAAGATTATCTCGATGGATTCGAAATATCGGTACACGCTTTCTGCGATGGTGACAATGCTATTCTGTTTCCGGCCTCGAAGGATCACAAACGAATCTTTGACAACGACCAAGGACCGAACACGGGCGGTATGGGTACTATTGCCCCAGTGCCACTTGTGTCCGAGGAGCAAATGAAGCTTATCCGCGAACGAATCGTTGTCCCAACACTGACAGGACTTAAAAAACGAGGCCGTCCATTTAAGGGCGTTTTATTCCCGGGTATCATGCTGACCAAAGAGGGGCCGATGGTAATCGAATTTAACGCGAGATTTGGAGATCCAGAAACGCAGTCGTATATGCGAATCCTTGAAAGTGACTTGTTTGATATTTTATCTGCGTGTGCCTCAGGCTCGCTTGAAAACTTCGAGATAAAATGGTCTGACCATTACGCATGTTGTATCGTGCTGGCTTCCAAGGGCTATCCAAGTGCATATGAGAAAGGAGTATCAATAACACTCCCTGCCGTTTCTCGAGACGTGGTTATCTTTCATGCTGGTACGACTCTTCACGAAAGGCGGTTGGTTACGGACGGTGGACGGGTGCTAGGGATAACCGCGACTGGAGAGACGCTTGAGCAAGCTCTTGAGACAGCGTATGACTCGATCTCGTCCGATATTTTTAATGGCGTTCAATACCGGAAGGACATAGGAGTGCAAGGTACAATCAATCCCATATGAACTACGTCATCCTAATCATCGTCGCTCTCGTCGGCATCACGCTCGGAATGTACCTCGCTCGCAGAGGAAAGGCTGATGGATTTATCGCCAAGCAAATGGAGCAGAAAGCCGAGAACAAACAGAAGATTCTGGCGTTCGTACAGGAGCACGGGAAAATCCAAAATAACGATGTGGAGAAACTGACTGAAGTATCTAACGCAACCGCCGAGCGGTATTTGGACGAGTTGGAGAAGGAAGGGGCGATAATTCAGCACGGCACCCTCGGTCAAGGCGTGTTTTACACCCCGAAGTAGTCGCCGGGCGATTAACTCAGCGCGTTGAGGTAATAGCTATGACAATGGTGTTTTAGGGTATAATAGAAGAATTGTTAAAATGGCTATGAACGAGAAATACACTTTCGGAAATTTTATGGGCCATAATTGGTGGTTTTTACTTTTGGCGTTCGCCAAATTTTTCAATCAATCCGAAAATGTAAGTGCTACGGGTTCGTTATTTATCGGTATCCTTTTCTTTAGTGGTGTTATTTTCGTAATAATGTTTGCTTATTGGTTTATCAGATATGGCCGAAAGCAAAATAAATAATATGGGATTCTTTAGTAAATATAATGAAATAGAAAAAGGACTTCTTGATTTGTACACTCAAGAATTTCAAAAAAATAATCATCCAGAGCCGGCCAAAACGGCAGAAAGTCTACTCGATTTAGCTATCGAGGAATCTAAAAAATTTAATCTTCCAGCCAATATGGGAGACAATATGTTAGAGAAAGAAAAGGATGATGAAAAAATGCACCGCTTTTTGGAAAAAGCGAGAAAAGAAGGTGTGCGAGATGAAGATATTAGGTGGTGGTGGAATTCAAACGATGTTGAAAGAATGATGATGTTAAAATTTGACGAACTTAACCGCATGGTTTTATTCAGAAAAGTTGTAGAAGAGGATGGAAAAACAAGTGAAGAGGCAGGAGCTGTAGTTAGAAAGTACCATCCAATATATGGTAACCCAGAAGATACGACTCATACTCAAGGAGAAGATAGACCACTTCGTGAAGAACTAAAAAATAGAATTAACATTTATGTTGAAAAACAAGGTGTTGATAATTCTGACTTCAAGAAACAACTTGATTCTTTCTCTACGTTTAACGCTTTAGTTAGAAAAGAGATTAGAAAGGGAAATATTTAATTTTTATGACTCCGCTTCGACAATATGTTGCGCGTTACGCCATTCTTGCATTAGGAGTTATTGCAACTTTCTCAATTTGTCTTTGGATATGGGGTTCGTGGCACGACGAGTGGAGTGGCTATAACGCGAGTTCGTCGGTCAGTGACGGCTCCTGTAATATCGCGATTATCCCGATAGTAGGAAACATCATCCCTTATGCCGGAGCGGACCAAGACGGTAGCGGGAACATCCCACCACCTTCGACGAATCCCGACGACACTCTCGCCGCGCTTCGCGCGGCGGAAGCTGACCCGAACATTCGCGGCGTTCTTGTTCGCATTGATTCTTCCGGCGGTTCACCCGTTGCGGCTGAAGTTATCGCAAATGGACTCAGACACGCTTCCTTGCCGCTTACGGCACTGATACGCGAAGTAGGAGTCTCGGCAGCGTATCTCGCGGCGACAGGCGCAAAAACGATTATCGCCTCGCCGTTTTCGGATATCGGCTCAATCGGGGTAACCATGTCGTATATCGACAACAGCGCA
>JBAYJU010000024.1:0-12779 GCA_041664865.1 Minisyncoccota bacterium
CCCGGCCGCTCGCGACAGCCCGCCGATGAAGGCGACTGGCGCCGCGATGATGAGTGGGCACGGTGTCGCAATCACTAGCACTGCGAGCGCGCGCGTGATGTCGCCAGTTAGTAGATATGCGCCACCAGAAATGAGGAGCGTAAGCGCAGTGAAGGGTAGGTTCGCGTAGGATGCGAGGCGCACGAATGGCGCTTGGTCACGTTCGGCGTTCCTGACTAGATCGACGATCTTCGCGTAGGTCGATGTAGCGAGCGTTCCCGACACAGTCAGATCGAATGCTTCTCCGGCATTAACGCTGCCGCTCTTCACGACTGCACCTTCTGCCAGGGTCTCAGGAAGTGGCTCGCCAGTGAGGTTCGCCAGGTTGAGTACTGCGCTTGTCGAAGCGAGGAAGCCATCGAGTGGCACGAGCTCGCCACCACGCACGACGATTACCGCACCTGTTGGTACTTCGGCGAGCGGCATCTCGGTGGTCACTCCGCCACTCTTCACTAGCGCCGTCTTCGGTATACGTGCGAGCAGGGCAGAGAGCGATGCTTCTGCACGCCGTGCCGCATATGCTTCGAGCCCTTTACCGCCGGTATACATGAGAGCTATTACGGCCCCAGCTAGCCACTCGCGCGAGAAGAGCGCGACTATCATAGCGAGCAGAGCTATGTAATCGAGTGACCAGTTGCCAGAGCGTAGGTAGCGATACGCAGTTACGCAGATGTAGATGATGCCGATACCAATCGCGACGAGGTAGAGGATAGATAGCATGGGCGTAGCGATAGTATATAGTATTACTTATGGTTATCGACACACAACTTTTCTATCTCCTTAATAACTTGGTAGGGCAGTCACATCTTCTTGATTGGGTGATTATATTTTTTGCCACATATATGGCGTATGTTCTTGTCGCTATTTTTCTCATTCTTGTATTCTTTTCTCTATATTCCAAACGAGAAAAATTGGAAATACTTATAGTGACTGGTCTATCGTGCGCAATTACTGGTTATGTATTGGTTCCACTCATTCGTTTTTTCTATCACCATCCGCGACCATTCATGGTGCTTCAGGTGCATCAACTTATCACCGAGACCGCGTGGTCGTTCCCATCTAGGCACGCTGCGTTCTTCTTCGCGATGGCTACTGCGGTATATCTCTATAATAAGAAGTGGGGAATCGGTTTTTTCGTAGCAGCATCGCTCATAGCTGTCAGTCGTGTGGTCGCAGGCGTTCATTACCCGTCAGATATCGTCGGCGGGGCACTTCTAGGCATCATCGTCGCCTATGTCGCGTTCATTTTTGTGCATAAACTAAGAGCAAAATAGCAGCACCAGACCTATTGACAGCGTATTGTCAATATGCTAGTATCCAAATAACGAGGTAGCTATTGGCTATTTCGACAAACCAATTCAATGCCACTATTTGGAGCCCTTATGGGCTTTTCGCTTATACTAGGCTTCGCGCCGTTTCCAACAGGAAACGCCCACAAGTCTCAACCTGTCGCGGTAGTCGCGCCAGCCATACCGGGTCACATCGTGACGATGACGGCATACAACGCTGTCGCGGAGCAAACTGATGGGAACCCGTTTGAAACCGCCTCTGGCGCGTATTCGAACCCGGAAATCATCGCAGCTCGCTCTCGCGACCTCGCTGACGAGCTCCCGTTCGGCACCATCATCGAGATTGACGGATCGACAATCTCACCGGGGAATACCTGTGGCTATGGCGTCGTTGCGCATCACATCGGGTATCGCGTCATCGAAGATACGATGAACGCGCGTTATACGGATCGTGTCGACGTTCTTCTCAACACAGAGGAGGAATCCGTTTCTTCCGATGGACGCTCTATAAATGCGGCTAATGTGTTCGGCATCTGCAAGGGTGTCACAGTCCGTGTCGTAGGGTTTGTCGATATACGCCACCTACCTAAGACTCAGGCAGGACTCGCGGCACTTGTGAAGAAGGGAACTGTGCTCGCTGTTAAATAATGAAAGCTGCAGAATCAAAAAAGAATAAAATCGCATGCCCTGATGGTGTGCAGGTGAAGCGGTCGAGCGCTGGTCTAGGGCTCTTCGCTACGAGACAGTTTAAGAAGGGTGAACGAATCATAGAATATTTCGGCCGAGTTATTTCCAAAGCAGAAGAATACACAAGTCGTAGCAAGTACCTCTTCGAGGTGAATAATAGGAAGACGATAGATGGCACCACGCGTGAGAACTTCGCGCGCTATATCAATCACTCCTGCAAGCCAAACTGCGAGCCGAACATTGTGAAGGGTCGCGTATGGATCGACGCGCTTCGAGCAATCAAGCCAGGCGAAGAGCTAACCTACGACTACGGCGACGAGTACGTCGCCGAGCACATCAGGCCGTTCGGCTGCAGGTGCGCCAAGTGCGTCACGAAGTAGGGAAGCCGTGCCAGTCTTCCTCAAGGGAGCCAAATGAAAAAGCGCCCAGAAAGGCGCTTTTTCATTTGGCTCCGCGGGTAAGCGTTACTTTCACTCTTTCCTGCGGTCGCCTCGCTCGAATACAAAAGAGCCCTAAGAAGGGCTCTTTTGTATTACTCACTCGGCTCCGCTGGGTGGAGGATGTTCGAACTGATTTGGTATGAAAAGACTGATAAGGAATGTTAAACTACTGAAATGAATCCTGAAGGAAAGCAGCTCGTTAATATCGCTTATATTGATGCGGCCAATCTTGACAAGGCCCTCCGGTTAACACTTCTGTGGCAGTTAGACTATAAGAAGTTTAGAGTCTGGCTTTCAGATAAATATAAAGTCGAACGGGCCTATATTTTCATCGGCCTCATTCCCAAATACAAGGATCTATACACCTATCTTCAAGAATGCGGCTTCACCCTGATCTTTAAGGACGTTCTCTTTGATAAAACTGGTAAAGCAAAAGGAAATTGCGACTCAGACCTTCTGATGCAGGCGAGTGCCGATTTGTATGAAGGAGATCTAAATAAAGCCATTATCGTGGCTAGCGATGGAGATTATGCGCCTCTGATAAAGGTGCTGATGCTTAAGAAGCGCCTTGAGGTGATATTGTCCCCAGCGCCAGCAGAAAAATGTTCGATTTTACTCAAACGAACAAATGCCGCAATTGCATACATCAATGATCAAAGGTCGATCCTCAAAGTGGTTCCAGAATCTGACTCGTAGAAAGGAAAAGCCCCCGGCAGAGACGAGCTCTGCAGGGGTCTTTCCCGTGGTGATTAGCCTCATTATACACACGCAAGATTAAATTTCAACAAGGGTGGGGATAGCCAATTTTAATCCGCTGGGTGGGGGATGTGCGAACCTATTATGCATGAAGAATCTTTGACACTTCCACTGCCACACTATGCGGAGTCTTTTTGTCGGTCTCAACGATGTGACAACGTTCCTTCTCGAAAATGCTCCATAGTGTCGGTGCATACGAGACGCAGTTTTCGATAAAGGTTGCGAGGGGTACTCCAGCCGCCCGTTCGATTTCTTTCTCACTTTCGGCAGTGGGGTATCTGCCGCGTAGCCGCTTACGAATGACATCATTGCTCGCGTGTAAAAGAATAAGCTCAACCCCTGGGTGGTTGTCGTTACGAGCGGATCGTACTCTTTCAGGTTCATTAAAACCACAGATAACGGTGGATTTGCCGTACTCTGTATTTTCAGCACCAATATCAAGCCAGTAGACTGTCTCGCTCTTATGCCACACGGGACCACCTCCGTCTGGTACACCGCGTTCGTCAAAGTCACGAATATCAAATTCATCGAGTGGCAACATTTTTTTGAGCTCCTTCATAGCTGCTGTTTTCCCGACTCCAGATACTCCGGAAATGAAATAGATTTTCGGTATTGAACTCATTGTCTGTGATTATACCTCTTTGAGGTTAGAACTAAATCTCGTTCTGGCTCCGCGGGTAGGATTCGAACCTACGACCAACTCGTTACATTTTAGCCCTCTATTACGAGAGGAATGGACTATATCATCACCCGTATCTGCTTTCGCAGATCGAGGGTGCGAGGCGCTTCGACCTTTCGGTCTACTCCCTTGCGGGATAGTCTCTACACCTTCCCTAGCGCGCTTTCCGGAAGACTGTCGCTCAGATGAGACATCTTCGCTATCGTCTTCCGACGCTTGCTTCCCCATCAGAATGGGGACCCCGTAAATCAATACGAGAAGAGCTTGGCTCGGGATTGCCCATGGTTCGAATTTCTCACCATTAGGGTTTCCCCGAATTCACCTCGTTTTTCAACTCGCCTTACGACGAGAAGCTGCCTTCGACAGCGAGCCGCTCTACCACTGAGCTACCGCGGAATGGTACGAACATATCTCCCGAAGGAGATAGTGGCATTGTAACCGAAAAATGAGATGTCGCAACGTGTCTTCAGTGGAGGTTAAACCTACACGAAGTCAGTATCCATGGCGGCATAGCAGAACTTTAGCCTATCCAAGGATAATAATTTTCCCTGTCCCCAGCCAAATTTGACAGTGTTTGTGTGTCGTGCTATATAAGAAAGCGGAGACGACAGCAGCGTTCTGTTTGTCGTATTAGTTCACTAACAAAACAAACAACAACGAAGGAGGTTTGGTGATGAGACAGAAGACGGAGACTGGATTGACAGCGGTGCTGGTGGATATGCAAAAGGGCTTCATTAGAGAAAATTCGCACGCGAGGCTCAGGAAGATCATTTCCGCACAAATTGATGTGATACGAGGCGTCTGCGTCTCGCACGACATCCCGCTTATTGTGCTCGAGTACAGAGGGCAAGGCAGAACTCTAGAAGAATTGGAAGTTGAGATTTCTTGTGTAAAGCGAGTTGTCCGTTTGATCAAGCGTGTCAATGATGGTTTCTATGACGGAAAGCTGGAAGAGGTCTTACACAGATTCCGCACAGGCAGACTGCTGTTGATGGGAATTAATGCTAGCTTCTGTGTAATGGAGACAGCGGGTACAGCGATTGAACTCGGGTACGAAATTGTAACTGCACACACTCTTACTACTAATACTACATCCTGTAGTGCAAGCAAGGAGAGTGATATCAGTAATGCACTCGGGTGGTATGAGCGAAACGGGCAGGTGTTTAAGGGTACTCCGACGTTTGAGGAAATCGCACAAATTTGACCAATCTTTTGATCAAAAATAGACCTGAGGCGCACCATGACTGGTGCGCCTTTTGTATTAATTATTAAAAGACTTTAGTCCAGAAAATTATTGCGGTGAAGCCCGCGTAAAACACCGACGCAGATACCATAAATAAGTTAGTTATGATACCTGGGCGTAACTCCCTTGGTAATTTGAAATTATTCAGATAAATCAGCACGGGGGAATATATTGCCATTGTAAAACCTCCCAGGACTGCGCTTATCGTCAGAAGAAGTAGTGGCTGTTCCAGGGTTAGGAGTGATGCGCTAATCAATACGATTCCGACGATCAGGGAATAGTACAGGATATTTAGAGGGATATTCTTGATCCAAGACAGGTGCTTCTGAAATGGACCGATGTGTGAATTTACATATAGGATGTCAGATGCGATTCGTGTGAAAGCATCTATCACAGTCCACATAACAGAAAACAACATAAGAAAAGCCATCACCAAGAATAGGCTGAAGCCAATCGGCCCCCAGTTGTCTCCGAATATGTGAGCTTGCACGACGGCCACATTTAATCCCTCTGGTACCAGGCCATGCGGGACTAGGACAGCATAAGCATTAACGCTAAGTAGGATAAGGGTTACCATTCCCAGAAACCAGAAAATCAAACCCTGGTCAATGCGTATGAAGTGCATCCACTGTTTCCATCTGGCCATATGTTCTGGAGTTGGGTCAAAGCTATAGCCACGATAAGATGCCGCCTCCTCTTTACCTGTTATAGGGTTCAGGATCCTGCCGACATATTTGCCCATCCCTATTTGCTTATCGCGATACCAAAGAGATACGCAGAGGTTTAATAAGCCCCCCGCACCAGCAAAGACGACAGCTCCCATCAAAACAGCCAAATCCACGTCATCTGGCAGATATCCGAAATTAAACATCCCTGACAGTGCCAACTGTAAGTCGCTCCAAGTTAATGAAAGGAAACTTGAAATTACCAAGAGTATGAAAAACGTGGGGACGATGATTTTCAAGGATTTCTCAAGTATTTGGTACGCAGACTTTCCAATAAATGTAAGCACGACAACTAAAGATAAGCTGGCGACTGCCCACCAAAGATAATTTCCGAAACCGAAAAGCTCTCTCAGAGTAGTACCCATGGCGGCGGCCCAGCCCGGCCAGACATAGAGTAGAACAGCTGAAAAAAGCCAAAATGGTGCAAACCATTTGAATATACGCGATGAGGAGGTAAAGAAGCTCTCACCAGTAGCCAAGGCGTGTCGAGCTACTTCCTGATTTATAAAATATTGAAAAGTGATGCCCAGAGTGGCGGCCCAGAGAATACCCAATCCGTGTTTAGTCACCAGATGTGGCCACATGATGAGTTCACCAGTGCCAATCGCTAGCCCCATGGTGACCACGCCGACGCCTAAGGCCTGGCTCCAGTGAGGAGGACTGGGCATTTCTCTGATTTCTTTTTCGCCATAATGGTCAATCATTTTTATATTGTAGCAAAGACTTATTTAGCAAATAAGTCTTTGCGCGAGGTGACGGAATTGTATGCACTAGTGGCTATTTTTCTCCCATCAAGTTCTTGAATCCCCAGGAGACGAAGATGAAGCCGATGATAAGCAAAGAACGATTGATAAAATGAACGTCGAAGATATTGCTGTCGAATAAAACGAGCCCGATAGTCTCGACTATTTGTGAGAACCCAATGAATACGATTCCGTAACCGACTTTGGCTAGCGAATCGCCTATTACTCCACCATATCCTACTAATTTTGATAGTACCCACAGAGACGTGAAGGCTATTACCACATCAAATACCACGGTTATATTTTCCATAGTGATGATTGTATCATGCCATATACGCTTTCGTACCTAAGAAGTCCGAATGTATTCTTTCAGGCTGAGTCCATATTGCACTCAGACAAGAAGTGGGAGCGCCTTAGACCAGAGATATTTCTGAGACGAAAGAGTGATGTAATCCTCGACATCATTCCTCGGAATCCACCCGAATACGTGCGGGAGCGATTCGGCATCCGGCACCTCCTTTCTCTCATCGCTGGTGAGTCTGAAGAGGAGCCCGGTGGTGTCCGCTATTCTATTCTCATTCTTGTGTGCGGCGAAATATCCTGAGCGGAGTCTGCCTAGGTCAGTAATGAGCTCGATGCCTGCATACCCTGTCTCTTCTTCGATCTCTCGAAGCGCAGCGGTTAGTGGCTCCTCTCCATCTTCTATACCTCCGATGACGAACGTCTTCCATCCGAACTTCTCCCAATCAAGGCATAGAATCTCGTCGGTCAGTGGATTCCATATAATCGCATTTATAGTAGGGCGCTCGATGGTGGGTAGGTCTGGCATGAGTCTCGATCCCTCATCTTCGAAATAGGGTATGTATTCCATAGACCACATTATATAGGCTGGACGGTCTGCGTGCCATCTCTGAGCACTATGACTGAGTCATGTTCATCAAATGCAATAAGTGTCGACGGCATTCCTGCACGCTTTCCGCCGTCTATATAGAAATCAACAGTATCGCCGAAATACTCCCTCGCTTCTTCTACAGTCGTGGCTGGTGGCAATCCCTCTGGGTTGGCGCTAGGGGCGATAAGCGGACCAGATTCCAGCAAGAAGGTGCGTAGCTCTGGGTAATTAGGGACGCGAAAGGCGAGTGTACCAGTACCGCGGTGTAAATACTCAGGGACGTTATCACCACAGTGCAGGACGATGCTCACCGGCCCGGGCCAATACTTGGATACTAATTCGTGGCGTTTCTCGGAGAGAGCAATACCGAATAATAGATTAATATCTTCTGAAGATGAGATGAGAACGATGCTCGGCTTGGTCGGAGTCCGTCCTTTCAGTGTATAGACACACTCTACCGAACACTCGTTTAGCGCGCACGCGACGATACCATAGAGCGTATCAGTTGGAATCACTCCGACACCACCTTGCTTGAGTATCTCTGCTTCTTTCATTACGTCTACTCCTTAATGTCTTGCCAGTCTTCTCGCCACGCTTTTATATCGTCAACAATCTCAGGTGATTCTTCGGGGTCCTGTGCATACCAAAGTTTGTCATTCCCTTGGAATACGATGACATCCTTCGCAGACTTGCCCTCTGGAAGACCGTGAATGTCGCCATGTTCATCGCGAGTCACAGGATACACTTTATGTTCTTCAGGCCCTATCTTTTTACACGGTTCTTTCGGGAACTCGGGTGTATGGCTCATATGCGTGGCAGTATATCCCGCATCATGGTATTTGCAATTGTCCCATACGCTGCATGATCCCATTTCGCAGAAGATTCCATGATGCTAATATGTTACTCATGTCATACGAAGGTTACCAGATTAGTCCTGCCCCTGGGGGCTCGGGCGAGTTTGAGGAGTACCTCCTAGGCAAGCCAGTAAAATTTGATATTGAAATCGTCAATGAGTCACTTGATGGCGAGCACGCTAGGGCTGCTGAAATCGCCGGGGAAGGGAATTATGCTGGAATCCTAGACACTTTGCGCAGGGAAGGACTGCTTGCAGAGGAGTTGAATCGTGTGGAGCGCGAATACGCGCTTGAGGCTATCCCGTTTTTGGATGAGAAAGACAGGGAGATGTTCACAGTGCTTGATTTGTACGACCCTAGCACCGCGCGACACTGCCTAGAGACTTATCTAATCGCTCGCGAGAAGATGGAAAAAGAGATATTGCATGGCGTATCGCTAGAGCGGCTTATCGCAGATCAAGAGGGCGTAACTCTAGACCAGTTCTATCGTGCATGTTTGCTACACGATATCGGCAAGGTAGAGGTGCCGCGAGCAGTGATTTGTAACACATTCGATGACGGCTTGATGCTCGAATGTCTACACCACGTGTATCACCGTCTATATAATGAAGGAAAGATTCCTGCGTGGCTTGGTCTCAATGAGGGCTCGACCGAGGATGAGATTGATAGGGCGTTCAAGAAACAGCACTCTCTGCGCTGTGTGCAGCTCGTCCCAGCGCGCGAGGTGCTCTCACCAATTGAGCTGGCAGAGATAATGGAACGCGGATATACCGGTGACGAGACTATCATGGACATGATCAAGCCGCACGAGACGCGCTCGGGCGAGATACTGGCGCGCGCCGGGTACCCGACCGAGTCTCAGCTCTCCGCTCTGCACCATAATTATGAGAATAAGATCCTGGAACGACCACTCTCGGTCAGCTTATTGCACATAGCAGATGTCACGCAGGCTCTGCGATCAGGTGATCGTCCGTACAAGACAGCATTCAGTATGCCTAAGATGATGCGCATCATCGCCGAGCATGCGCGGGAGGGCAAAATCTCGCCTGTCGTCGCATATCTGTGGCTCACAGACGACTTGCGCAAGTATGACGCAGAGCCTCACGACACACTTGACCAGAAGAAGGCAGAGCAAGACTCGGAGCATCTCGCTATAGCCCGCTCTTTCGTGGTGCAGGTAGGGGAGGGCATAAAGGAAAATTTGACATAGATTGATTAGAATGATACGCTACTAGAAAGTACCTGAATTATTAATTTTTACAAAGGAGGTTAGGATGTTTAAAAAGGGTATTTTGTTGTTCTTTCTGCTGTACGGGTTAATGCCAGCAAATGTTGATGGCCATATGGTCAAGGCAAGTTGGTATGGACGCGCTTTTGAAGGGAAGGTCATGGCAAATGGCAAATGTTTCAGAAGTAAAGACCCGACGACTGCAGCACATAAGGATTTGCCAATCGGCACTAAGCTGCTTGTGAGAAATCCGGAAAACGGCCGCAAGATTATTGTCGTCGTGAAGGATCGTGGTCCATTTGAGGCGGGTCGTGATTTGGATTTATCGCGGGCAGGTGCGGAGAGGCTCGGGTACTTGAAGCGGGGAATAGCTCTGCTAGAGGTACACGTTATCAAAGTCAGTATCGACTGATTTTGTTAATATCCACAAAACTAAAGACGTCCTCTCGGGGACGTCTTTTCTATTTCCCTCGACCGTAATATTTTTTCAATAGAGCTACGTGCTGAGCGTATGTGTCTGTGCAGTGTATGTCGCCTGCATTGTCGTTGAAGTAGAAGAGGCACGATGTCTGTATCGGGTTAAGGGCTGCGACTATTGCGGCGACCGACGGGTTTGCTATTGGCGTCGGTGGCAAACCCTGGTGCAGGTAGGTGTTGTATGGTGATTTACGCCTCGTGTCTGCAGGCACTACCTTGGGCCACCATTTGCTTGTCTCAGGAGTATTCGCTTTTGCATATTGAAGTGTCGCGTCGATCTGTAGGTTCATGCCTGCGAAGAGCCTATTCCAGATCACGCCGGACACGAGCCGCATGTCGGCAGTGCCTATCGTCTCACGCTGGATGAGCGATGCGATGATCAGTGCCTCATCGAGCGGCACCATCTCCGCGGTCGTCGTACCGTAATGCTCAAGTACGTCTTGTGTAAATCTATCGTTCACGAGTGACCGAGCATCTCCCGGCGTCGTTCCTGTGCTGACGACGTATGTCCCAGGCGAGAATGACCCTTCCAAGAAGGGTAGCTGTGATGATGTGGTGGCCAACATAAATTCTTTTTTCTGCGTCGCGTTCCAAGAGAGGGTCTTTGCGAACGCGTCTGCTACCTGCTCCTTACGCATCCCCGGAGTGATGGTGACGAATCGCCCGCCTGCGGCCGCGATGCTCTGGTACCATGGCGCGCCATTTATCGTCTTCGCGACCCATGCGAATATTTCCCAGAGCGTTTCTCCGGTATTTCCGGCTGCCGCTTGGAGCGGTGAGCTAGGACTCTCTAGGAATGCATTCACCTGGGCATCTTCGACGATGGTCTTGTTCTTGGAGTCGACAGTTACAGGGAATAAATCCATTTCGGTACTAAAAGACTGTTCATGATTGATTGTAATGGCGAAGACGTATGGAAGCGCGAGCACGATGACGCTTGAGATAATCACGAGCACCGCGCTAATCTTAAGTACTGTGTAGATTTGATTCCTTTGCATTTATTGATGATACCAAAAAATAAGATAAGCAGATATTTGCATATAAGCCAAAGGGCGACAAATTAAAGAGTTTGTGGTATTATCAATCTTAATGAGGACACCAGATCATGACCGTGAGCGGAGCGAGAAGAAGCGTACGCTTCTAGACTTCGTGACGCTATATAATGAGAATCTGCCTAGTGTTTTCCCACGTGTCTCCGAGGAGCTACTTAAGGAGTTCAAGAGCGGGCACCCAGGGCTTTTCGCTGTAGGTAAGGGCTGGACGCTCGATCAGCATCGCAGGAAGGTGATGGATTGGCTCAGTTCTCGCAAACCACTTGACTGAATACCTGGGGTATGATAGTATAGCCGCATCAACCAGAGCTGGATCCAAAAGAAGTGGGGATCGGGCTTCTCTCTTCGGCACCTGACTTGATACTTTAGTCACACAATCTATCTATCTCTAGTATGCAAAACGGCACAGTAGTTAAGAAGAACGAAAAAGGCTTTGGTTTCATCAAAGTCGACGGATCGCCGGAAGGCGAGAAGGATCTTTTCTTCCACATGAACGAGCTTCAGAACATTTCGTTCGAAGAGCTCAATGAAGGAGACAAGGTCTCGTTTGAGATCGGCGACAGCCCAAAGGGCAAGAACGCGCTCAACGTCAGCAAGATCTAATAAATCTGCAACAAAAACCGCCTCGCGTTAGCGAGGTGGTTTTTGTTTGGGGGTATACTGCATTAAATATGTATATAAAAGTTTTCGTCACACCTGGCGCGAAGCGCGAGAGCGTAATTGGTGAGGGAGAGACGCTTACTATCTCTGTGCGTGAGCCGGCTACTGGGAATCGTGCGAATACACGCGTGCGAGAGCTTGTGGCATTGCGACATGGTGTGCCTCTCGCGCAGGTGCGCATCCTGACAGGGCACCGTTCTCGCGCTAAAATGATAAGCGTTAATAATAGTTAGCGTCTCTACACATGAACATCACAATCAAAGCGACGAAATACGCTCTCAGTCCCGAAGCTGAAGCGATGATCGAGGAGAAACTTGCAGCACCACTCCGATTGCTCGGAGAGGAGGGAGATCGAGCATCTCTTGAAATAGAGATAGAAGAAGCTCCGCCTGAAGGTCGTTCGTCGGAGCCGTGCCGGATCGTCGGGCGGCTCATACTAAATGACAAGGTATTCTATGCTGAAGCGGTCAAGCCGACGCCTGATAGTGCTGCAGACAGAGTCCGGAGCGAGCTCGAGGCAGAGATACGTCACTCGCGTGGACGCAAACAGACGCTCTTCAAGCGCGGAGGTGCTGTTCTTAAGAGGATGCTGCGCTTCGGAAATTAGCGAAGCTGATTTCTCGTTTGCCTTCGGGTATGACACGCAGAACGAGGAATTTGCCTCCGGCAAATTCCGCGCTTGTTATCTTCACTCTCTTTTCGTTATCAAAAAAATATGTGCCGATAGAATCAGCATAGGCGCGATACTTGCACCAATTCTCTTCTGCTGGAGCAGACAGGTCGAGCAGGCCATCTTCTTTTTTGATTTTGTATGCGCGTGTTGCTTTTGAAGCGTCTTGCGCTTTTGGTATTGTCTCGCCGCGCTCAAACGATGGAAGCGTGGCGACAAGTAGTTGCGCGCCAATATTGATGAGTCGTGGGCGTAGCTCGCGTGCAGTTTCGTTTGCACCGATTGCAGTTTCTTCTTGCGCTATGATGTCGCCGGCGTCCATCGCTTTCACCATCTTCTGGATAG
>JBAYJU010000025.1:0-11798 GCA_041664865.1 Minisyncoccota bacterium
AAAGAATTTGTCTCCATAGTTGGTCATTCTGGAGCCGGCAAGACCACTCTTCTCAAGCTACTCCTCGCTGAAGAGCGCCCGACAGATGGCAGTGTCTTCTTCGAATCGATAGACATCAACGACCTACCGAATTCGTCTCTCCACCACTATCGCCGCAAGATAGGCATGGTCTTCCAGGATTTCCGGCTCATCCCCAACAAGACGGCGTATGAGAACATAGCGTTCGCTATGGAAGCTGCTGGGCGCCATGATGAAGAGATCGCAAGCGACGTGCCATATATCCTCGAGCTGGTAAACCTCGCAGACAAGGCGAAGCATTTCCCTGATCAGCTCTCAGGCGGCGAGAAACAGCGCGTCGCTATCGGTCGAGCGATTATCAATCAGCCGGATCTGATCATCGCTGACGAGCCGACTGGTAACCTCGATCCGATCAATGCCTATGAGATAGTGGAAATATTCAAGAAAATAAACGAGCTTGGCACAACCGTTATCATAACAACGCACAATAAGGGAGTAGTCGACGCAATCGGAAGGCGCGTTGTAACTATCGATCGCGGGCATGTTGTGCGCGACGATTCCAACGGCAAATACATTTTATGAACAGAGCGATGACTGATATACTGCAACAAATATGAATTGGATGACCATCAAGCGGGTGCTAGTGAGCGGCGGAAAGAATTTCTTGCGCGGAGGTGCCGTCTCGGCGGCGACAGTAGTCATCATGACGGTTACGCTCTCTATCATCGGTTCGCTCATCTTCGTATCGGCGCTACTCACGTTTACACTTAACACCATCAAGGACAAGGTCGACGTGTCTGTCTATTTCGTAACTACTGCGCAAGAATCAGACATTCTGGCAGTTAAGAGCCAGCTAGAGAAATTGCCGCAGGTAGCGAGTGTGTCATATACCTCAGCCGATGATGCGCTTGTGGCATTTCGCGCTAGGCACGCTACAGACCAGCTCACTCTTCAGGCGCTCGACGAGCTAGGCGGCAATCCGCTCGATGCGTCACTCGAGGTGCGAGCGAAGGATCCTTCAGGGTACGAGAGCATAGTGAGCTTCCTGGAGGCATCTCCTACGCTTTCAAGCGGAAGCGCCTCGATTGTTGATCGTATCAATTATGCACAGAATAAAGATGTTATTGATCGTTTGTCGCTCGCAATACGGGCCACGCGAGAGATCGGGTTCGCTGTGATTATATTATTCGCAATCGCCTCGGTACTTATCGCCTTTGCGACGGTTCGTCTTGCAATCTATGTATCGAAAGATGAGATAGCTGTGATGCGTCTGGTCGGCGCAAGCAATGCTTACGTGCAGGGGCCGTTCATAGTAACAGGTGTCATCACTGGAATCACGTCGGCACTTATAGTCCTGCTTCTCCTCTGGCCTGCCACGTGGTACACGGGAGCTAAGACGGTAATATGGTTTGGCGGATTCAACATGGCGTCGTATTACGCTAGCCATTTCGCACTCATCTTCGCAATCCTCATGTTCTCTGGTGTAGCGCTTGGCGGGATTGCGTCAGTATTCGCCATTCGGAGGTATCTAAAAGTATAAATACATAAATCACTATGGCACGAGAAGGTCACAAATATATATTCGTTATTGGTGGTGTGATGAGTGGAGTCGGGAAGGGTGTCGTTACGAGCTCAATCGGCCTCTTGCTCCAAGAGAATGGATATTCTGTGAATCTGGTAAAGATTGATCCGTATTTGAATGTCGATGCGGGCACGATGAATCCTACTGAGCACGGAGAGACTTTTGTGCTCAAGAGCGGGCTCGAGACTGATCAGGATATGGGCAACTATGAGCGATTCCTCGGTCGCGATCTAACAGATGGTGACTATGTGACGAGCGGTATGGTATATCAGTCTGTCATTGCGCGCGAGCGGGCGCTCGAATATGGTGGCAAGTGCGTCGAAGCTATCCCGCACGTGCGCGACGAGATTACGCGTCGCATCCTAGCTGCGGCCGATCATAATGGTAGTAACGTATCTGTAATCGAGATAGGGGGGACAATAGGAGATTTCCAGAACGCTCTATTCATCGACGCGGCTCGTGTGCTCAGGGTGCATAATCCAGACGACGTGATATTCGTGATGGTTTCGTACCTTCCTGTTCCTAGTACTCTTGGGGAGATGAAGACTCGCCCGACTCAGCACGCGATGCGCGAGCTCAATTCATATGGTGTGCAGGCAGATTTCATCATCGCGCGAGCGACGCAGGCGCTCGATGACAGGCGCAAAGAGAAACTGGCCATATCATGCAATGTGCACACGGACCGCATTATTTCCGCGCCTGACATCTCGAGCATATATGAAGCACCTATCAATTTCGAGAAGGACAAGCTCGGCAAGGCGCTACTAGATGCGCTCAAGCTACCAGAGAAGCAGAAAGTGTCGCTCACAGCATGGAAGAAGTTTGCTGCTGCCGTTGCGAACAAGAACGCACCGGAAGTCTCGATCGCCATCGTCGGCAAATATTTCGATACGGGCGACTTCGTGCTATCAGACGCATACCTGTCGGTAATCGAGGCAATCAAGTTCTCAGCTGCCAAGCTCGGCAAAAAAGCTAAAATCACATGGGTGAATTCGAAACACATAGAGAGTGGTGACAAGGGCGCACTAGCTGGGCTCGCGAACTATCAGGGAATCATCGTACCTGGTGGCTTCGGAGAGAGCGGTATTGAGGGTAAGATCAAGGCAATCCAATTCGCTCGCGAAAAGAAGATTCCATACTTCGGCCTTTGTTACGGAATGCAGCTCATGGTGATTGAGTATGCACGCAATGTGTTGAAATTAAAGAACGCGCATACGACCGAGATTCAGAAAAATTCTGAAGATCCGGTGGTCGATATCATGCTTGATCAGAAGAAGCACCTCGCGGAAAATACTTATGGTGGCACAATGCGTCTCGGCGCTTATCCAGCGCACATCAAGAAGGGCACAATCGCTCGCGGCGCATATAAGAAAGATGTGGTCGAAGAGCGCCACCGACACCGCTACGAGATAAATCCTGCCTACGTCGAACGCCTTGAGAAGGCAGGTCTAGTGTTCTCGGGCACATCGCCAGATGGCGTCCTGATGGAAATAGCAGAGCTACCGCGCTCTGTGCACCCCTTCATGCTCGGTACGCAATTCCATCCTGAATTGCAAGCCCGCCCTCTCGACCCGCACCCACTCTTCACCGAATTCCTCAAAGCCGCTGCTGATCAGAAAAGAAAATGACCCTTTCTGAGGATACGGAAGAATTATTACAGATCCTGAAAGAGAACAAAAGCATTCAATCGATCTTGGACAGATCTGGAGATCTGCAGATGCCGAACTGGTATCTGGGTTCTGGTAGCATTGCTCAGACCGTATGGAATGTAAAGCATGGTTTTGATTCGGAAAATGGTATTAGGGATTATGATTTGGTGTATTACGATGCGAATGACATTTCTTATGAAGCCGAGGACAGATTCATACAAAAAGGCGTGAGCGAACAGGGTTCTTGTGACTCAGGAAGTGTACGAGGGAAAGGTTGATAGATGGAGACGCGTTTGGCCGAATCTGAAAATAATCCCTTGGGATTGATTCTTACAGAATTGTTGAGGGAGGTTAAACCTCCACAAAACGAGTTAGCTCTTCAGGAACAAGCCGTCTTGCTCGTTCGATACTCTCGATACTAGCTCTTTAAAAATGCCTTCGACGGTTTTGTCGAGCGCTACTTTCGGTGATTTCATCGTCACGAGCATCTCAAGTGTCACTCCGTCTCGCCGCCAGCTGCGACCTTTATCTCGATAGATATGCAATACGGGCTCTATCTTATCGAGTGCATAAATGAACCGACTCTCTCGATCTTCTCGTTTTTCGTATCGTTCAATAGTGTCATGGATTTCTGGGAACTCAGGATATTCTGTACCAAGCTTTTGCGCGGCAGCTTCTTCTCGTGCGTGTTTGCCGTCTACGAAACTTCGATCAGGATGATAGAAGAATGTATCTCCAGCGTACGCCTCTACGAGATCGTGCACGAGCGCATATTTGAGCATTGTATCGGTGTCGAGATTAAGTTCGTATACATTGTTTACATACCACGCGAGCATCGCGAGCGAGAACGAATGCTCGGAATCGTTCTCGTTTCGATCGCATCCTTGAGTTAGAACCTTCCTTTCGATGGTGCGGAATTGATTGAGGAGGCCGATAAAACCGAGGATCTTGTCTAATGGTGAATCGGTCATGATAGCCGTCATTATACCGTAATGCGAGGCGACGAATTCGTGTGGAGGTTAAACCTCCCTCAAGCAAGTTGTTGCTCAGAAAAGCTAGGAGATAGTGCGGATGAGGTCGGTGAGGGAGTCGACTTGTTTGAAGAAGGGGTCACTGCGGATATTGCGCGGGCGCGGTAGGTCGATTGGGAGAATCTTCTCGATGTGTCCTGGGCGCGAGCCGAGTATGATAACTTGATCAGATAGCTCGATGGAGTCTGGAATGAGGTGGTTCACCATGATAATTGTCATGCCGTAGGAGCTCCAGATTTTCAGCAGGTCTGCCTTCAGTGCTTCTGAGGTGATGGTGTCTAGATTTGAGAATGGCTCGTCCATGATAAGAAGATCGGGCGAGATCGCGAGCGCTCGTGCGAGACCGATGCGCTGGCGCTGACCGCCCGATAGTGCCGCAGGGTAGTGGCAGTCGAGATGCTCTAGGCCTACCTCTTTTAATTTCTCGCGCGCGATGCGCTCGCGCTCCTGTCGCGGAACGCCCTGCATGTGAAGACCGAATGATACATTGTCGAGCGCCGTGAGCCATGGGAAGAGTGCGTAATTCTGAAAAACCATAGCAGGGCGCGAGAAGTTCCGCACGATTGTGCCGCTCTCTGCGGGCATCAGGCCTAGGATAATGCGCATGAGCGTAGACTTACCAGCTCCAGACGGGCCTATGATTGATACGAATGAACCTGTCGAGATAGAAAAAGAAATGTTCTCCAGTGCAAGAACGCTTTTTTCATCCGTGAAGCGAGCGTTCAC
This sequence comes from Minisyncoccota bacterium, assembly GCA_041664865.1. Taxonomy (GTDB): domain Bacteria; phylum Patescibacteriota; class Minisyncoccia; order Phycocordibacterales; family Phycocordibacteraceae; genus C7867-001. The sequence continues at coordinate 5,007 of JBAYJU010000025.1, forward strand.
GCGTGATAGGGCTAATGCGGAGGTGGTCATGTTATTCAGCATAGCGTTTGCGGCTCTCGGCTAGGAGCGGCGTCCATACGAGTCGATTGATTACGAATACGATGATGAGTATGACGAGCATTCCGGCGACAGCGGATTGATTGATGCCTGTCGTACTCGCGTTCTCGATGAATGACCCGAATCCAGCAACACTAGCGATTATCTCGGCGCCGATTACCGCCTCCCAGCCTATTGCGATGCCGACAATCGATCCGGTGAGTACGGATGGCATAGATAGCGGCATGAGGTAGAACGGAATGCGTCTGAGCCCTTTTGCGCCGAAGATAGTTGCCGCATCGCTCAGATCGGTGTGCGCACTCTTAATCGCTGCTAGGACAGCGAATAGAATCGGCCATGTTATCGAGCTAACCGCGAAGAGTATTATCATCTTGTCGGTATATCCTAGGAAGTAGATGAAGAATGGAATAAGTGCAAAAGACGGTATATTCTGCATGATGTCGAAGATTGGGAATAGGTCGTCGGAAAATGGGCTCCAGCCTACGAGAAGTGCGACAGTGATGCCGAGTGCGAGTGCGAGCAAGTAGGAGAGCACGAGACGGTAGGTTGTGTGAAAGACTGCACCAGTGAGAACTGCCCATGAGACCCCGCTGAAGTATCCAGATAGAGCTAGGAGCACGGCAGCGATGGCTACTCCTGCGATGATGATCCACCCGCGACGATGGCGGACCTGATGTGCGAGACGCCATGCGCGTGTCGGCTGGTGAGAGACACTGCGAATCATGCTTCTATTCTAGCGCGATTTCGTACTAGGGTGTTACGTGTATGTGCGAACACTTCTAATTTTTGCAAAATAGTGTATACAAATAGGATGCATTTTAAACGAACGAAAATCGTTGCGACTATCGGTCCGACTTCGAACGACCAGAAAGTGATAGAAAAACTTATTCGCGCAGGCCTTAATGTTGCCAGACACAATTTCTCGCACGGTTCTCACGAACAGCACGCTATGGACATGAAAGCTGTTCGTACAGCAGCAAAGGAAATCGGTGCTTCTATTGCTATCTTGCAGGATCTTTCGGGTCCGAAGGTCCGAATAGGTGATTTCGAAGGAGGTAGTATTACGCTCGTAGCGGGCGCTCGTATCACACTGTCAGCCGAGCAATGCGTAGGCACTAAGGACCGTGTTTTTATCAACTACCCGCACATCGCTGAGGAGGTGAAAAAGGGCGACAAAATATTGCTCGATGATGGGCGCCGAGAGCTCGAAGTCGTCTCTGTGCAGGGCTCTGATGTGGTGACTAAGATTATAATCGGAGGCACGATTAAGGGTCGACGTGGCGTCAATATCCCTGGCGCGTTCCGTAAGATTAGCCCAATAACCAAGAAAGATCGCGTGGACCTGGTCTTTGGTCTGGAGCAGGGCGTAGACTTCGTGGCGCTATCATTCGTACGTTCTGCGGAAGATGTTCGACAGCTTCGCAAACTCATCGCTAAGCATGCACCGAAGCATATTCCGCATATCATCGTTAAGATCGAAACTGTAGAGGCAGTCGAGAAACTAGATGCCATTATTGCCGAGGCTGATGGTGTGATGGTGGCACGCGGAGATCTGGCTGTCGAGATTTCTCCAGAAAACGTTCCATTAGTGCAGAAAATGATAATTCGCAAATGTGTCGCCGCAGGAAAGCCTGTCATAACCGCGACTCAGATGCTTGAGTCGATGATAAGTAGCCCGATTCCGACGCGCGCAGAGGTGGGTGATGTGGCTAATGCAATTCTTGATGGAACAGACGCGGTAATGCTCTCGCAGGAGACTGCTATGGGAGAGTATCCGGTCGAAGCTGTCTCAATGATGTCGCAGATTGCGCACAAGGTAGAGAATGATAAGGCGTATCGTGAGAAATTCCACAGCACGCGGGTGAATCATGAGACTGATGTTGTAGATGCGATAGGTCGCGCAGTTGTAGACGCTTTACACGCTACTAACGCGCGAGCTATCGTAGCCCTTTCGGAGAGTGGCTTCACTGCGCGCATGATTTCGCGCTATAGGCCGACACGCACGGTCGTGGTATTCACAGCGCACGAGGAAACCGCACGTAAGCTCGCGCTCTCGTTCGCGTGTCACCCGTTCGTCGCGCCAGCTTTTGACGATGTCCTGCAAGTGATTATTGATTCAAAGGAAGTGTTGCTGAAACAGAAGCTTGTGAAGAAAGGTGATCAGTTTGTCATCTCTGCAGGTATCCCATTCGGAAAAGTCGGAGGCACCAATATGATGATGGTGCAGACTGTATAACTTCTTCATACTAGTTGCGACGTAGGTATGCGATCCAGTAGTTTCTCTTGTACTTCCTGCCAGCGACCGTGGTGTAGTGAGAGGTCTTTTCCATATGCACGATTTCAAAAAGAGAACTGTAGGTCTCTTTGAATGATTCATTCGTAAATACTTTTTCAGTGATGCCTAGATCAGGGTGGATATATGTGTCTGGGTCTGGCCCTGGGAATCGAGATATTAGTGTTTTCGCATGAGCGTCGCCATCTTTCGCGAGCGCACGCACGAACAACCATCCGCCAGGCTTCAAGACGCGGTGTGCTTCTGAGAGGTATGTTTGTCTTGCAGTATCGCTGAGCGAATTTGACGAAGTGACGTCGAGCACGATGTCGACCGATGCGGTAGGCAGCTGATACGCCACACCAATGTCCTGTTTCCGATACTCTATGAACAAGCCGTCACGCGCCGCCAGTCTCTCGGCCATATTGAGGGCTGTCGAGGAGATTTCGTATCCGATTGTGCGTGCACCCTGCTCCGCAAGATAATAGGAGTTCCTGCCTGTGCCTGAGCCCAGGTCGAGTACTGTGCAATCTGATATATCAAACGGCTTATCGGCGTGCTTGCCATCCTTCTTCAGCCAGCGGACGAAGCGCACCACGTCTGCCTGCGGCACATTGCTCGGAGAGAGCATCTGCTTGATGCGGTATTCGGTATCCCATGCGTGTTCTTGGTTGGTACTCATCGGTGTGAGGTCTTATGTGGGTAGATTAACTCAAGTTATGGCTATTGTGAATGATATACTTAATCCTATGTCTAATGGGAAAATAGATACTCATTCCAAAATAAAAGATCCTGTAAAGGATTTGGAGAATAGAGAGAAAGAGTGTGTCGCGCAGCTCGCTCTCGTAGAGAATATGGACAAGATAAATCGCGCTATTCAGAGCGCGAGCACTCTTGAAGATGTGATGAGAGATGTTCTCAGCGTGACTCTTACCATTCTTGATTGCGATCGTGCATGGCTCTTCTATCCGTGCGATCCAGACGCTCTGATGTTTCGAGTCCCAATGGAAGTAACTAAGCCAGAATATCCAGGAGCCGGCATATTGAAAGAGGACGTACCGATGCCTCCAGACATGGCAGAGAATTTGCGTGAGGCACTTTTGTCTGCTGAACCATTGGCATATGTAGTCGGGACGGAGAGACCTGTAAATAAGACGAGCGCAGAGCAGTTTGGTGTCAAATCTATGCTGATGACAGCTCTGAATCCAAAGATCGGCAAGCCATGGGTGTTCGGTATCCATCAATGCTCACACGCTCGCGTCTGGACGGATGAAGAGAAGCGCCTTCTGCAGGAGATTAGCCGGCGGCTTGCTGACGGACTGACAAGTACGCTGCTCTATCGCGATCTTCAAATAAGCGAGAGCAAGTTCTCTGCCGCGTTCAGATCGTCTCCTGATTTGATGGCTATTACGCAAATCGCGGATGGAAAGATCATCGAAGTAAATGAGGGGTATACGCGAATGCTTGGATATACGCACGAGGAGTCTGTCGGGAAGACCACTTCCGAGCTATCGATATGGGCTGATTCTGCAGATCGCGCGAAGCTCGTAGTAGCTCTGCAGAAGAACGGTAAAGTTCTCGACTTCGAGACAGCGCTTCGGCGCAAGGACGGTACTATTGTCCCGGTAATAGACTCGGCAAGTCTTTTTGATTTTCAAGGTGAGAAGCATATTCTATCAGTCGCTCACGACATCACAGGTCGCAAAAAAGCAGAGATGGATATGGCGCAGAAGAATCGCATGTTGCGTATATTGAGCAATATCAACCAGGCGCTTATCCATGTGAAAGACGAGGCGATATTGCTTAGCGAAGCATGTCGCATTGTCGGTGAATCTGGAGGATATCGCATGCTCTGGATAGGTTTCAAAGAAAATGATACAGAGAAGACTGTGCGTCCTGTAGCCTATGCAGGTTTTGAGTCCGGCTATCTTGAATCAGCGCATATTACTTGGTCAGATACCGAGCACGGACGCGGTCCGGTAGGTGTCGCACTGCGCACTGGACAGTTGCAGATGGTGAGGGATATCTCTACGGAGCAGCGCATGGCTCCGTGGCACAAGGCGGCTCTTGAGCGTGGCTATAAATCACTCGCCGTATTTCCGTTTAAAGATGGAGATCAAGTATTTGGAGCGCTTTCAATCTATGCCGACAAGACAGACGCATTTTCTGAGGATGAGATAAAAATATTGCATGAATTGGCAAGCGACCTAGCCTTCGGCATCATCTCTCTTCGTACTGTAGCAGAGCGCAAGGTTTTGGAGGAAGAGCTTCTTCAGGCGAGCGCAGATCGGTACAAAGCGATCTGCGTGTCGTCGCGCGATGCTATCATGACGCTTGAACCGCCTGAGTGGAAGTTTACCTCCGGCAATCCGGCGACTATAAAGATGTTCGGCATGAAGAGTGAAGGCGACTTCTTGATACATGAGCCTTGGTCGCTATCTCCAGAGAGACAGCCAGATGGGCGTAATTCTGCGGAGAAGGCGAAGGAGATGATAGGTATAGCGATGCGCGATGGAACAAATTTCTTCGAGTGGGTGCACCGGAGGGCGAATGGCGAGGATTTCCCAGCAGAAGTTTTATTGTCGAAGGTAAAGCAAAAAGGAAAACAGTTCATTCACGCCGTCGTGAGGGATATCACTGAGCGTAAGAGATTGGAAGAAAAATCAAAAGGATATGCGGAAGAGAAATTCAAAGTCATTTTTGATAATACGAATGACGGGATAGTCTTGGTAGATGTCAAGACTAAGATGTTTTATCTTGCGAATGACGCGTTCTGTAGGATGCTAGGGTATAGCCAAAAAGAGGTCAGAGAATTAAGTATCGAAGATATCCACCCGAAAGAAGATTTACCAAATTGCATTGAACAGTTCGATAAGCAGGTACGAAAGGAAATCCAGGGAGCTGAGTGCCTGCGTATCAAGAGAAAGGACGGTAGTATATTCTATAGCGACATTAACTCTTCTCCAGTAACTCTAGAAGGTGGTGTATACCTATTGGGAATCTTCCGGGATATCACCAGTCGCAAAGAAGCGGAGACGAAAGAGAAAGAATACATAGAGGGAGTTGAAAATATGAACAAGTTAATGATCGGAAGAGAATTGAAGATGATAGAGCTGAAAGGCGAGATCGAGAAGCTAAAGCAGGAGATTGCCTCAAAGAAATAATTAACCACGCCGCAAGTAAGCGTGTTTAATTAGCGCATGCGTCCATGATACCAAGTGTGCCGAGCGACGGGCATGACGTTGTGCACAGTAGCGATGCGGGCTAGTTAGTTACAGTGACCGCACCTTTCATTACAGGATGGATAGAGCAGTGGTATGACACAGAGCCTGGGGCGGTGAATGTGAAGTTGAACGATTGTCCTGGAGCGATAGGCTGTGAAGCTGGGAGGCTACCAGAATCTGAAGTGACTGTGTGAGGCATGTTGTCGTTATTGATCCATGTCACCGTCGTGCCCGTCTTCACTGTGAGCGTCGAAGGAGTAAACGAGAAGTTGTGTATGCTCACCGTCGTTCCATCTGCGGGAGATGTGTCTGAGGTAGGTACGGTAGATGTCGTCTGTGATGATGGTGTGTACACGCTCGAGGCCTTGTTGGATATGAAGTAATAAATGCCGCCTATTAAGACAAGGGTTAGTGTGGTGCCGATGATTATCTTGCTCATTTCGTGTTAGTTAGGTGAATAGCTGAATAATATCCCGCTACGAACGCGGCTGTGTGCACGACGCCGAACGCAATACCAGTCCCTACAAGTCCCATTCCCAAGAAGCTCAGGCCGCGCAAGGATATACCATATGGGTAATAGTCGAACAGCGCCGGTAGGACGTTGTAGTACATGCCCCACAATGAAGCTACGACTACGCCAGCGCCTAGCACGATGCCGAACATGTGATCTCGTCTCTTGAATAGAGACAGAAACACGATTGAGAATACGAAGTACAATGCAAATTTCGTCAGGAAATAAGGGATCGTCTCCATCGGGTCCGAGAACATCAGGTGTGAGATGTAGTCCACTACGAACACCCCGATTACAGATATCAAGAGAGCATTGATTACTATCTGAAAGTAGTTTTTATTCATGATGAGATTTATTCTAACACCGAACGGGTACTGTACTTATACCCACTGGCTGGCCGCGTGGTGTGGCGACTTATCGCATGTACATGCTCAGGAAAAGCAAAATAGAAATTATTACGCCAGTGACAAGGGCGAAGATTATCACTGTCGACAGAAAGAGCTCCGCTGCTTCTTTCGATTTGTTCTCGAAAAAGAGTTGTGCGGGCTGGTAGAGGAAGAAATACACCATCATCGCCGCGGAGAGTACGAACAGCGACAGGAACGCGGCTGGAACGATGGGTCCTTCCATTGCTGGGTTCATCGTCTTGGGTACGTAGTACAGCGCCGACGAGATGGCGGCGATATATGCAGTCGCCGCCGCAGCATTCAGTAATGGGTTTCTGGTCA
>JBAYJU010000026.1:0-11222 GCA_041664865.1 Minisyncoccota bacterium
TTCGTGAAGCCAGGCAACGCGCTCGACATAGAAGCGGTCGAGCGAGCGACATCCGTGTACCTCGTCGACCGCACCATCCCGATGCTCCCACATATCCTATCGACCGACCTCTGCTCGCTCAACCCCGACCAGGACCGGCTCGCTGTCTCCGCAATCTTCACACTCGACAAAGATGCGAACATCGTCAGCGAATGGTTCGGCGAGACCGTCATCCATTCTGATAAACGATTTACATATGAAAATGCACAAGAAGTACTCGATGCAGGCGAAGGAGTGATGCACACCGAGCTCTCCACGCTCCTCAATCTTTCTAAAAAAATCCGCGCCCGTCGCCAGGCAAAGGGTGCCATAGAATTCGATACAGCCGAAGTGAAGGTCGAGCTCGACGAGGCCGGCAAGCCTATCGCCATCCACCTCAAGGAGCGCAAAGCGACAAACCTGCTAATAGAAGACTTCATGCTTCTTGCCAACGAGGCCGTCGCGAAGCATCTATCGAAACTCACCAAGAGCAGCGGCCCACACTTCGCATCCCTATACCGTGTGCACGACGCGCCCGATACAGACCGCATCGAGAATCTCGCAAACCTATTGCGCGTCATGGGCTATCACTTGGAGACGTCTGGCGCGGGCACTGTCACTGGAGCAGAGCTCAATAGGCTTCTAGAAGAAGTGAAGGGCAAGCCAGAAGAATACCTAGTGAAGACAGCAGCTCTGCGCTCGATGAGCAAGGCAGTCTATACGACCAAAAACATCGGCCACTTCGGTCTCGCGTTCGACTTCTACACCCACTTCACCTCGCCTATACGCCGCTACCCTGACCTAGTCATCCACCGACTCGTGAAGGCGCATGCGGGAGGCGACCTGATTACACCAGAAGAAATGCAGGCATTCGACAAGCTCGCCATCCACGCATCAGAGCGCGAGGTCGCAGCTGCCACCGCCGAGCGAGAGTCTATCAAGATGAAGCAGGTGGAGTTCCTCTCAGAACGCATCGGAGAAACGTTCGACGCTGTAATCTCGGGCGTCACAGAGCGTGGCCTATACGTCGAGGAGCAGTCCACACACGCCGACGGTATGATCCGCATGAAAGATGTTGGTGATGACTATTTTGAATATGATGAGAAACGCTACCAGCTCCTCGGCAAGCGCACACGCAAGTCCTACCGCCTCGGCGACCCAATCCGCGTCCGCCTCACCGCCGCCCGCATCATGGAAAAAGAGCTCGACTTTGTTCCAGCGTAGTCATTTGGAACGGGAAGGTCTGACCTTCCCAAAAAGGTATGGATAACTACTTCGCCACGGAGATAGCTTCGTCGAATTTTACGGAGAGGAGTTTCGAGATGCCATCGTTGCCCATGGTCACGCCGTAGAGTATGCCCGCGCGGGACATTGTCTCGCGATTGTGCGTAATCACGATGAGCTGCGAATGCTTGGCGAGATTGTCGATCATGTCGCCATAGCGGCGAGAGTTCGCCTCGTCGAGCGCTGCGTCCGTCTCGTCGAGTATCAGGAATGGCGGTGGGTTCACCTGGCTCATCGCGAATATGAGCGCGATACTCGTGAGTGCGCGCTCACCACCCGAGAGCTGCATCAGCGCGCGCACCTTCTTCTTCGGCAGGTTCACTGTTATTTCGATACCCGCGCGCTGCTTATCTTTCTTTTCATCTGTAATTTCTTCTTCGCCCGACTCGCCGGACTCTTCAACCTCCAGCGCGAGACGGGCACCGCCGCCATCGAACATCAATGCGAAGTATTCGCCAAATGCTGCATTGACCTTCGCGAGCCCGTCTGAGAAATGCTTCGCCAATTCTGTATCCAAATCGTTAATTAGCTCATGCAAACTAGCCGCAGACTTCGCCAGATCTTCGAGCTCGGTAGCCAGGAACACTTCGCGATCTCTTGTCTCTTTGTGTTCTTGGCGGATGTCCTCACCAGTCCCGCCAGCCTCTTCAAGGCGGATCTGCACGCGCTCGAGAGCGCGCTTGCGATCATCTTGCACATGGCGATCTTCATCGAGCGAATGCGCGAGCGGCTCATACGATATGGCCGCCAGTCCTGCCAGCATGCCAGCCTCTGCTTTGTTGCGATCGAGGTCTTCGGCGAGATGAGCAAGCTCGCGTTCGCTTGAAGCGCACGCAGAAAGAACACTCTCCTCGTGCGCTTTTGATTGCGCGAGATCGAGCGTTCGATGACGCATCTCGCGCCCCGTCTCATCGTGCGCCGTGAGCGACTCGCGCGCACGCGCAAGTACCAACTTTTCACGCTCATGCTCTTCTGCAAGCCGAGCGTCCTTAGCAAGAATTTCTGTATGCTCGTTCTCGAGCGCATAGGTCATGCGATCCTCATCATCAAGCAGGTCGTCTGTAGGCGAGGCGAATCTACCAACGAACAACTTGATCAACTTCGCTACCTCGGTGAGCGCCGCACGTATAGCCTCTGGAGTGGTCGCGTCGTCACTCTGCTTGCCAACTTCGTGCGCAAGAGTGAGAAGATCTTCTCGCGGCACTTTCGCGTATGGATCACGCGCAACTCTCATGCTGCGCTCCTTGGCGGCCGCAAGTGCGCCCTCTATACGACCAATCTCTCGCGCGAGCACGCCACGTTCGTTGCTCAATCGCTCCACTTCGCGCTCCGACTTGCGTACCGCCTCAGACCACTTCAGGCCTTCTGTGTCAGTCGTCTCGCGCTCTTCGATACTAGAGAGCTCGGCCTTCGCCACCATGAGACGCTCATTCGCATCGTGCTTCTCTCTCTCGACTCGCAATTTCTCCTGTGCGAGATAATCGTCCTCTATTGCGAAATATGTCTGCGCGAGCTTGGTGAGCTCCGCACGCAAGCTATCGGCACGATCGAGCTTCTCGACCTGCTTCTCTAGGAAGCGCAGGTGCGGCGCGAGCTCTCGCCGAAGCGAGTTCACCTGCGAGATATTCTCGTCTGTCTTCTCGAGCTTGCGAAGCGCTTCCTGCTTCTTGAATTCATACATCTTGAGCCCGAGCGCATCCTCGAGCATAGCGCGTCGGTCGCGCGGGCTCGCTAGCAATATGCGATCAGCCTCGCCTTGGGAAATGATGTGGTGCCCCGTCTCGCCAATGTTCGCCCCCGCTAGCAACTCCTCTATATCGCGCAGGCGCACACGCGAGCCATTGATCGAGTACTCGCTCGTGCCATCGCGAAACACCGCTCGCTCGATCGCGACTTCATCGAAATCGATTTTGAACTGTCGCCGTGAATTATCAAAAACAATAACAACCGCCGCGCGATTGGCTCGCGGCACCATGTGCGACCCGCCCCAGATCAAATCCTCTGTGCGCTTGCCGCGCATGCTCTTCATAGACTGCTCACCGAGCGCGAAGCGGAATGCCTCTGCGACATTCGACTTGCCCGAGCCATTGGGCCCGACGATAGCAGTAGTCGAATTCACGAAATCGAGCGTCGTCTTTTTCGCAAACGATTTAAACCCGATTATCTCAAGGCGCTTCAGCATTGCTTGAATTATACAGCATAAAAAGTGAACGCCCTCCCGAAGGAAGGCGTTATTTGCACTCATGACGCGAATAGTCAATCTATCATCACTCGACAACAACCGTTTGCCCACTACCGAATTTCCCATGATTCCACCCAGCACCGTTTATGTCTTGTATGTCATGAATATGAAATACGAGGCGGGTGTCATATTGGCAGCTCGGTGGGGCTTCTGTCTGATCGTAATTAATTGCGAGCCACATGGATTGATCAGTGGGCACATCGGGTATGTATGCCACTTCACTGATCCAACACCCTTCTGCACCAAAAACCTTCCGCTCATGAATCAGAGGCGATCCAACCTCCTGCACTAACAGGGTGTATCTCCCTGGTTCGTGCATGAGAATTCGCACAACGCCGTCAATTCTCTCGTCCTGAGGTATACTTACTTTCTCAAAACACCCCTGCAACATAATTGCAACTGCTAGTAGCACTACGCTTCTGGTAAACATTCGTCTCTCCTTCCTTTGAGGTTCAAAGTAGCACACGAGAGATTCCGTGCACGTGTGTTTTCCCGCCTAGAAGGCGGTACCTACAAATCCATCATCACCTCCAATAAGCTAGCTATGTCAGTAAAAGATCTTTCTATCCTGCAATCAAGAATACACTACCACCCCATTTTGTCAAGCCCAGCTTGTGCGGCTGCCTGCTCCGCCTCCTGCTTGCTCTGCCCTTCTCCGCGAGCTATTTCTTTGCCGCCTATGAACACACCTACCGTGAAAAGCTTCGCGTGATCAGGGCCCGTCTCAGAAAGAGTCTCGTAGTTGGGAGTGATGTTGCGCTTCTCCTGCGCTACTTCTTGGAACCGACTCTTCGCATCTTGGTATGAGCGATGCGCAATCACATCGTCTATCTTCGTGCAGATATTCTTCAGTATGAAATCGTTGGCAACAGCATAGCCAGCGTCGAGATAAATCGCGCCGATAATTGCTTCGAAAGCATCGGCGAGTATCACATCGCGCGCGCGCCCAGTATCGCGCGCTTCTCCTTTCGATAGCAGGAGAAATTCTCCCACACCGAGCGACTGTGCGCTCTCTGCGAGCGACACTGTGTTGACGAGTGCGGCGCGATAGCTCGTGAGGTCGCCCTCCGGCTTTGCAGGAAATTTCTTGAATAGGAAGTCTGTAGACGCAAGCTCGAGTACGGCGTCGCCTAGGAACTCGAGCCGCTCGTTCTGACTGCCTACATAATCACGATGCTCATTCAGGTACGAACGATGCGTCAACGCTTCGACCAAGAGGTCTGGCGTAGTAAATGTGTGATTGAGTCGTTGTTCGAGTAGTGAGAAATCAGGCATGCGAGCTTGCTTTGTCTAGGAGCTTCTGGACTGCTACTGTGACGATTGGGAGCATATCATCGTAGAAATTAAGGTCAATGATGTCCTGGAGGCGGAACCACTTCGCATCGTCGAGACCCCCCTTCCCTTGCTGCAGATGAAGCTGGTCAAACTCTGCTCGCGCCAGGAAATACACCACGTGCTTGCGGTACTTACCTTTCTCAGGATGAGAAGCGACATATTCGTTTTCGCCCACTTTCTCCTCGATTACAACATCTAAACCTATCTCTTCCTTGATCTCACGTACAGTACCCTCTTCATCGGTCTCGTTCACTATGGCTGGATTGTCTCCTATCTTCCCCTTCGAAAGAGTCCAGTGCCCGAAGACGTCATGCACGAGCGCGAGATAATACTGGCCGTCATGCTTGCAGTATACGACTGCGCCCCCGAGTCGCTGGAGCGGGATGTCTTCATATCGCGCCTTACTATTCTTCTTATCGCCTTGCTCATCCTTACCAGGCTCACCTAGCTCTTTGTATACAGCCCCTAAGACTCCATTCACGAAACGACCGCTTGAATCGCCACCGAATGTCTTCGCGAGCTCGATGGCTTCATTGATAGCAACCTTTGCTGGCACTTGCGTGCGGTCGGCGAATAAGAGCTCGTAGAGACCTATGCGCAGGATATTGCGGTCAATCGGAGCAATGCGCTCTAGTGGCCACTCAGGGGCCGCCTTGCCTATGACTAGATCGATATCATCTCTCTTAGCGAGCACGCCATTAAGTAGACCGTCCATGAACGGACTATCGACATCTCCACCACCGAACTCAGCAGCATTGCGCGATAGGACCGATTTGACCTCTCCGTCAGCCACACGCGAAGTGTCCCACTCGAAGAGTGTTTGCAGGACGATGGAACGTGCTAGGTGTCGGTTGGCCATGGAAAGATCTGTTTACTCTCTCAGTATAGCAAATCCCGCAGACATGCAAGAATGTCTGAGGGGACAAAACCTAAACAATGTTTTATTTAACTAAACACCGCCCCCGAAACCGCTTCGCGCCTTCGGGCGACCACCTGCCTTTACTTCTGAACGCGGTTCACGCTTAACTTTTGCGACACCAGCCTCTGCTGCCTTCACTGCAGCGTTCGCGTGCTCAGCGTGTGCGTGTTCGTGGACATGCGATCCCTTGCCTGTCGGTTCGGTGTTGGAACCCTGTATCTTCTCTTTAGCTGCGCGAATAGCCTTTGCTGGCGCGATCTGCTTGCCTCGATACATGCCCGTCACTTCATCCATATGGTGCGGGAGACGAAGGTTGCCGCTCTCTGTATCTACGACGACATTCGTCGCCTCAAGCGCGTGATGAGACCGGCGATTGCCGGTGTGCCCTCGGGTATGACGCATTCGTACTGACATACGGATACTCTACCATGGGTCGCATAAAATTGGAAGATGGCTCTCTCAAAGATGTACGAACGAGCGCCGATGTATGGCACAAAGACCATGTTCCCGGAGTGCCTCGTAGTGCGCCCTGGTGCCATAGCCCTTGTGCACACCGAAGCCGTACTGAGGGTACTTCTGCGCAAGCACCATCATGAGACGGTCGCGAGTGACTTTCGCTGCGATAGACGCGAGGGAAATAATCGGCATTAATGCATCACCGTGGATAATAGTCTCTTGCGAATACTCCGCCGGCGCACCCAGAGAACCATCTAGCAAAATGTGGACATCCGGTGTCCAACCGAAGTTGGACACCGGATGTCCAACCGGTTCTGCAAGCCGGTCAACGCCGCGAGCGACGGCGCGGCGAATGACGACTGCGATACCTTCACGGTCGATCGCATCGGCGCTCTCGAGCTCGACAACGAAGCGCGCGTCGCCTTTGGCGACGCGCGCTTCTAGCATTTCAAAAATCTCTTCCCGCTTCTTTTCCGTCAATTTTTTGGAATCCTTCACACCGGGGAATTCTTGCGACACGTCAAACCCTTCTGCTACCATCACCACACCCACAGACACAGGCCCAGCAAGCGGCCCACGCCCAGCCTCATCGACGCCGATGATGAATCTCATGAGAAAAGTATATACTGTGTAGAATGACAAGTCGCTTCATCCACCTACACACACACAGCCATTACAGCTTCTTGCAAGCATTGCCCAAGATCGACGAGTTGATCGCGAAAGCTAAGTCCGAGGGTATGGACACCATCGCGCTCACTGACGCAGGCAACATGCACGGCGCGATCGAGTTCTACAAGTCGGCAACCAAGGCTGGCATTAAGCCAATCCTAGGAGTCGACATGTACCTTGCTCCGCGCTCGCGTTTCGACAAAGACCCTGTGCTCGATGCGAAACGTTCGCGTATCGTCCTGCTGGCGGAAAATAATGAAGGCTATAAGAACCTCCTCGCGCTCGTTACAAAATCATGGATGGAAGGATTCCATGATCGGCCGCGTATTGATAAAGAAATCCTACGAGAGCATCACGCTGGGCTCATCACTATCCTCCCATCATTCAGAAGCGATATTTCAGAATTCCTGCGCTCTGGCAATACCGAGGGCGCGAGCGCAGCGCTCGCCGAATTCAAGAGTATCTTCAACAATCCACTTGGGGGTCCAACCCCCAAGTCTGACTTGGGGGTTGGACCCCCAAGTAACGTCTTCTTAGAGATAACACATCACCCGAGCATCGAGGGCCACGAGACGCTCATGCAGAAGATCATCGCGCTCGGCAAAGAGAGCGACACTCCAATCGTCGCCCAGCACGATGTCTACTATATCAACCCAGACGACCGAGAAGCGACAGAGATTCTGCGCCGTATCGGCCAGGGCGGCCACGGCCGCAATGAGCAAGAAGACTTCTCATTCATAAACGAAAAACAGGCGTTAGCACTTTTCAAAGACACACCAGAAGCCATCGACAACACGCGCGCGATTGCCGACCGTTGCAACATTTCTATTGAAATTAATAAATGGATATTCCCTCACATGCCAGTATCGCTGGGATACAAAGATCACAACGAAGAACTGCGCTCCAAGACATATGCGGGCATCAATACGCGCGGGCTTGAAGAAACGAAAGAGGTACTTGACCGTATCGAGTACGAGCTCGACATCATCATCACCAAAGGATTCGCTGTGTATTTCCTAATCGTCGCAGACCTCCTGAATTTCGCGAAGAGCGACGGCATCCTCACCACCACCCGTGGCTCGGCCGCCGGCAGCTTCGTTGCTTATCTCATCGGCGTAACAAACGTAAACCCACTGTTCTACAAGCTTCCATTCGAGCGATTCCTCAACCCGCTTCGCCCAAAAGCACCAGATATAGATATGGACATGGCCGATAATCGCCGCGACGATATGGTCGCATATACGAAGCGCAAATATGGCGAGGACCACGTCGCGCAAATAGGCACCTTCGGCACAATGATGGCGCGAGCGGCCGTGCGCGACGTAGCACGAGCTCTCGGGCACGCATACTCGACCGGCGACAGAATCGCGAAGCTCATCCCGATGGGCTCGCAAGGATTCCCGATGACGATTGAGCATGCGCTTGAGCTCGAACCAGATCTGAAATCGCTCTACGACGAAGACGACGATGTGCATGAGGTCATTGATCTCGCACGGCGCCTAGAGGGCTGTGTGCGACACGTTGGCGTCCATGCCGCTGGTGTCGTGGTCTCGCCGACACCGCTCATCGAGTGGTCGCCAGTCCAGCCCGACCCGAAGGGCACCGGCAAACCAATCACGCAATACGACATGTATTCCATAACCGATGACGGCGGCGTCGGGCTCCTCAAATTCGACTTCCTCGGCATCAAGAACCTCGCCATCCTAGCCGACACCGTCGCGATGGTGAAAGATACACGCGGAATAAAAGTCGACATCGAGAATATCCCAATCGACGATAGAAAAACATACGAGATGCTCGCGCGCGGCGACACCGAAGGAGTCTTCCAGCTGAACGGTTCCGGCATGACGCGCTGGCTCAAAGAATTGAGGCCGGAGACTATCCACGACATCAACGCGATGGTCGCGCTCTATCGCCCTGGCCCGATGGAGACCATCCCTAGCTACATCGAGCGCAAGCACAACCCGCGCCTCATCCAATACCTCGATCCGCGCATGAAGGATTATCTAGATTTCTCGTACGGCATCATCGTCTACCAGGATGACGTCCTGCTCACTGCCATCACTCTTGGCGGCTACTCGTGGCTAGAGGCAGACGCGCTACGCAAAGCTATGGGCAAAAAGATTCCTGCAGTTATGCAGGCGGAAAAAGAGAAACTTATGAAGGGCTTCGCCGAATACGGAAAACTATCGAAGGGCACTGCCGAGAAAATATGGTCACTCATCGAACCGTTCGCTGCGTATGGCTTCGGCAAGGCGCACGCAGCGAGCTATGGCAAGGTTGCATACCAGACCGCCTACATGAAGGCAAACTACCCTGTCGAATACATGACTGCACTTCTCACCGCCGATTCTGGCGACACCGAATCCATCGCAATCTTCGTCGCAGAGGCAAAGCGCATGGGCATCCAAGTCCTTCCGCCAGACGTGAATGAAAGCGGCAGTGTGTTCACGGTAATTCGCCGCGAAGGCGTTTCTGTCGAAGGGGCCCCGCAGACTGACGAGGCGAGGACTGAGCAATTTCTTAGCAAAGAAATTGCGTACCCGGAGACAGGAATGCCGAGCGGCGAACCCCAATCAATACGCTTCGGTCTCTCCTCAATCAAGAACTTCGGCGAGGGCATCTCCGAAGCGATTATTTCTGAACGAAAAGCCAACGGCGCATTCTCTTCCCTTTCTGATTTCCTATCTCGCATCAGCTCGAAAAACCTCAATCGCAAATCACTCGAATCGCTCATCAAATGCGGCGCGCTCGACTCGCTCGCCCCAGACGAGGGTGGTCGCGGCACATTGCTCGGGAACATCGAGACCATGCTCGCGTTCCACCGAGAAGCTACTGCCGTAGCGCCACAAGAGTCGCTCTTCGGCGCGCTTATGGCACATCCGCCGCTCAAGCTCCCAGTAGGTACGCCGGTATCGCTTCTCGATAAGCTAGCGTGGGAAAAAGAGCTACTCGGCATCTACGTGAGTGGGCACCCTCTCGATGCACATAAAGAAATTACCAAAAAGGCCGGCACCACGATCGCACAAATTAAAGAAAACCCAAAGACTGGCACCCTGCTCATACTGCCAGTGCTCGTATCGGTCGTGCGCACGATACTCACCAAGAGTGGTGAAAAGATGGCATTCCTCACTGTCGCCGACACGACTGATTCAATCGAGGCCGTCATATTCCCAAAATTATTCAAAGAGCACGTCGCACTCGTCACTCCAGACACATGCCTACTCATCAAGGGCAAAGTCACCGTGAGGAACGGCGAGCCCTCAATCGCTATCGAGGAGCTGAAAGCGTTATGATTTGTGAGAGTTATGCTCCGAGCACTGCGAGCGCGCGAGTGAGCGCGAGCTTAGCGCCAGTCATCTTGTCTGTGTAGCTTGAATCAATACCAGTCGTGAGAGCTGTTATGAGCTTCTCCAGAGTTGGAGTATCAAGACGTGCTGTAATACGCGAGACCGCAGCATCGCATGGCGCACCATCAATGCGCGAACGGTAGATATCATCGAGGATATTGAGTATCGATGATACGAAACGCTCTGGCGACCCGCCACCACGCACGTGCTGGCGCAACCCTGAGAACACCGCTGCACGATCTCCACCAACAATCGCAGAGGCGAGCCCTCGCACGTCTCCATGCGCATCGGCTGGCTGTGCGGATATATGAGCGTTTTCAGCAATCAGATTATAGATTGGTTCCACATTTTCATATATCGGCTCGACATTCATTTTCATTTCTGGAGCCCTTGGTGAGACGGCCTTTGTCGCTGGCCCGTTCGAAAGACCCTTCACGATATCGTCAATCGAGAGAGCTCCGCTACGCGCGAAGGACTTGAAGCCGTCATACGACGAATATCCATTAGACGCCTCTGGCACCACGTCCTGCATCACAGAGCTTTTCTGCGGAGCCATATACGGATACGTCGTGGGAATCGTACGCACCGGCGCAAGTTCTTGAGTATTTAGCACAGATGAAATCCGCGAAGCGAAATCGCGAATGGAACGGTTAACCAGCGGCGCAATATAGAAGAGTATAAAATATGCTACAGCGAGTGCGAGGCAGACTAGAGCCATCCAGTAGATAGTTGTGCTGGACGACCAAAGACCGAGACCTGTATGTGGAATCTGCGATAGGTAGATCTGCTGCTCACCAATATGAGGCACAGACGCAAGCGTGACTGTCGGAGCTACCGCGAATAGACCGGTAGGAATCGGCAGTGTGTTTAGGAATGTGCTGATTTTTTTCATGACTGACGTAATAAATTATTACACATTTCTCCCTGCCGCAGGCGCGGCGTACAAAAA
>JBAYJU010000027.1:0-9461 GCA_041664865.1 Minisyncoccota bacterium
CGAGTGGCGTTTCGGTCGCATTAGGTAATGTTATAGCACGAAATCAAGTTTTTGTTATTTCTGTGCGCAGGGCTCGGTCACGGATAATCCGCTCGCCGCGTTCGGCGTTTATTTCTGTGCGCGGTGAGGGATTCGAACCCCCGACATCTACAACGTCAATGTAGCGCTCTACCAACTGAGCTAACCGCGCGTGGGGAAGACTATACCATATCTCGCTTGTGGATTCCTCCCCTAGACCCGCCGAGACGCTGTTAAAATAGTGTCCAGCTTTACCATATAACCAGTTGATATTCTATGTTAACCGCAATTGCTCGACACCCGTTCTGGAATTTGTATGGGCTCCTCATCGCGCGCGTGATTATGGGCGGTATGCTTCTTATGGCCGCTTACTTCAAGTTTACCGACATGAATGGAACCGCTGTGTACATCGCCTCGGTCGGGCTTTCATTCTCGCTTGTGCTCGCGTGGCTCGCGGCTATCTTCGAAACTCTTGCAGGCCTCGCGCTCATCATGGGCGTGTTCTTCTCCGAGACAGCACTCATTCTCGTGCCCTATATTCTTTTTCTCACCTTCATGTTCCACGGCCCGTCTCTGTGGGCCTCGAGCCAGACTGAATTCGGCTTCTTCGTTGATCACCTGACCCTGGTTGCAGGACTGCTCTTCATGGTTGCGCACGGCCCGGGAAGTGGTTGGTCGCTAAGGAAGGGGGAGTAGAGCAGAACTCAAGATATATGGAAATGGCGCGACTTGTGGTCGCGCCATCCGTTTGCTCCGCAAGACTACTCCTGCGACTCCGTGGAGCCGGTTTCGCTCGGCTCCTCCTCGAGTGCTTCATCGAGAAGTTCCATCCATCGGTTCCACAGTCCCGGAAGGCCGTTCATAGGGCTCTCCTTTCGTGGGGCTTCTGGTGCTGCTCCTTAAAGCGTCCCACATTTCTCCCGTGGTTGCAATCCGCTTGTGAAAGGGGAGTTGCGGGCGTAGGATAGCGCTGGACCAATAATCGCACACTGTGCGGGAAGGAGCAGAAAGTGAAGCCTCCCAAAGTCGTAGCTGATCCCATCAGCGGCATCATCAACCTGCGGCCGGTGCTGCCCATCGTCGAAACGAGGGAGTTTCAGGCGCTCGCGGGGAAGTGCCAGCTCGGCATGACCAGTCTCGTCTTCCGGGCGGCGCGCCACACGCGCTACGAGCACTGTCTCGGTGCGTACGCCGCGACGCTCGTTCGCGCTCGTCAGTGGAAACAGCAGGGCTCCATCACTCAGGAGGAGGCGGACGCGCTCGCCGTGTACGCGCTCATCCACGACATCGGCCATCCGGCCTTCTCGCATGTGACGGAGGACTTCCTCCCGCTCGATGACGACGAGATGACTCTCGAGATGATTCATGGTGGAAACCTGCGACGGGCTATCGCCGACTGCGATGTCAACCCCTCGCTCGTGGAGTCATTCGCCGACCGGTCGAATCCGCTGTACCTCGGTGTGCACGACAAGAACCTTGGTACGGAAAAGCTCGACTATCTGGAGCGCGACGGGTTCTACACCCTGCTCAGCCGGCCAGTCGCCATCCAGTATCTTCGCGAGTATGTGTATTTCGTGGATGGTACCGTAGCGGTCGACGAGAAGGTGGTGGACCACGCGGCGGACCTGCAGACCTTCTACATGAAAATGTACAAGGAGGTCTATCTGCGCAAATCCCTCGTGATAGCGCAGCGCATGTTCCACAAGGCGGTGTACCATCTCATTCTGTGCGGGGAGCTCGATCCCTGCCGGTTGCAGCCGATGGTGGACGCCGAACTCATCGGGCTCATGTATGCATCGAAGGATCCTGTCGTGAGGGATCTGTACCAATTTCTTCGCGAACGGAGAATGTTCCGCGAGGCCATCTCGATTCGGCCCGCGGGATTTGCCCAGGAAACACGCGTCGTCCAGAAGAGCATCCATGTCCTCGAGGTTGGTCCTGGAGAAATGGGGCGACTCACACAGCTTCCCATGCTGCAGAAGAAGAATCACGCGGAACTCGATGTGCTCGAAGAACGCATTGCCGAAGCAGTAGGGGCTCCTCCTCACACTATCCTGGTGGTGCCAGTGTTCAACCCAGAGCGGTTCCGTCCCAAGGATGTGAGCATCTACGGGAGCGATGGGAAACTGCACTCGCTCAAGGAGCGTCGGCCTGCGCATTACGCGCATCTCGGAGAAGCCGCCGCCTCCTATGCTGCGCTTCGCATCTGTACGCCGGAGGAGTACCGGAAGAGGGTATCCGATTCGACCCTGCAAGTGTGCGCGCTCTTGTAGACGCCGCAAGCGTCGGAAGGAGGGCTCTTTTTATCGCGTCCGAAAGGACGCGATTTTTTATGGAAACGGTACAGTTTCTACACTGCGTTTCAAAACTGCGGAGAGGGGGAGATTCGAACTCCCGAGACCCTTACAGGCCTGCATGTTTTCGAAACATGTGCATTCGACCACTCTGCCACCTCTCCGGTCCCGAATATCCTAGCATTTCGGGGCGAAAATGATAAGGTTTCTACACGGCCCTACAGCCTAGCCAAACGAGCGGACAAATGAGATTTGTCCCGAACGAGGCGACAGATGTATGGCCGAACAGCGTGAGGCCCTATCGTCTAACGGTTAGGACAGCGCCCTTTCACGGCGTAAATCGGGGTTCGATTCCCCGTGGGGTCACAAATGCGAACCGCCGCAAGGCGGTTTTCGCATTTGTGACCCCAAGCAGTGTCTGGGAGACACTGCGTCGGGGAATCGAAAACCTTGCGAGCATACTTTGCGATTTCCTGAGGCAAAATCTCCGCAAGGTGTACTGAAGCTGCAAGCTTCGATAAGCGTACTCGCGGTCCCCGTGGTGTTATTCCGAAAGGAATGGTGACTGACCCCATTTCTCACAAACAGCTCTCTAGCAGCCGAAATATCGCCCTTCTTGGCTTTCCTGATGAGAGCTAGGCCAATGGGCTTAATTTCCTTCATAACCATCGCCGAAAGAATGCTCCTAGCCTCCTCCGCGTTCTTTGCTGCGAACCCCTGTTTCCTTCCTGCTCCTGGTCGTTTTCCACCTTTAGGCATATTTGATAAGAATCAATAAATCAAATTATAGATCATTTTCGCTCTCTTTCGCGAAGCACATTCCATCGCGGCTTTCGTGTTATTAACTCCCGAAGTCAAGCTCCCTACGTCGTTTCCTTTCTATCGCATCTCTGTGTTCGCGAGCCGCATTTTCCTCAAAGTGTTTTTTCATTCGTTTAGCAAAATCTCTCACTCGTTTATTTTTAGACTGGGTATAGACATCCAGAGATTGAGCTTTTTTCTCCATTGCTCTGGCGAGTCCATCTTCTCCGCTAACCACTCCTGTTGCATACATTCTTCCACTAACACGATCTAAAATGTCTTTGTCGTCAGTTTTCTCTGTTATTTCCATACAAAGACCAAAATCAGGTTCGTCTATTCCTTCGAGAGCATACGAAGCTTTCTTTAGGCTTTTCTTGTCGCCCTTTGATATCAATTCGCGCAATATTACCTGATATGAGGCGCCTCCTATCGTTTGGATGAAGTGTGCAACGTCCCTATTATATTTGCTCCATGTGGATGTCATGGCTATGAGCCAATTTCCCATTTCATTCGTATAATCTTTGTGCGTAGAAATGTGTCGCTGGAGATCAGGGTTGAAATGATATGGGATGGCTTCATAGTGCATCCCGTCTCTTTTCTTTTTACTGTCTTTAGCAATCCGTTTTCTAATGACCTTAAGTATTGGCTTGAGAGATGGTTCGAACATTTCTGAGAGCATTTCTTGATTGTGCCAATCTAAAGATTTTAATTCAACGAGTTGACTAGCCATAAATTCTTTTCCCTTTGGTGTCCATGAATTTAAGTTCATCCAACCACGATGAGATGCGAAGGGGAGCTCGTTAAAATAGATGTGCGCCATATTAGGATGCTTGTCAATTTCCTCGACAATCAAAACTTCCATTAGACGAGGAGCTTTAACGAAAAGTCGAGTGAGGGAACCAATTAGTGCATGCCTTAACAAGAAGTCATCATCTCTACCAAAATCATATGGCTTTACAGAACGGACAATTTTCTTAAGCAGCTCAATGTCTTTGGGTCGAATATTTCTAAGTGATTGTTCCTTACGTAAATTCAGAGAATAAACCAGTGAATTAAGGAGGTGGGGCAATTTTCTGTCTGTGATTTCGTTAACAAACTCATCCCATATTGCCACTTGGCCGGCATTCCGTAATGCATCCAAGAAAGCAGTGACAAAAATATTGGTAGCCAAGTTCGAATTCGTTTTAAGTGCCTTTTTGAATAATTCCGTGGCAATTACAGGCTTTTCTTTCACAAGCCATGCAATATAGGTCTTGAGTGAGGAATACTGCCATTCCTCTATTGCCCCCTCTTTAAGGGGCCGAATGTAGTTTATTAATTGGGCATGCCAGAGGTCTAAATCTCTTTTGTTCGTCTTCTCAACCAGTTTTTTCACATCTTCAGCTCGACGTTTTTCAGCCACCGTCCAATCTTCGTCTGGTGTCTTATATTTTCGTATATCTCCAACCAATGTACAAAAAGTGTTGTATTCAGGATCCTTTTGGAGGCGATCGTACAGATGTTTTACTTCCGCCGTGTCAAAGTTTTTACTTCTAAGGAGGCGATTTAATTCTTCCTCAATTTCCAAGGCGAGAACATAATCTTTGACCTTTCCTTTTGGAATAATTAACCGTTGAAAGATCTTAGAAATTAACTTACTATCTTCAATTAACATTGCGATGAGTTCGTCTCCACCAGCACCGCTAGTGGGTGGGTATAGCGCTGCGGCTAATATTCTTACCAGTTCAAGGCGTTCTTTCAGGTTTTTAGTTTTCTTTAATATTTCGACCACAAAATCTATGCTTTCCCGACGCAAACGTATTAGGTTCTCGTTCGGAGCAAGTGCCCCTGACCGAAATGTCAGCTCATCAACTTTCGTTGAGAAAGTAGCCTCTGTACTTGTAGAAAGGATTTCGCGTAGAACTGTGAGGATAAATTTAAAGTTTTTCGCTCTATTTTTGGGGAGAATTTGCTGGATAAATTTCAAAGCATTCAGTTGAGGAAAGATAGTTTTGTATTGATCTATAAATACACTGTTATATGAGACTAGCTCTTTTAGCGCATTCATTGCGTCAGTACTAACTGATTGATAAGAACTCTGACTAAGTACGAGCAGTAACTCTAGAACTTTCGGAGTATCCGAATACCGTATCTGGAAATGACCGAGAATTGCACCGCACTTCTTTAAAATATCTTCTTGCTTTTTACCGTAAATTTTCTCGGGACCAATTGCACCGATCACCTGCGGCTCCAATTCATTAAGTGTGATGGTCGCTTCAACCATTTTTATACAATCCAATTGTCTTTTGTGAGAAAAGCGATCCGCTATTTCTAAAAAAGAAAGTAGCTGCTCATTTGATGTCGCATTTCTTATGTCCGTCAGGTAATCGGAAAAGAATATCCTTCCCGCTTTTAGAATATCCTTGTGTTTCTTAACAATATGATCAAAATGGATGGCGGCTTGGTCTATGTGAGAGGACATTATCTCTTCGAAATCTTTTTCAATCTCATCTAACCCCAGTGTTTTCAGCTTTTCTCGATCCTTACCCGGCTTGTATACGATGTCATGCTCAATTTCATTCCACGTATGATAAAGGGCGGACGATATTTGTACTTCGCATTTTAAACCTGCGTAACGACGATATTCGGGGAGCTTCGCTCGCTCTGGATTAAGGCTCAGAATTATGTGTGTCCCTCTATATCCTTTAAGTTTGCTTTTGTCTTCGAACTTAGGATCGGCACCTTCAAATTCTGTGTAAATCAAGCCGGCTATCTCTTTTTTATGACTTTCCAAATACGGAACTACACGTACACCAGCAAGATCTTCAATATCAGTGAGAGCAGTATATTTTGTACCTTCCTTTTCCTTAGTTATTATCTTTTCCCGTAGCTTTACCGGATCTTTCGCGCGAGCAGTAATTGCATAAATCTTGATATCTGTGTCCGCCAAGAGTTGGTTCAGGATGCCCTTTATGGCCTCAGCAAAGTTTCTATACTTTTCCTGCACTAAGTGGTACTCGCCTGTAAATCTGTCAGCTTTGTTTTTCATATATACAGTAGGTATCCACTCAATCATTCAGAAAATATCTAGGTCCTCTTTTCGATAAGATTTTGTATTTTCTGATACGCATACATGGTCGTAGTGTGATCTCGATCCATTATTTTACCTATCTTCGGGAATGAGAGGCCAAGCTCCTTGCGAAGGAGATAGATAATCGTGTGCCTTGGAAGAATCAGAAATGCTTGTCTACTCGAACTAAGAAGATCGTCCACGTCAACGCTGTAGGTGGCTGCTGTATTCTCGACGATGTTTTGGATTGCTTCTTTCTCCTTCATTTCCATTTCCGTTTGCTTGGCGATTTTGTCGACGGTATCAATGACTTTACCAGCTTTGGGCTTAATTTTGTGGATCTTATTTATCTTGTTGAGAGCTGATTTAAACAATTGTTCAATTCTTTGTCTCGATACGTGCATTTCATTTGCGATTTGTTGATACGTAAGACCATTTTCGAGCCTGCCTTCAAGTACCTGACGCTCGTTCTCATTGAGAGCAACATTTTCCGGCTCAGCTTTTAGAAGATAGGTCTGGGCCGTAAGAATATGCGAATCCTTGGTGGCTACATCTTCGGCAACGTCTTCAGACATTATGTCTGCGAGGTTCTGAACCAATGTATCCCGTAAGCCAACTACCTTATCTAGGGACTGATTATTTTCACGAAGAAATACTTCAACAATTCCCTCTGTAAGGAATATCGCGTGATAGAAAATATCAGGCTTCTGAAGAACCCTTAGGATACGGTAGTTCTGGTTCAGGATTACCATTATCGTATTCTTGTCTTTGTCGAGATAGGCCTCTTTAGCGACCGATTCCTCCAATGATCCCCATTGATAATCGAAACGGAAACGCTGTCCTGCAATTGTAATGAATCGGGCCTTGTTTTCTGAAGTCTTTTTGGGTGTCCTATTCTTTTCAGAGACTGGTTCGTCCTCAATGGTTGCTATTTCGTTTTCATGACTCTCGCGTGTTTCCATTTCAGACAGTTCGCCTTTCTCATTTCTTTTTTTCGAATCAGCTCCTGGAAACGCAAGTTCCTTAAGCTCATCAGAATTATTGAGTGCCTTCAAGAGGTTATCCTTCAGCGTCTCTTTGAGTTCCCTCGGTAGGTCCTTAATCTTTTCCTCCTGATGTCTCTGTTGAACCTCTGCAAGGATAGGCTTGAGGTACTCACTAAACTTTTGGAAGAATTCTATGTAGTACTCGTTCTCTGTTTCAAACTCTCGTTTGTTAATCGTGACCGGAAGAGTATTCATGTGGATCTCACCAGTTATTGCCATTTTGGAAGGGTGGTAAACATAGCCCAATTTTTCATGGACTCGTATGAGACGTTTATTCCTATAGAGGTTAAAACCACTCTTCTCGACTGAACCAACCTTCAAGATTCCCGTCCAACCCTTTACCACATCGCCGTTGCTGAGTGTTATAGAGAAATCTTTTCTGCTATCTGGAAATATATCGGCTCCTTCAGCTCGAATCTTGTCACCGTTTAGTTTGAGCTCAACCTCCTTATTCGCAATAAAGGGGCTGAAACGTTCACTAAGATGCTTCTTCAGAACCTCAAGAAAAGTTGGGTAGAACTTTATTTTCAATTTCTCTATCTTGATACGAGTGAATGACTTACCTTTATCGGTCCCATCCTTTATCTGAATCTCAAAATCGTTCCAATTACCCTTTGACAAGAAGTCCTGCTCATCAAACACAAGGACATACTCTTCCTTGCTATTCTGCGGTGAAGTTTCAAGGGTGAACTTGCCACCAAGACTCATGCAGGATGCCTTGAGACCAATACCGAATTGACCGAGTTCTCCTTCACGCTTCCGAGAACTGCCAATCTTGATACTATTCGCTGCGACATCTTCAGACATACCGAGTCCGTCGTCTTCCACCGTGATTACACCCTTCTGCTTATCTATTTTGATATTTATAGAAACCTTCCCGACCTTCGGATTGATCACGTCGATTGAATTGTCGATAAGCTCGGATAGAGCTTGTCCCGCGGTATAACCCGTCTGTCCGATTTTTGGGAATAGAGTTCTGTCCGGCGTTATATCGATCCTCTTGGTTCGTGTAATAGACATATATCAAAGCTTAAAGCTAATTTTTTCCTTGGGATAGTAGAACTTTGCCTTTGCATCGCGCGCAGCCTTATCTACGGTAGAGAAGATCTTGTTGATCTCTTCTTCTGAGTAATCATAGGCACTCCTATTGGAACAGTTTGCGAGTACTTGAAGACGCTTTAATACCTCGTTCGTTCGAGATGTGGCCAACCGCTTGAACCGCTCACGCTTTTCTGGAAGTTTTTTCACTGTTTCTTTATTGTATGTCATTGTTGGTAAAGGTAGCGCGTATTTACCATATAGTCAATACCCTTACAACAGAGGGTGTTTATAACCAATAGGATCCCGTTTATGAGTGCGCGTCGCCGCTTCTAATCCCCAATGGCAGTACCTACGAGACTAACTGCGTTCCTGCTCTAATGACCGACCGAATATAAGCCAGCTATCCATCTCTATGATAAGCTGATTCCAATCAGCTCTAACAAGGGTCACCAAATTTATTTTTTCGGAAGTACGCTCCAAATATTCGGGTCTTGTCCTCCGTCTATTTTGAATATCGCCACGCCGCGGACGCCAAGCTCGCGGGCAAGCTGGATTTTGTCTTTGATGGCCTGTGCGTCGCTCCACCACACAATGTGTCGCGGGTCGGGAACGGCGCTTGCCAGCTGGGGAGTGGTCGTCGGTGTGTAAGTGAAACTCATCTCGCCAGCCGAATTGCGGGTCGGCGTGATGCCGAGGTCGGCTGCCAGCTGTAAAGCGTAGCCGGGATTAAATGCCCACTGCATTTTATAGCGATATCCTCGCGAGAGCGGCATCACCTCGTATTCGTAGCCGTAGGTGGGCACGCCGATGAGAATCTTGTTTTTTGAAATGAATCCGGATGCGAGCGTCACGACTTTCTTCACCCACTTGGGGTCGGAGACGGGGATATAGGGAACGCCATTTGCGGCGGCATTGAGGCGGAGATCGGTCGCACCCTGGTCATACGCCATAATCTCCACGCGGTCGCAGTATTTGTTGATGACCGTGTAATCGTTCACATACTGCAGTTTCTTCGGGATAACATCGAATGCCGATGAGGGCGGCGTACGCGGCTCGATGGCGCAGTACACGAGCTTTTTCCCCATGCGCGCGTAGAGTCCCTGCAAGAAGAGCGAGAAATACGGACGGCTTTCGTAGAGTTTTCCCTCGAAATCGATATCGATGCCATCGAAGCCTCTCTCTTTTACGAGTGCGGCGATATTGTCCTCAAGC
>JBAYJU010000028.1:0-7876 GCA_041664865.1 Minisyncoccota bacterium
AGCCAAAAATGCTATCATTCTTTAACAACCGAATAGACGTGCCTAAACCCTCACGGGCATGGCACAAAACACCGTCCAAGGTAAAAAGCTCCTCGTCAGGAGCACCTTGGACGGTCCCTCGGGGAAACTCGAGGTGGGTGGCGCAAGCCACCGCCTGGCGGGGAGCTTTTTGTATCCCGTCAGTTAAACCCGTCCAAGAAAATGAAAACCGTCCAATCCGGCCAAGCGGGTAATCTTGGCTTTTTAGAGCAATACAAAGTTGAGAGCGAGATATTCTCGCTGTCTTCAGGCACACAAGTGTCGATACAGAAATACCTTTTTGAATTCAAGGGGTGGAGTGGTTCACCCATATCAAACACCTATAATGGAAAAGCAATCATCGATTGGAACGGCGAGCCCTTATTCGCGGAGCTCGCCGTTTTGCGTCTATTCCAATCGCATGGTTGGACTGGTGTATGGGTCGATTCGTATCGACGGAAATTCAGAGTCGGTTTGCCAGATGTGGTCGATCCGGTTGAACTTCCGATCCCTCAAGCACAACTTGTAGAGTCGCTCCGCGAGAAGACGGGCCGCTTCGGCGGTTGTTGGGACTTATTGCTCTGGAAAGAAAGCGTCACAATCTTCGTCGAGCTCAAACGTCAAAAGAAAGACCGAATTCAGACTACACAAACAGAGTGGTTAGCCTCTGGATTGCAGTCGGGACTAACGTCTGACAACTTCGCACTTGCGGAATGGACAATGAGAATCGAGGTTTAACGACTATCTTCAGGCCATCCATTTGGCACTCGATTACGGTTCGCTTCTTTCCACGCCGAGTATTCGCGTTTAAGATTCTTGGAGAGACCCTCGATGTTGAAACTGTTCATACCACTGAGCTCGTGTGCCCCTAGAACCATAAAGAAGTCTTCTTTGGTAAAGCCGGAAGGAACTGCGTCTTCATCAAGAGTCGGACCGTCATCCCTGAACGTGATCTTGACCGCGTCTCGCATAAACATCGGGTTCTGCGAGTCGAGCCACTTATACACGGACTTTTTATCGCCTTGGCGCACCCATGCGTGCATCCAGTATTCAGCCGCGTCGTTTGTTTCTGCGAGACAGTAAAGTCGCGCATGTGCAACGGCGATTCCGAAGCCATCGTCCTTTTTCCACTCATAGAAGGTATCACGATGGATGCCTACTTTCTTGCACGCCTTTGCGATTGGTGCGCCCTGCTCGATGAGCTCAAGAAGTTTCTTTTTTGTGTCATCGTCTTTCATACACAATCAGAGTTAACAGCCTTGATACCGTACCTGTCCTCAAAGCGGCTCACCAGAACGTCGCAATATTCTGAGTCGAGCTCAACACCATAGCAGATGCGCTTCGTTTCCTCGCACGCGAGTGCCGTAGTACCAGCGCCGAGGAATCCATCGAAGACGATGTCTCCTACGCGCGTGCTGTTTAGAACAAGATTTTTCACAAGCGCGACGGGCTTCTGTGTCGGATGGAACCTGCTCTTATGCGGGCGTGGATAGAAGAGGACGGACTTATCCTTCGCACGCATAAATTTATGTGTGCCGTACCAACCGTAGGCTATAAGCTCATGTTGCGGAAGATAATCCATGCGCCCGATGACCGGTTGATTTTTCACCCACACAATAAGCTGTGCGAACCGAACGCCTGCGCGCCTGAATCCTTCGTGAAGCGCGAAGATCATGCGATCGGAATTGAATACGTAGACAGCATTCTTGGTGGCCAGATGCGGGATGAGTGCCAAAAGCCACTCCTCGTTGAACTTCGCGTACTCACGCTCATCTGTAATGCCATCGTTCGCAATATCTTTCTTCACAAGGATATCTGCAAACCCGAGCTTAGAAGCTGTGTAGGATATTCCGTACGGCACATCACAAATCGCTGCCTTTGCTTTCTGACCATTGAAGAGACGGCGCAAGAGTTCAGTGTCTCGAGCGTCTCCGCAGGCGATACGATGATTCCCAATCTGCCAGATTGTGCCCTTAGCCGATTTTGACTGCAGTGTTGCCAGAGTAGCGTTCATATCGGAGTTTGATGAGGTCTGCAAATATCGGATCCTTCTCGACCAAGAAGGCCTTGCGCTTGAGTTGATCTGCCGCGATGAGCTCGCCGCCACTACCGCCAAAGAGCGAGAGGAGATTTCCGCCCACCTGGGTACAGCGTTTGATCGGCTTATCGTGTAGGGTAATTGGCTTTTGTGTGGGATGTTCATATTCCTGTCCGGACAAGCGATTCACTGCCCACACGTCGATCATGTCGTAGAACTCGTCTATGACGCGATGACCGTTCGTGATTTCCTTGTTCAGAACCTCATGGAAGGCTCGGAACTGCGGATTGATCCACGGCTTCCCGCGAACACCGTACGTTATCGGCTCGTAGACTTTCGAGAACGCGACCTGAGGAGTCGGGTTACTTATTCCCTTGAGCCATATGCAAGTGCGCTTGAAATTGATGCCGAGCTCGTCGTATAGCTTCATGATGAGCGTTACATACTTTTGGTCGGAGTAATAGAAGATGTGGACATCTTTTTTCGAGACAGCGAGTGCGTTCTCCATCGTCTTTTTGAGAAACGCCTCGTATGCCGATTCGCTCATCGAATCCTTCGTCGAGCCACCATAGTTTTTGGTGCCACCTATGCCGACATCGTATCGGAGACCGATGTTGTAGAAAGGATCGTTGTAAACGATATCCATTTTCTCATCACCTACCACGCGCTTCACATCTTCAAGATTTGAAGCATCACCAACGAGAAGACGATGTGGTCCGAGCTGATACAACTCGCCCGTCTTGCTAATTGGCGTATTGATTTCCGCGAGAGCTTTTTCAACGGAGAAGTCATCCTCCTCTGTGTCGAGCACATCCCCATAGAGAAGAGCAAGCTCGTCCGGCTCGAAGCCTGCATCAAGTAGGAAGTCTTCTGAGAATTCCTTGAGCGCGTCGATATCCCACTCACCACCAATGGCGTTCAGTCGTATACAGAGAGCCTTTTCCTTTTCGATATCAGGAATGTTCAACTGGATGACGGGGATGGTTTTATGCTTGAGTGCCTTGCACGCTTTGACGCGCATCGCACCTCCGATAATCACCATCTCACGACCCTTGGCGATGTTTATCAATATAGGATCGACGATGTCGTGTTCTTTGATTGATTTTTTAAGTTGTTCAAGCGCACCGTCTGAATGGATGCGGGCGCTGAATTCGGATTCTTTAAGTTCGTTGATAGGCACATAACTGATTTGGAGTTTAGACATGTTGTCGTTGCTACGAATAACGTACCTGCGTTATTGCGTGACTTCGAAAGCGGAAAACGCCGCATCGAAAAAGTCGGAGCATCTAAGCTCTGACTTCCTCGACCCGGCGTTCTCCAAGGAAAGAATGATTGCCACGATGGGCTGATTCTTCCTGGGGAGTTGTTGACCAGATCCTTTCGACGAACCCGAGAAGCAGCGATGGGGTATGGGTGCCCGTATGCCTCTATTACTTGCGGATGCGTCTCTCCACAAACGGAGAAGGACACTAACAAACTTCAAGGTACTTAGTAATAATAACGCGACGCAAGGATATGAGTCAAGCAACAGTTATCCACAGTGTCAATAGTGTAAATAGGTTCGGGCTTTTCGTCTAAAAACGTTACAGATCAAGGACAGCTCGCCGACAGAGGTCGCAAAAGTCTTTACACCCCGAACTTTGTTAAAGTCCAAAAAGTGTCGGATTTGTCGGGTTACTTGAAAATTAGCCACCGACCCGAGTGCCTCAAAAAAGTCGCTCTAGATGCGCTAGAATAGCCTTATGTTGCTTGACCCTAGAAAGTTGAAGCCCGAGTAGCCCGCCAAAAAACGAAACCGCTTCGGCGGTTTTTTCGTTTTTGCGGAGACGAGCTAGGTCAGGAGCCTTTGGTATTACTTGCTAATTCATACTTTTAGGTATATTGTCAAATCAGGATATGTTCTTGGGCTTTTTGAACTTTAGACAAGTAAGGGGGTGGAGGTATGCACGATACGGATTGTTTGGCCTTGTTAGCGGGATTGGCTGAGGAGCATTGTGGACTGAATCACGGTCCTGGTGTAGATACATCTGCAATCCCTGCGTCGGACTACATTGCTCTGCCAATGGGCAATGCGGAAACCATTAAGAGGGAAATGGTAATACCGGTTTGCGCCGAGTGCGCGCAGGCCCTTCTTGGCGAAGAGTGGACGTTGATCTATTGCTTGGAGTGTAATCAAAGTCAGTGGATTTGCCGTGCACGGGCCAAGCTTCACTACCGCCACCACATATTGTGGCAGAAGGGTTGCCCGAAATGCACTGGGAAGTTCGGGGGGCTGTACTTCAATGATATGCCCGTCGCTGAATGAAATGAATGGGGGAATGAATGGGGGTAGAACGTAAGGCCTGCACAAGTGTGCAGGCCTTTTTGAACAATAGTGTCGGATGTTGTTGTCGTGATAATATTCGGACATGGAAATACAAGACAAAGAACTTCATCGCATTGCAATCACTTGCATCATTTATAATGATGAGGGGAAGTACTTGGTGACGAAGCGTAGTCCTCATAAGAAGGCGTTTCCGGGCCAATGGACTGTGCCTGGCGGCGGGTTGAATGTCGATGATTACATTCACACTCCACAGACGACTGATGCTGGGCAGTGGTATGGAGCAGTTGGGTCAACACTTAGGCGTGAAGTGATGGAGGAGGTTGGTGTCGAGGTGGGAGATGTTCAGTATTTGCTAGATCTCACCTTCATCCGCCCAGACGGAATCCCAGTCCTAGTGCTGAGCTACTATGCGCCATACGTATCTGGCGACGTGATACTTGATGAAGATGCTGTAGAGCATCGCTGGGTGACACTCGCTGAAGCTCAAGATCTCGACCTGATCAGTGGAATTTATGAAGAAATCGAGATGGTCGAGATACGTTTGAAGACGCAGAGATAGTTCAGAGAGCCTTATCCAAGAACCAGATCGCTGCTTCTTGAGCGGATTTTTTCTTGTAGCTGTTTGATGAAGACGTCTGCAGTATATCCATACTTGTTTCCATCGCGGCTCTCGATTGTTAGGTCTTGGTCGGGCTGGGCTTCTTTGTCTCCGATAACGATTAGATACGGGATCTTCTCGCTCTTGCCAGCCCGGATCTTTTTCCCAAGCGTTTCATTGCTGTCATCTATTTCTGCACGAATATCGGCGGATTTCATCTTTTCAACAACACCACGTGCAAACTCTGCATGCCGTTCTGCTATAGGCAGCACGCGCACTTGCACTGGCGCGAGCCATAGCGGGAATGCGCCAGCATATTTCTCGATTAGGAACGCCATGATGCGTTCGATGGCTCCGATTGATGATCGGTGCACTACGAATGCTCGATGCTTCCCGCCGTCTTCGCCTATGTATGTGAGGTCAAATCGTTCCGGCATGCAGAAGTCGTACTGTACGGTGAAGGCAGTATCTTCCTTCCCGTTTACGTTCTTCATCTGAATGTCTATCTTTGGTCCATAAAAGGCTGCCTCGTCTTTCGCCTCTTCAAATTTCGAACCGCGGTCTTGCATGAGTTTGCGTAGGAGACTCTCTCCTTTTTCCCAGGCAGCATCATTCTTGTAGTACTTTTCTGTGTTTGCCCGGTCGCCTAGCGAGAGGCGATAGCGATAATCCACATCGAGCTTCAGATTGAAGACGGAGGTGACGTACTCGATGAGATCGAGTGCGTTGCTAATCTCTTCGACAGCTTGTTCTTCAGAAGCGCAGACGATATGGGCATCTGCAAGGCAGAAAGTGCGCACTCGCTGGAGACCCATCAGTTCTCCTGATTGCTCGTAGCGATAGAGCTTCGCAAGTTCGGCAATGCGCATCGGGAGCTCGCGATAGCTTACAGGCTTGCGCAGGTAGAGCTCGAAATGGTGCGGGCATGTCATGGGGCGTAGCATGAACTGCTCCTTGTCTATCTCGATGGGCGCATACATCGAATCCTTATAGTGCGGGTAGTGTCCGCTCTTTTTATACAAATCGAGCTTTGCGATGTCAGGCGTGTAGACATGGAGATATCCGCGGCGAATTTCTTCGTCTACGATGAAGCGCTCGAGCTCGCGCCGTATCACTGAACCCTTGGGTGTGAAGAGCGGAAGACCTTTTCCGACAGAGTCCGAGAAGGCGAATAGATCGAGTTCTTTGCCGAGTTTCTTATGATCGCGCTCTTTGTCGTCTGGTATATCCATGGCATTAAGAATTACAAGAGAAGGATACCACCATAAGAATGTTTCGTGTAGCTGGCGGTGGTACCATACTAGCCACATGAGACAGTATGCGTATGTGGTGCTTCTGGTAGTTGTAGCGGGTGTGGCAGGGTGGTTTTTCTATAGGACAGAGACGCCGCCGGCGACGTCTCTGTTACCTACTGCCACATTTGGAGGCGTGTCCTTGAGAATCGAGCTAGCTACGACCACAGCAGATCGTGATCTCGGGCTTGGTGGCAGAGACAGCGTTCCAGATAACTACGGAATGCTCTTTGTGTTCCCTAAAGACGATTTGTATGGTTTCTGGATGAAAGACATGCTCGTGCCTATTGATATCTTCTGGCTTGCTCCTGATGTAAAAGGACAAATAGGAGTCGTATCGATGGAAACAGGCGTGGCGACATCGTCCTACCCGGATGTCTTTTACCCATCGACACCTGCGAGATATGTCCTTGAGACTTATGCTGGTTTCGCGCGCGACCACAGCATCGCGACAGGCACAACTTTTTTGTTGAAAAATACCCCGATTGTTTCAGAGTGGCGCTGTCCACAGTGCGTTTCGCATGAGCAGGAGTAAACTTACCGATAAGAGCCGATTATTTATTAAGATTTCACTGCCGTATGCCCAAGTCCGCCAAAGTTTCCCTCCGTATGAAGACCGCTATGACTTCTGTCGCTGGCATTCCGCCAGCAGTGATTTCAAAAGAGACGATTCGCTATCGCGAGATGATCCCACAGATCGAGAAGCGCGATGGGCGGCTTGTACCGTTTGATTTCGATAAGATTGTCACGGCAGTATGGAAGGCGATGATGGCTGCAGAAGAGGGTAGCCAGGAAGATGCTGTACTCGTAGCTCACCAGGTAGCTGGTGAGCTCGGGAGATTCTCGAAGAAATACAAGAATTTCATGCCTACAGTCGAGGGTATGCAGGACTCAATAGAGAAATATCTCATCATCAATGATTATGTGCGTACAGCAAAAGCGTACATCCTCTATCGCGACAAGCGAGCGCAGCTGCGTGCTACGCATGTCGAGGTGCCAGAACACGTTCGGAAGCTTGCCGAAGAAAGTAAGAAGTACTTCGAGGGCAACGTGCTTGGTGAATTCGTATATCTTCGCACTTATGCGAAATGGATTCCGGAAGAGGGTAGGCGTGAGACGTGGATTGAGACAGTCGACCGCTATGTAAGTTTCATGCGTGAAAATCTAGGCAAGAAACTCACAGACAAGGAGTACACCGAAGTGCGCACAGCTATCCTCAAGCAGGAGGTGATGCCTTCGATGCGGCTCATGCAGTTTGCCGGCGATCCTGCGCGTCGTTGCAATACGTGCGCTTATAACTGCACGTTCATCGCTCCGACCAAGCTTAGTGATTTCGCTGAGATCATGTACCTCTCGATGCAGGGGTGCGGTGTTGGCTTCGCGGTGGAGAGTCAGAACGTCGAGCAATTCCCACAGATTATGAAGCAGGCTGGGAAGAAACTGCCGACACACACGATTGCTGACTCGAAAGAGGGTTGGTGCGACGCTCTCACTCTCGGAGTCACGACATGGTATTCCGGAAAGGACATAGCTTTTGATTACTCGAAGATCCGCCCAGCTGGCGCACGTCTCAAGACGATGGGCGGCAAAGCTTCCGGTCCGGA
>JBAYJU010000029.1:0-7625 GCA_041664865.1 Minisyncoccota bacterium
CGCAAAAGAAAACGAGACCATTAAAGGCAAGCTAGAAATTACAGCTAAACAGCTTGCGGTGATTGCTAAGGAAAGGGAAACTGTCAGACGCAAACTGGAAGTCACGGCTAGACAGCTTGCTGTGGTGGCTAAGGAAAGAGAATCAACAAACAAAGAATTACGCGCCCTTGATGTAGCAAAAGATGAATTCGTTTCTATCGCTTCGCATCAGCTCCGTACACCACTTACGGCCCTAAAGGGTTTTACTGGAATGCTCATCGATGGAGATGCTGGGCCTATAAACGAAAAACAGCGCGAATATCTTGTAGAAATAAAGAATGCCAACGATCGTATGATCGGGCTTATCAACGCTCTCCTAAATGTTTCAAGGGTTGATTTGGATGTTTTCATAGTTGAACCTGAGCCAGTAGACCTTCATAAGGTTGCAGAAAGCGTACTCAGTGAGCTTGATATAAGAATTAAGGAGAAAAAGCTGCAGGTAGAGATGAGTTTTGAAAAAGATCTTCCTATTGTCAACGCTGATTTAAAAATCGTCCGAATGATTTTCCAAAATCTGCTTTCAAATGCAGTGAAATATACTCCTCAAGAAGGGAGTATATCCTTCAATATAAAAAAGGATGGTTCTAATATTCTTGTCACAGTTACTGATAGTGGTTATGGCATTCCTGAAAATGTACAATCTAAGATTTTCACGAAATTGTTTCGGGCTGATAACGCGCGCGTCAAAGATCCCGATGGTACTGGCCTAGGGTTGTATATAATAAAAGCGACAATAGAGAAGACTGGAGGGAAAATCTGGTTTAAATCAAAGGAAAATCTGGGGTCGACATTCTATGTAACAATACCTCTTGAAGGTATGAAGAAGAAAGAGGGTTCCAGGAGATTGGAATAAGAATAAAAAACAAAAACATTATGCCGCAGAAAAAAGTATTGATTGTCGAAGATGAAATAGCTATCTTAACAGGTATATCGGACAAGTTTACTCACGAAGGATTCATTACATTTAGGGCGAGAGATGGCCAGGACGGATTGAATAAAGCATTTAACGAGCATCCTGATCTTATGCTTGTTGATGTACTCATGCCTAATTTTGACGGTTTTTACTTCCTCGAAAACCTACGCAAAGATGAGTGGGGTAAAAATGCTAAAGTCATTATGTGGAGCAACTCCCATGATTCTACGACGATTACTCGGGCGCAAAAATTTGGGATTTTGGACTTTATGATCAAGAGTGAATGGGAATACAGGGACGTTGTGAGAAAAGTCGGAGAATACATTGATAAAGTTGGAGGATAAAATAAAAAATATTATGGATACCACTGAGAAAAAGACCCATATTTTAATTGCTGACGACGATCCGACGACACGCAAGCTCTTCGGGGCACTACTTGCACGAGCAGGTTTTGAAGTGTGGTATGCAAAAGATGGTGCTGAGGCTCGGGAGATGGCGCGCAGACTGCAGCCCGATCTTATTTTGCTCGACCTCAATATGCCAGTCATGGATGGATGGCAAACAGCCGAGAGATTAAAGAATGAGCCACACTCGGTAACGGTGAATATTCCTATCGTCTTTCTAACGAATGAAGACCTAAGTATTGAAGGGCAGAAGTTAGTCAAAGAATATGGAGTATTGGACTATATCCAAAAAGGAGTCGGCAATGAAGAATTCATTTTACGTGTAAAGAAGGTACTCGAGACAATACGAAAGGCAGAGATTCCAGGTAAGTCTTAGTGGGTAATAGTTTGTAGTGGTTGGCATAGTTGTCTAATACCCCCTAGGGGTATATCATATACATATGAAGTACTTACATGATGATGGTAAACAAAAGGCCATTCGGAGACTCAAGATAATCGAGGGTCAAATACGTGGGCTGCAAGAGATGGTTGAAACTGGCGCGTATTGCATTGATATAATTACACAGAGCTCTGCGGTGAAGCAGGCGCTTTCTGGTGTCGAGGATACTCTCATGGAAAATCACTTGAACCATTGTGTTCACAAACAGATGACCTCTGGTCAGACAGGTAAGGCGGTAAAAGAGGTGTTGAAAGTGTACAAACTTAAAAGGAAATAATATGTCTATTCACACCTACCGGATACAAGGAATG
Organism: Minisyncoccota bacterium; assembly: GCA_041664865.1. Classification (GTDB taxonomy): domain Bacteria; phylum Patescibacteriota; class Minisyncoccia; order Phycocordibacterales; family Phycocordibacteraceae; genus C7867-001. The sequence goes on from JBAYJU010000029.1 coordinate 2,107, forward strand.
CATTGTGCATCTTGTGCGAATATCATCGAAAGATCACTTACAAAAGTGGGTGGCGTTGAGTCGGCAGAAGTTAATTTCGGTACCGAGACGGTTAAGATCTCTTATGACGACGCTGACGTGAGTATGGAGCACATGTCTAAATCAATTGAACCGCTTGGATACACTCTCGTCACGCCAGCCCAGCATTCTGCGAGTGAAATGGGAATGTCTGAAAGCGAGCACGCTTCTCATCTAGGTCTCAGTCAATCGAAGATCGAGAAGCTTGCAGAGCTTGCGAGCATGAAGAATAAACTTATGGCCGTCATACCAATGGCTGCGTTCGCAATCGTCATCATGGCGTGGAATATCCTCGCAGAGTTTGGTTCGATAGAGCCTCTCTCTCAGTATCTAAACGATTCTTTCAATATACTGCTCGCGCTTATGGCGACATATGCGCTCTTTGTTGTAGGCAAGTCATATCTACTTGGATTCTACCGATTTATACGGCATGGTGCCGCAAACATGGATACTTTAATCGGTATAGGCACGTCTGCTGCTTTTCTCTATAGCGCTATCGTCACGACATTCTCCGAACAGTTACGTACATATGTGAACGTAGATGTTACGTATTTTGATGTGGCAATTGTTGTTATCGCATTTATTACGCTTGGCAAATATCTTGAGGCACGCGCCAAAATTAAAACTGGCGATGCTATCGAGAAGCTGCTTACACTGCAAGCTAAGACAGCCCTCGTAATCCGTGGTGGCAAGGAAATAGAGATTCCTGTGGGCCAAGTTGTGCATGGCGACCTGATTATAGTGAAGCCTGCTGGCAAGATTCCTGTCGACGGAGCCCTTACGGAAGGTTCATCCTATGTGGATGAATCAATGGTGTCTGGCGAGCCGGTACCAGTAGAGAAACACGTCGGGGACGCGGTGGTTGCAGGGACGATAAACACCACCGGATCATTTACATTCAAGGCAACTAAAGTCGGCTCCGAAACGCTTCTTGCCCATATTATAAACATGGTGGAAGAGGCGCAGGGCAGTAAGGCACCGATTCAGGCTCTAGCAGATAAAATCTCAAGTGTATTTGTGCCTGTAGTGCTTGTCATAGCGTTCTTATCTCTTGGGTCCTGGCTCCTTTTTGGAATATCTTCGCTCGGATTTGCGCAGGCTCTTTCTCTAGGGCTAGTGTCGTTTGTGGGTGTCCTAGTAATCGCATGTCCGTGCGCACTTGGGCTCGCAACACCGACGGCGATTATTGTGGGTGTCGGCAAGGGTGCAAGAGAAGGAATCCTTATCAAGGACGCTGCTACGCTCGAGAAGCTCCACAAAGTAGACGTGGTCGTTGTTGATAAAACTGGGACTGTCACAAAAGGTAAGCCAGAACTAATCTCTATACAAAACCAAAGTGACAAAAGTGATAAAGAAATTGTCTCCATACTTGCATCTCTTGAGAATAAATCAGAGCATCCTATTGCCAGTGCGATTGTTGCATATGCAAAAGCTAACTCAGTTGAGTCTCGATTGGTCGAAGATTTCAAAGTCCTGAAAGGAAAAGGGGTGCATGGCAGTATAGACGGTGTGGAGTATTACGCGGGAAACCAGCGTCTTGCACTAGAGCTGTCGCTTACGCTCGATATGAGTGTGATCGAGCGTGAGACGAGTGAAGGTCAGACCCCTATCATTCTCGCAACCTCTACAAAAGTGCTCGGTATCGTGCTCGTGGCTGACGCGATAAAGCCAGAGGCGAAAGACGCCGTTATGAGTCTCCATAAGCTAGGTGTGCGCGTCGTTATGCTTACCGGCGACAATGCGCAGACGGCTTACTTCATTGCTAAGCAAGTTGGCATAGACGAAGTTGTCTCAGAAGTTATGCCAGAAGATAAGCTAAAGAAGATAAAAGAGCTGCAGGCACAGGGGCATATTGTCGCCATGGCCGGGGATGGCATTAACGACGCTCCGGCGCTCGCACAAGCTGATGTGGGTATTGCGATGGCAACTGGCACCGATGTGGCCATAGAGAGTGCCGGAATTACACTTCTTCATGGTGACATCTCAAAAATTGTCAAAGCAATCCGCCTATCAAAATTTACGATGCGTGGCATCAAGCAGAATCTCTTTTTCGCATTCGCGTACAACATCATTGGAATCCCGCTTGCAAGCGGACTCTTCTATCCAGTATTCGGATGGCTCCTCTCGCCAGTGTTTGCTGGATTTGCTATGGCCATGTCGAGCGTATCAGTCGTCGGTAATTCACTTCGTCTTAAAACAAAAAAAATATGAGCAACAACACAACATATGTATTTCATGTGAGCGGCATGCACTGCAGGGCGTGCACCGTCCTCATAGAAGAAACAGTTAAAGAACTTCCAAATATTGAGAGTGTGCAGGTGTCCATTTCAGGCCAGCGGGTGACGGTAACAGGCGATTTTACTGATGCGCCGGGAAAGATTGCAGAAGAATTGACGAAGTTGGTGCGCAGTCACGGGTACGTCATATCGGTAGAGAAAAATGCACCACAGTCGGGATGGGTAGATTTTGCATATGCTATTCCGACAGCAATCGTCCTTATCGCTGGATTCCTTTTTCTACAGAAAGCCGGACTTACTTCATTTATCACCAGCTCGCACGTGAGTTACGGAACAGCGTTCCTGATAGGGCTTATAGCGTCAGTATCTTCATGTCTCGCTATCGTTGGCGGTTTGGTGCTCTCTCTTTCGGCAAGCTCGGCAAAAGAAGGAGGAACATGGCGCACGCCAGTCCTATTTCACATTGGACGTCTTGGAGGGTTCTTCATTCTAGGCGGATTCGTTGGAGTGATTGGAAGCTCACTTCATCTCGGGCTTACGGCTAATGTTGTATTGAGTAGTATTGTTGCGCTCGTGATGCTTATTTTGGGTATTAATCTTCTCGACGTTTTTCACTTCACTAAGAGACTTCAACTAACTCTCCCAATGCTCTTTTCGAAACATGTCGTGCAAGGAAGTAAAAAGGATCACTATCTTGCACCTATACTGATCGGTATAGGAACGTTCTTCCTGCCGTGCGGATTCACGCAGTCGATGCAGCTGTATGCGCTCTCGACAGGCAGTTTTTCACAAGGCTCTCTCACGATGTTTGTCTTTACGCTCGGCACGTTCCCGGTGCTTGCTCTGCTCTCATTCGGGTCGTTCAATATAGCGCACAAGCCATGGAAGGGGATCTTCTTCAAGACAGCTGGTATCATCGTAATTGCACTCGCTCTTCTAAATCTCTCAAACGTGCTCGCGACTGCAGGAATTATCAATCCATTATTTAACTTCTAAAGTATGAATATACGAATGATCATTGCACTTGCTGTCGGCATAATCCTCATTGGAGGGGCGTTCTGGCTTGTGTCTACAAAACATCAAGAAGGAAGTGTGGATACAGAGATACCGACTGCTACCATAGTTGATGGTAATCAATACGTAGATATCACCGCAAAAGGTGGATATTCGCCACGTATCGTGATTGCAAAAGCTGGTGTCAAGACCGTGTTGCGCATCACGACAAACGGGACTTTTGACTGCTCTGCAAGCGTGGTTATCCCGAAGCTCTCGTATCAGAAATTCCTTCAGTCTTCGGGGATTGCAGAGATTCCGATTACTTCTGAGCAAGCGACTGGTACCCTTCAGGGGCTGTGCTCGATGGGCATGTATAGCTTTCAGGTCAGATTCCAATAACTTACCTCCTCTGCATCCTCTTGATTATAGTGGTAATCTATGCTATCCTGACGGCAGTCAATTTGTCCTTTTCATTTCAAGAATCACTTGTTTCATTCCAGGCGCAATCCACAACAGTCGGTGCGAATCCGGCAAAACAAGGAGGTAACATATGGAAACTCTTACTCAGGGTCGTGTCCCAGAAGACCGGATTGCAACAATTATCCGTGAAGCGCAGGATGCTGTCGATAGGGCAGTCCGCGAGTATTTCTCGGAACATACGATTATCGAGGAAAATGCGCAGCATGGCCACCAAAGTGGCAATCAACTCACTGATGTGGTGAGAGAGACTGTACAATCATGGCTCGCCGATAATGTACCTGTAGCCAATAAGCCAAGTAATGATGTGGCTGTGGAGTATGGGCATCTTTCTGGTAGAACTAAACCGAAAAGTGTCGCTGACCAGATCGTGCTTCTTACCGAAGCCCTTGGCGAATTGCCGCAACTTGGCATTGCAGAGGTTTCGGAAAGATCATATGTAATTCCGCACTGGTCGCTTTTTGATCAATCATATCATGGAGCAATCAAGAAGATGCTCTTGGAACTCGCTAAACGGTGGCAATTCTATAACCTTTGTGATGTTGAGCTCGAGGTGGAACGCATTAGCGAAACGCCACAGAAGAAGGCAGCGATGCAAGAGATACTCGACCAGCAGAAGAGCAGTCTGCTGCTGGTGCCGGCAGAATTCGGCATAATTAGTCGAAACACCTCTGGCAGTCGGGCGGAAATCTCCATCAACAGTGCACCTGTTCGTGGTGTTTGGGAGATTGGCCTCATGCTGCTTTGTCATCAAGAACCGGTTGTCAAGGGCACCGACATATGGATTGAATGCCCCGATGACAAATTCATTCCTATAGGCGAGCCCGGGTTCTCGAGCTCACCAGGCTACCTCGTCGCCGACGGCGGGATTGAACTTGTAGTTTGTCGAATCGACGACAAACGTCGATTCGTAGGCTCGACGGTGTCTCTTGGTGATTCTTAATTCGTTGAGTGAGCATTTAGCTCAAAAATCTTCGGGACTGTCCTTCACAGGGCAGTCCCGATTTCTTTTTACTATTGGAAGAATGTAGCCAGCGCCGTTAGAGCTTTATGAATGCTATCTTTTCCATCTCGGATAACCGAGATTTCTCACTTTCATCATAAAGTGTTGTTTATACAGGCTCGTTGACACTGTCGCGCCTGGCTCAATTTCTGACTAATCTAGAATGGACAGATCACCGCTCTTTGGGCTTTGCGTGTAAGTGCATGACTAGCGTTATGGGGTAGATTATTTTCCGCACACTGTCCACACACGGTTGATTCGTGAAGACAATGTTGATGATCGTTCATTATATAGTTAGCAAAGGGAATATAACTTACTAACTATATGAGCACTACCTATAAGCGTATCGCGACACTCAGTGCGGTTTTGTGTATTTTCTTCGGAGGTGCACACGCGGCATTTGCTGCGGTTACAGTTACAGCGGCAACTGGGGGAACGAACATCTCAGCCGACAAGGCCGCGAATGCAGCTGTCCCTGCATATACGACATTAGGAAATATTATAATCGCAGAAAATTCCAATGGAGATTTTGCAGCGAGTCAGACTAACAGGACATTGATATTGACCGCGCCGGGCGGGTGGCAATTCAATGCTGGTGTTGGAAGTGTTTCGTTTACTAGCAACCGTGATATTAATTCGGCGAGCGTGTCAGTTACTTCTTCTGTAGTAACTGTGACTCTGTCTACTGATGGCAACGCGAATAGGTCTGACACGTTGACAATCAGTGGGATACAAGTCCGGTCGACAGA
>JBAYJU010000030.1:0-7101 GCA_041664865.1 Minisyncoccota bacterium
AAACACTGACTATTCTGCCGGTACCGCACCGCTCAGTGGCACGAAGCAGACCGATCCTGTGACTGCAACCAAGAGCGTGAAGCTCTCATGTTGGGGTGCCGACGGTGCTGTGGTAACGAAGAGTGCCACGATTGGTGTGACCCCAGCTCAGGTGAGTTGTACTGTGTATGTTTGCACCGATGAATATACGCCTTATCTGAATGAGTCGGATTGCTTGGCTGCTTGCGCAGGGTGGGGAGAGTGCAAGGCCGAAACAAGCACTAAACCAGCTGTGTGTTCTGGCCCAGTGAGTCTAGGTAATAGTGCAAAAAACCAGACAGCAAGTGCCTTCAATGCATTCCAGAGCGTGAAAGCTCCAACGGTTTCTAAAACACAGGTAGCAAGTTTCTCGTATGTATGGAATAACGATCTGCAAATCGGGTCGTCATTCTCCGCTGATGTGACTGCGCTACAGACGGCTCTCACGAAAGAGGGAGTGTATACGGGAGAGCTGACTGGTGGCTACTATGACCAGACTTATATCTCCGTTAAAGCTTTTCAGCAGAAGTATGGCATCAATCCTACTGGCTACGTAGGCCTACAGACGCGTGCCAAGCTTAACGAGCTCTACTAGTCGAGATGGTTTAGGAATCGAAGTAAAACACCGCGCACTTAGGACGCGGTGTTTTGGTATACTAGTAGCATGTCTTGGGCATCGAATCGGCAGTTCATAATACTGGCCATAATAGGTTTGATGATCTTCGCGTTCTTCGCTGTTGTCACTATCGCTACTCTCTATAAAGCACCTTCATGCAGTGACGGAGTACAGAATCATGGAGAGGCTGGCATCGACTGCGGCGGCCCGTGCCAGTACCTATGCACCAACGAAGCGCATGCGCCAACGGTAATTTTCACGAAGGTTATTACGAATGACACAGGGCGCATCGATGTGGTCGCATCTATCGAGAACGTAAATGCGACTGCGGCGGCGAAGAGTGTCCCATACATGGTGACGTTATATGGAGCAGACAGAGCATTAATTCAGCAGGTGACTGGTACGATCGATCTCCCGCCAGCATCGACTATTCCTGTCTTCATACAAAATGTAAATCAGAATGTGGTGCATGCATTCCTCACGATAGATCGATCAGTTCCGAGTTGGTACATGGTGGCGAGCGATCCACGCATACTGCCTGTAGTGTCAAACACTACAATCAGGGGTACGACAGATGCTCCGCGCATCGACGCGATAGTCAGTAATTCTAGTGCCATTGCTCTATCTGATGTTCGTATGATTATCATTGTCCATGACGCTAGTGGGGAAGTGATTACAGCATCGCAGACGATAGTGCAGGAGATACCGGCACAAGGTCAGGCCACGGCGACCTTTACGTGGAATCGTGCATTTCCAGGCACACCAGCTGCTATAGAGGTCATCCCGGTTGTACCGCTCCCTTGATATGCCAACTGTGCCGCGCTTGTTTTTCGACTGGACACTTCTTCTTCCGGCGCTCACACTATCGCTTCTAGGTATACTCACGATGAGTACATTCGGGCAGGGGGCATCGCTCGCGCCGCGGCAGCTGCTCTGGCTCGCGATATCCCTCAGCGTCTATTTCTGCCTTTCTATGTTCGACGTGCGTTTCATCCGCCGGACGACGGTTGTAATGACTCTGTATACGGTCTCTATCGCACTTCTTGCTCTCCTACTTGTAGTTGCACACCCAGTTATGGGTGCCAGAGCATGGTTCTCTTTCGGACCTATATCATTTCAGCCAGCCGATCTCGCAAAGCTCGCGATCATAGTGCTTCTTGCGAAATATCTCTCTCGACGATATGTCGAGATTGGCGACTTTCGTCACATCATAGTATCTGCAGTGTACACATCCGCACTCGCGTTTCTAATCTTAGTCGAGCCGGACATAGGGAACACAATTATATTCGGTTCTATCTGGCTTGGCATGATGCTCGTATCAGGCATCTCTAAGAAGCATCTTGCCTCTGTCGGAATCATCGTTTTATTGGCAGCATCGGTATTCTGGTTTGGCGGGTTGAAACCGTATCAACGCACGCGCATCATCTCATTCATAAATCCGGCTAGCGACATCCGAGGAGCAGGATACAACGCGTACCAGGCGAAAATCGCGGTCGGTTCCGGGGAGCTCTTTGGAAAGGGAATAGGCTATGGCACGCAAAGCAAACTGCGCTTCTTGCCCGAATACCAGACCGACTTCATCTTTGCCGCATTCGCCGAGGAGTGGGGTTTCGCTGGGGTCGCACTTTTGCTGATTGTGTATGCGCTACTATTCATGCGGCTTGCACAGATCGCACGGGAGTCGGCGACCAACTTCGATGCGTTCTTCACGCTTGGTGTGCTTTTGCTCTTCGTGGCGCACATGGCTATCCATGTGGGAATCAGTCTTGGTTTATTGCCAGTGACAGGCACTACGATACCCTTCATGAGCTCTGGTGGCTCGCATCTAATGCTAGAGTTTGCATCGCTCGGCATTGTCACATCACTCGCGCGCCACAGCCGTGGTGCTGTACGCGAAGTAGGTGCAAATGAATATTTGGGAGGCTAGGAAAGATACAAAGCGGTAGTCTTACGAACCATCTGATCGAGCGAGAAATCGCTCATGTCTTTTGCATCCAGTATTTCGCCAACTCCGCCCACGCGGTTCGCAACTATATGGAGACCTGCCATCCTGGCCTCTATCAGTACGTATGGGAGACCTTCTTTGAGAGAGGGTAATGCGAACGTGTCAAAGCCCCTAAGGACTTCAGATGCGGTTAGGAACCCGAATAGCTTCACGCGATTCTCGAGGCCGTATTCTCGTATCTTCTCTTCGAGATTCGCGCGTTCTTCTCCATCGCCAACTATAGCGACGTACATGTGTGGGTCACTCCGAGCTTGTTCTATGAGTGCAATCTGATTCTTGTTGCGATTCAACTCCCCGATAGTGCCTGTGATGTGTGCGCCAGCCGGAAATGCATTTCGGATGATATCGCCAGAACCAAGTGGCGGGAGTACGATACCGTTGTATACCAGTTGCATCTTGGAGCCGCAGAAAGGGAGACGCTTCCCGATGCTCAAATCATTCTCCGAGACGGCGATGACCGAGTGAGAGAGTATGGCAGTCGCCCACGATCCGAGCCAGGCGACCAGACGCCACAGGGCAGGTCTTTTTTCCATGAATGGCCAGCCGTGTGCGGTGAAAATGATTCGCGGTACGCCTGATAGGCGCGCAGCAAGAGATCCGATGCCACCTGCCTTGGAAGAGTTGAGATGCACGATGTACGGCTTTTCTGCGCGGAAGATCTTGATGAGTTCGAAGAAGCTTTTTATATCGTCGCCAAGCGAGACATCTCGCTGCATTGAGGCTACTAGATGAGTCTTGATGCCGGCCTTTGTGAGCTCTTCAGCTAGCTGCCCAGGCTGGCCGAATGCGACACCCACGTCAAACTCGTCTTTCGGTAATGCAGTAGCGAGGTCGTAGACATATCTCTGTGCACCGCCCCAATTCGACTTAGTTATTACAAAAAGTATATTTCGGTGGTCAGGCTTCATGTATGCAACTGTACAATAGATTTGTACGTTATAGTATCCGTATCTATGGCATTTGACCGGCGCGAGACGATTCTTCTCATATTGGGAGATTTCTGCATATTGGCCGCATCCTTGTGGATTGCGCTTACTCTACGTAACTTCGCACTGCCATCTTTTGGTTACTTCGAGGAAAACTTGGTGCCGTTCCTGCCGATGTTCCTAATCTCCCTGGTGGTCTTCTATATCGCAGGTCTCTACGAGAAGCAGACGCGCCCTATACGGCGGGTTATGGGTGTGCGCATCTTCGGCGCGCAGGTAGCGACGGTGGCGATTGCTGCCATCCTGTTCTTCGCATTGCCGTTATACATCGAGCCTAAGACTATTTTGGTACTGTATCTGATCGTGTCTGTTATTGCGGTGAGTATGTGGCGTTTCTATAGTATGAATCGTGAGATGAATGATGAAAATCGCGTACCGGCGATTCTAGTCGGGAGTGGCCCGGCCGTGCTCGAGCTATATGATGAAGTGACGAAAAACGATCGATACCTAATACGCTTCATCAAGCATATTGATGCAGATGGTTTTTCTAAATTGTCTATCGGTACGGCGCGTGTGCTTATTGTCGACACGGCAGCTATCGCGAAGAATCTCTCTCTAGTGAAAGGGTTTGCTACTAAGGGCATCACGGTACGTGACTTCGCATCGCTCTACGAAGAGATATTCGATCGTGTACCGATAGACCATCTTGATACGTATCAATTTCTTGAGTCAGTATCGAAACGGCACTCGTTCTATGATGGAGCGAAGAGGGTGTTCGATCTCGTGTTTGCGATTGTCGGGATCTGTATATCATTGCCAGTCATCGGAATCGCAGCGCTTGCACTCTTTATTGAAAGTGGAATGCCGTTTTTTCGTATCGAGCGTATCGGCAAGGACGGTCGTATCATACATATCGTTAAACTGCGTTCCATGCTGCTGAATGATCATGGCGATCCGGAATTGCAGAAGAAGAACCGCGTAACAATGCTTGGGAAATTTCTCCGTAAGACGCGCATCGACGAGCTACCGCAACTCTGGAACATACTCACTGGAGATCTTTCGTTCATAGGGCCGAGACCGGAAATACCGAAGATTGCCGAGGTATATGAGAGGGAGATACCACAGTATGATATGCGGCACTCGATTACTCCGGGCCTTTCAGGCTGGGCGCAGATACTCGACTATGATGCTCCGCGCGGCGGGGCAGACGTAGGGCGCACGAAGCGGAAGCTATCATTCGATTTGTATTATCTGAAGCATCGATCATTCGGGCTAGATCTCGCTATCGCGATCAAAACTATCCGCGCACTACTCTCTTTTTCTGGTACTTGACAGAGACATAATTTCAGGCATACTGGCAATCAGTATACAGATCTTTGAGACGAACCTAAACACAGAATAGGAGGACGTTATGGAAATAGAAATCTTCTCGGAGGACGACCAACTGGCGAGGCTGATCGAAGTAATGAAACGTCATGGAGCAAAGCCGGAACGCTTGGACAAGGTTTTGAGCATGATTGACGACCTGCTCAATCAGGACGCGTATCTAGATCGCCTTGACTGGGATGCTGTACGCGGCGCGATTGGCCTCAACCTCAACTTCTATGTTGACCACAGTCTCACATTCGAGCAGATGGTGTATGCCGCTTGTGATGTCAGAAATTCTTGTGTGACGGAGGAGGTGTTTCCAGTTAAAGGGAATGGCATCGTCGCTTTCGAGGCACGGCACCTTGGCTTCAACCGTGGTGTCTATTCGAGAGATGCCTGGAGGAAGATTGGCTCGGAGGATACCAAGAATCCTTGGGCACCAGCTGAGTTCGATCAGCTGCTAGCGTATGGGGCGTCTTTCCCGGACAAGCCGCTCAAATTTCCAATTGTCGGACTTGGTTCGATAGGGAAGGTCGGTGATCGGTACGTGGTGCCGTATCTAGGCAGATCGGGTCCCGATCGGAGTCTGGATCTAATGGGTTTGGACCGCTTATTTCCTACGGTCTTCCGATTCTTGGCCGTTCGCCCAGTAGCACGTAAGTCATAATCCTGTGGTTCTGTCAGACAGCTCGCCCCGCACTTCACCGTGCGGGGCTTTGTTTTGGTACAATCAACATATGGTAATCGACGGACGGAAAATGGCTGGAGAGGTGCTCGCGCGCGCGAAAGAGCGCGCTGAGTCCATGGGCAGGGCGCCAAAGACTGTTGCAATCGTGACGAGTGAAACTCCAGCGACTATGTCGTATCTCAGGATTAAAGAGAGGCGCGCCGCAGATGCTGGGTGCGTGCTGGAGGTGGTGCGATTGCCAGAGAATACGAGCACGGCGGAGCTTGTGGCGACAGTGCTCTCGGCGAGTGCGGATTCTGATGCGATTATTGTGCAGCTGCCACTAGCGTATGGTGTCGATACAAAAGCTGTGTGCGATGCGATTCCAGTCTCAAAAGATGCTGACGTGCTCTCTTCTGTCGCTCGCGCTCGATTCGAAAGCGGCTTCTCGACATCGGGTGTCAATGCAAGTTCCAAGACACCCGATGTCTTCCCGCCGCTTTTGCCGCCAGTGGTTGGGGCGGTGCGTGAGATTCTCAAAAAAAACAATGTTGAGGTGGATGGGAAAAGAGCGGTCGTGATAGGCGAGGGCTGGCTCGTAGGGAAGCCGTGTGCGACATGGCTCGCACAGCAGGGAGCAGAAGTGCAAGTGCTGACGATTCAAAACAGTGCGGAGGAAAAAGCCGCGGCGCTTCGCGCCGCGCACATCATCATTTCAGGTGCGGGATCCCCGCATCTCATCAAGCCAGATATGCTCACTCGCGGAGTGGTTCTAATAGACGCTGGAACTTCTGAGCTGGGAGGGGAAGTCGTCGGCGATGCCGACCCTGCGTGCGCCGAAGTCTGCTCGCTATTCACACCTGTCCCGGGTGGCATCGGCCCACTTGCGGTCGCATGCCTCTTTGAGAATGTGGTCTCGCTTGCAGAAAAGTGACCTTGACAGAAATATAGACTCGTGCAATACTACACCAAGTACATAGCTCTTTGAACCACCCACGAATTCGCCACAGCAGAAAACGGCTTATCACCTAGTTTTTAGGCCTTTCTCTGCTGTGGCGAAACCCATTCGGGCTAGCTTGAACAGCGTTGTAAAAACACTCTCATAAAGGAGATGACGCCATGACACAGATCATGAACGCACCGGAAACAAAGTCAATTACTGACGGTCAGATTGAGAACGCCGTTGCTAAGTTGCGCGATGCCTTGCGCAAGCACAGAAGCGAATTTGCTTCTGACGCCTCGCAACTGGTGCTGGGTATCGACAACCTCGGCATGGAGCTTCTCGCTCCGTTCCGTACCTGCATCGAGTCGGTGAGTGGCATCATCATCCGTCGTCACGTCCGCGTCGACCGCACTCGCACTCCGCAAGAAGTGGTTGACGCAACAGGTCGCACGCAGTATGTCGACAAAGATGTGCTAGCCACGATGCCGATTGGAGAGGGCGAGGAAGTGGATGTCCACTTCGTCCCGACCAAGCGCTTTGTGCCGGCGAAAGATGTCC
>JBAYJU010000031.1:0-6924 GCA_041664865.1 Minisyncoccota bacterium
ATGTTGGGTTTACGAAACCCAACATCCGGTCGTTCAGGATTATTTTGGACCATGTGCGCGCGGCGACATTTATGCTCGCTAGCGGTATCCGCCCGAGCAATACCGAGCAGGGCTACGTGCTCCGCCGGCTCATCCGCCGCGCTATCCGCGAGGCCGACAAGCTCGGTATCAAAGAGGCAGTGCTTGCCGAAGTCGCTGAAGGATTCGGCACGGCATATGCAGATACCTATCCGTTCGTGCAGGCCGCCGCGCAAACCATACGCGAAGCGCTTGAGAAAGAAGAAGCGCAATTCAGGAATACTCTTGCACACGGAATGCGTGAGCTCGAGAAGCATGTAGGACATGATATGTCCTACATGGATTCAGATGCTGTTTTTACGTTGTACACGACATATGGTTTTCCGGTCGAGCTCACGGAGGAAATTGCAAAAGAGCGCGGTATCACACTCGATATGGCAGCTGTGCAGGCAAAGATGGAAGAGCACCAAGCACTCTCGCGCGCGGGTGGAGCGCAGAAGTTCGCAGGCGGGCTTGCTGACACTGCAGAGCAGACCGTGCGCTACCACACTGCTCACCACTTGCTACTAAAAGCACTCCAGCTCGTGCTCGGGCCGGATGTGCATCAGCGCGGGAGCAACATCACGAGCGAGCGCCTGCGACTAGACTTCTCATACGTACAGAAGATGACCGACGAACAGAAGGCTGATGTAGAGCGGATCGTGAACGAAAAAATCGCCGAGGGCCTGCCTGTAATTCGCACAGTGATGAACAAAGCTGACGCAGAGAAACTCTCGGCCGAGCATGAGTTCGGCGCGCAGTACCCGGAGCAGGTGAGTGTCTACTCTATCGGCCCCGCAGGCGCTACCGATGCAGACCCCAAGTTTACGGAATCTTTTTCAATAGAATTCTGCGGAGGCCCGCATGTCTCCAACACTCGCGAGCTTGGTCATTTCAAGATTAAGAAGGAAGAAGCATCCTCTGCTGGCATCCGCCGCATCAAAGCAGTGCTAGAATAAACGGATGAGTTTTTTTGAAGATCTTTCTTCGAGGAAGAAGAAATCGGCTGAATCGGTCCTACTGATCGATATTGGTGCCGATAGTGTCGCTGGCGCATACGCGCGATATGAAGAAGGGCAGCTCCCGACCATAGTCTATTGTAGACAACTTCCTATCGAAGTTCGAGAAGACGAAACGCCTGAGAGCGCAATGGTACGCACACTACAGCTACTGGGTGCGGACCTTATCAGAGAAGGGGCGCCCGCCCTAAATCGTGCGACAGGGTGCGGGAGCGCCGACCTGATACTAGTCTCTATCGAGACGCCATGGCAAGAGACTGTCGCGCGTACAGAAGAATTCGAATCCGAAGAACCTTTCTTATTTACAAAAAGTCTCGTAACTAAGAGGCTCAAGCAGGCCACTGTCGCGCTACCGGAGCAGATGCTTGCCGAAGAAAGCGTCATAAGCACCATTCTTAATGGCTATGATACACGTACTCCGTATGGTAAAAGCGCTAAGCGCGCGTCGGTCGTCATACTCACATCACTCATCGAGCGGCGTGTTGCTCACGACATCATCTCGACGCTAGAGAGCATGTATCACACAAAGAATATCATGCCGATTTCTGGCAGCTCGCTCCGCTACCAGGCCATGCGGAGCATCTTCCCGCACGAACGCGACGCTATCATTCTCGACGCCACAATCAAATCGCGCACATCTATAACACTCGTTCGCAACAGTATCTTCGTTACAATGATACAGACGACTGTACCAACTGATGACGCCACATGGGTTTCCACAATCGCGAATGAGCTCGCAGAAATTGCCAAACACTACCCGTTGCCACGGACCATATTTCTACTCACGAGAGTAGAGGATGCTTCATTGATACAGGAGGAACTTGGAGAGATGAATTTCAGCTCCTTATGGCTATCAGACAATCCTCCGAAGATCGTTACTGTCTTACAAAGCCACATGACAGGGATGCTCCGATACCTAGCTGCGGGTCAGCTCGATTTCGGTCTTCTTTTCATGGCATTATATTACCAAAATCGAGTTCCTACAGAAGAAGGCTCAGTATGATGCACACACACTTTCGGTGTATAAGCGATCAAATGATATACTAAGTCCATGCATACAATTACAGATATCATTCCGCCGTCACGTCGGCGAGAGACAGAGCCTCTTACTAGCGACCATGCGCACCGAGCACATACGCGATTATCTGGGCAATCGCCAAAGTTCCCATACAAGACTCTTGCAGCGATAGTGCTAATCGTCGCAGCTTCCGTCGGTGCGCTGTATTACTTTTCTAGCGCAAAAGTGGAAGTGACGCCAACTACCGTCTCGGCGGCAGTACAGAGTTCTTTCACAGCGACGAAGAGCACTGGCGATTTACCTTACGAGATCATCTCGTCTCAGAAAATAGCTTCCCAAAGCGTGCAGAGCAGTGGCACAAAGGTAGTGAACTCATCGGCATCTGGTTCTATCACCGTATACAATACTCAGTCTAAACCGCAGACACTCATCGCGAACACACGCTTTGCTACAACCGCGGGTCTCATATTCCGTATTCATGCTCCAATAACTATTCCTGCGGGGACATCTTCGAAACCAGGAAGCGTGTCAGCGACCATTTACGCAGATAAGCCGGGAGACTCATACAATGTAGCACCGACATCTTTCACAATTCCAGGGTTCGCTGGCACAGCGCAAGCAAGCCAGGTATACGCCAAGTCTTCTGTAGCAATGACTGGCGGCGCCTCAGGGAACATGCCAGTCGTAGACACGGCCATCGAAGCATCCACTCGTCATTCTCTAGCAACAGCGCTTGCACCTGAGCTAACTGCGAGCCTGCAAAAACTGATTCCTCCAGGCTACACACTCCTTCCTGGGGCCGCGACGACCACATTCCAAGACCTTACTGCCGCACCGTCTCCCACGACTGGCATGGTAGACATAAAAGAGCAGGGAACCATCACCGCAGTAGTATTGCCTAGTGCAGCCCTCGCAAAAGCAGTCGCTATGTCTGTTTCGGGGCTTGACTACCAGGGCGAGCCGCTATCGCTTCTACCAGCAAGTGATCTCAAGCTCTCATCGACAGGATTACCAGATGCGCAAGCGACATCATTCACTTTCACGCTCTCTGGTACAGCTTCACTCGTCTACACCGTAGATTCTACACACATCGCCGCCGTCGTAGCAGGGAAGACCAGTTCAGAAGCAGAAGTGGCCCTTACGAATTACCCGGAGATCAAGCGCGCCGTCCTAATACTCCGACCATTCTGGCGACAAGCATTCCCTCAAGACCCATCTCAAATTAATGTAACAACCACAGCTCCATAGTCATTGACAGATTGCCGATAAACGTGTTACATTCGCGAAAGATGTAGAAGCGCGGGGTTCTTTGCTAGCACAAAAAATCAGACATACAGGAGGAAACACGATGATTAAAAATTGGTCATTAACAACCAAAAAACTTAGGAAATTAGTTCCACCAAACATGCGTATCGGTGAAACTCTTGGAAAGACATCCAATTTCAGTTTCGTCTCTGGAGATCTCGAGGTGCTCGCTTGCTGGGCAGTATATTCAGCCTGTGGGAGGTGCCGAAATGCCTGGGCCATCGAGAGGGCAGTCGATTACGTGGGGATACCACTTGATGTTTTCTACGAAGTTATGAGAGACATCGTGGGAATCCTATCCAGGAAATCGCCTGCCCAGAGAGATGATGTCTTTGAAGGGAAGGACAAAGGATTCGTTCAGCTCTTCAATAAAAAGCTTGAGATCGCAAAGACGGCAAAGTGAAATGCCTCCTATTCCGCCTATATCGCCAGCCGCACCCACCAACGGGTGCGGCTATTTGTTTGATTATTTGACGATTCAGGAGACACCTGCTAGATTGGTATGGTACCTGCATGACGGAAATCAAATGAACGAAGGCGAAGAAACCAAAACAACGACGGTCGGTTCCGTCGAAGAGGTGCTGCCGAATTCACTTTTTCGTGTCCGCATTCCTTCCAAGGAGGAAAGCGTGGAAGGAGAGCTTGTGCTCGCCTATCTAGCGGGGAGGATGCGTCTGCACAGAATCCGAGTCCTGGTCGGTGACCAGGTGGATATGGTGTTAGATCCGTATGGAGGCCGTGCGAGAATCGTGCGCCGATTAACGTAATTTAATTTAAGAGATATTTACGATGAAAGTTCGTGCATCAATCAGAGTCCAGCAACCAGGAGACCAGCTCGTAAAGCGAGGTGGACGGTTGTATCGTATTAATAAGAAGAACCCTCGTCGCAAGGCGCGCCAGGGTTAAACGACATTTAAATAAAAACTCCTTAATCCCTCTACGTATGCGTATTTCCGGCGTTACACTCCCTGATACCAAGCAGCTCGCGTATTCTCTACCGATCATCTTCGGTATCGGGCCGACGCGCGCTAAGGACATCCTGAAGACCGCAGGTGTCCCAGGGACAAAGAAGGGAGGAGAGCTCACTGCCGAAGAGGAGCAGAACATCCGTTCACTCGCCGAAGCATACCTAATCGAAGGCGAATTGCGTCGTGAGATCGGTCAGAACATCAAACGATTGAAGGACATCCGTTCGGCACGCGGCGAGCGCCACACTCGCGGCCTTCCAGTGCGCGGACAGCGCACCAAGACGAACTCACGCACACGCCGTGGCAATGTCAGAAAGACTATGACATCCGGTCGCCGTACTCTAGAAAAGACCTAATCACTTATTAAATACTATGGGTAAAAAACGTATCATCAAGAAAAGCGGACGAGGCATGGATCAAGGCCGGAAGGAACGCGCCATGGGGAAAGTGACTAAGCGTCACCTCGAGAAAGGTATCCTGCACATCGAAGCCACCTTCAACAACACGAAGGCCATCATCACCGATGAGAAGGGAAATGCCATCGTATCGTCTTCTGCTGGCGCACTAGGCTTCTCTGGAGCACGTAAGTCTACGCCATATGCCGCTGCTAAGGTCGGCGAATTCCTAGGAGAGAAAGGTACACTAATAGGCCTCAAAGAAGCGTCGGTCGTCATCCGTGGCGTAGGGGCTGGTCGCGAGTCAGTACTTCGCGCGTTTTCTGGCAAGGGAATACAGATTCGCTCTATTACAGACGCCACGCCAGTGCCGCACAATGGTCCGCGCCCACCTAAGCCGCGTAGAGTGTAAATTTTAAATATTCAAATATGATCACTGGCCCACGATATAAAATAGCAAAGCGTCTCGGCGCAACCGTATTCGAAAAGACGCAAACACAGAAGTTTGCGATGTCTGCCGAGCGTTCGGCAAAGAACAAGCGCCACCGTCGCGGTCGCCAGAGCGAATTCGGCAAGCAAATGCTCGAGAAACAGAAGGTGCGACTAACTTATGGACTATCAGAGCGTCAGTTCCGAAACTATGTGAACAAGGCACTTGCTGCGCACAGCGCAAAACCATCTGACCGTCTCCACGAGCTCCTAGAGATGCGCCTAGACAACATAATCTGGCGTCTCGGACTCACTTCGACGCGGCGCGCTGCACGCCAGATGGTCTCGCATGGCCATGTAATGGTCGGCGACAAGAAGAGCCGCGTCCCGTCGCAAGCGATCGAGGTCGGTGAGAAAATAAGCGTGCGCGAGGGCTCGAAAGAGCACGGTTCGTTCGTCGGGTTCACCGAGCGCTTCATGGAGCGGAAGCTCCCGTCATGGCTCTCATGGAACCCGAAGTCAATGGAGGGCAGCGTCATCGAGCGACCGACCTCTGCATCCGCAGATGTCGCTGGTGACCTTGTCATGGTGCTCTCGTTCTACACGAGATAATTAATTGGTAATTACGATTGCGTTATGGAATACCACATCACACTACCTAGTAAGCCCCGAATCGTCTCTGAAGAAGGCGAGCAGGGCGTTTATGAGATCGACTCGCTCTATCCTGGCTACGGTCATACACTCGGCAACAGTCTACGCCGAATTATCCTATCGTCGCTCCCAGGAGCCGCTATCACTCAAGTGAAGATTGAGGGCGTGCCGCACGAATTCGCTACAATCGAGGGATCTCGAGAGACAGTCATGGAGATCCTACTCAACCTCAAGCGTGTTCACTTCGTACTTCATGGCGATGAGCCGCAGACTATCTCGCTCATCGTAAAGGGTGCTGGAGAAGTAACTGCGAAGAATTTCAGCCTTCCGAGCCAAGTCGAGATCACCAACCCAGAGCAGCACATCGCTGATCTGTCAGGTAGCAAGGTCGCATTCGAGCTCGAAGCGACCATAGAGCGCGGCCTAGGATACGTCCCGCGAGAAGTACTAAGCAAAGACAAGGTAGACATCGGCACCATAGCTCTCGACGCTACCTTCACCCCGATCCGTCGCGTGAATTATGAAGTCGAAAACATGCGCGTTGGAGACCGTACAGATTTCAACCGAGTACGACTCCTCATCGAGACCAACGGCACTATCTCGCCGCGCGAAGCTCTAGAGCAGAGCATCGAAATGATGATCCATCAACTAAAGGCGATTATAGGATTCCAGGAAAGTGAGCCTGAGTCTCGAGATGAAGCATCTTCTTCCTATGAAAAGGAAGAAGTGGCCGCAGACACTGCAAAAAAGGTCAAGATTTCAGATCTAGAGCTCTCCGCACGTATCACTAGCGCGCTTGAAGACGCTGGAATCAAGAGTGCCGCCGGTCTTGCTCGTAAGACGGCGACAGCACTCAAGGAACTCGACGGCATAGGCGAGAAAGCGGTCGAAGAGATTTCTGGCGCACTCGCAGGCTTCGGTCTCGCACTAAAGAGCGAATAATTGATTTTTCTGGTAACGTAAAAGTATGGCATACACTAAAAAAGCACAGACCTTCGGTCGCCCGAGCAATCAGCGCAGAGCTCTGATGCGCTCTCTAGCGCGCTCGCTCGTCATAGAAGAGCGCATCTCAACCACCGAAG
>JBAYJU010000032.1:0-6244 GCA_041664865.1 Minisyncoccota bacterium
AAGATGCAGACATAAACTTCACAATCACCATAACGCTTGCCCCATGAAATCTCCACTTAATCATTTTATAATCGCACTGGTCATAAGTTTGGCTATGATCGCCGTCTATGCGACCTGGTATTTTGCTGTTTCGAGAAAGAGCGGAGAGGTGGTAGGTTTGCAAGATAAGATTACTGCCGCAAGTGAGAGTTTGGGCCGCATCGCTTCTGCGCGCTCTGCTCTCACTAAGATTTCAGACGATGAAAAGGAAATACAGAGCTACTTCGTGTCGGAGTCTGGGATTGTCACTTTCATTGCCGGTCTTGAGGCTCGTGGTCTTGCAGAGGGTGCGGCAGTGAGCGTGCTGTCTGTGTCGAAGGGAGACTCGAATAAGTTACCGACGTTACTATTGACGCTTACAATCAAGGGTAAATTTGATGCTGTGATGCGAACGATTGGCACTATAGAATATGCTCCATATGACATCTCTATCTCAACTCTCACTGTCGGTCATGATAGTGCCGACAGTTGGAAGGCGGATCTTGGTGTGACTGTTGGGTCAGTCCCAGTAGACAACCAGCACGTCCAATAAAATATGATGAATATACTTACATTTTTCTCGAAGCGCAGCAGGGCATACATGTCTATTGATCCGGAGAGGGACTGGATCATAACGTTGATAATATCGGCGATACTGCTCATTAGTCTTGTAGTGTGGAATGTGTGGGCATTCGACACCGTAGCAAATGGGGGAGTCATCGGTTCTCCGGCGACGAACGTGAAGCCTGTGTTCAACCAGGCATCTCTGGATGCTATCCACACTATTTTTACGAATCGTGCCGATGAGGAACAGAAGTATGTCTCCGGCACGTACAGTTTCATCGACCCTTCGCTTTGACGCCTAATTGCGCTAGGCTAGGTAAGTTCGACGGTTCCTCACTTCCCCCCCCCTTGTACGTAGGCGTACAGGGGCTCGCTCGGAGAATTCGCCTACACGAGGACGTGCAGTCGCATTTCCTCACTTCGCCCCTGTAGTTAAATGGATATAACTACGGACTTCTAAGCCGTTATTCGAGGTTCGATTCCTCGCGGGGGCACCAAATTACACAATCCTACGACGCAGGTGTGCCGGGATGTGCACTAGGATTTCATAGGGGATAGTCCCGCATTGGCGGGCTATCTGCTCTACAGAGTTGCTGTCGGCAGGGTTTCTACTAATCACTATCACCGTGTCTTTTGTCTTTACTTCAGGCACGGCTGAGACATCGATGGATGTGATGTTCATGCTTACCATTCCGACTATAGGGCAAGGTGTCCCGCGCACGGACACGAAGCCATTATTCGAAAGTCGACGATCTATGCCCTCACTGTATCCTGCTGGAATCGAGGCGATGTGTGTCGGCGCGGTCGTTTCAAATGTGGCGTTGTATCCTACGTATTCGCCAGCGGCGAGCTCTCGAAGAGAAGTGATGCGAGTCTGCATCAGAAGAGCGGGGTGCAGGTCGAGTGTTCCTGTCGTTACGTTAATCCCATATAGCCCAATCCCGAGACGCATCACATTCCCGACCATCTCAGGTAGATGTGTGCTGCCAGCTGTCGCGGCGCAGTGTATATATCGTATGTCTGGGAACTCGGCGTGGACTTCTCCTGCTACCGCATTCCAGCGCTCAATCTGCGCGGCAGTATGCGCGGAGTCTGGAGCATCAGCATCAGCTAGGTGCGAATAGACTCCCTCGAGTTGAATGTGAGTATTTGATCGCACTAGTGTCGCCGCGGTTTTGATTTCTTCTGGCTGTATGCCGTGCCGATGCATTCCGGTGTCGATCTCTATGTGAATCTTGGTCGACGCTTGGATGTGCTGCGCGATTTCTCGCAGGTCATCTAGCCCGATGACGCAAAAGGCTATGTCATGAAGCGTGTTCCGCACTACGTTTTCAATAGGGGTATAACCTATGACGAGAATGGGGGAGCGGACACCTTCGTTTCGTAGGGTCAGCGCTTCGAAGAAAGAGTCCACACAAAGGAAGGGGACATGCTCGCTGGCGAGTATCGCACCCACCTCTTTCAGTCCGTGTCCGTAGGCGTTGCTCTTTAGCACTGGTGCGATGCCCACGCCTGGGTGCTGCTCCTTGAAGATTCTCAGGTTGTGTAGTATTGCGTCTCGAGAAATTGTGACCTCGATGAGGCTCTCGTATTTGTGTTTATTGCCACGAACGCGCCGCATGATTTGGCGGGCGATATGAACGAATGGGCGCATGTGGTAAGTATACTCGCTTCGTAGAGAGTGCACCCTGTAGGACTCGAACCTACGACCTTTTCAGTGTAAATGAATTGCTCTACCAACTGAGCTAAGGGTGCGTTTTGTGAGTATACTATCTTATCGGGCAAAGGGGGAGTATTTGAAGATTGCTAGATATGTGCGCATAATCGAAGCATGCCGAGGTGGCGTAATTGGTAAACGCGCTACGTTCAGGTCGTAGTGAGGGCAACCTCGTGAGGGTTCAAGTCCCTTCCTCGGCACCATGAATCTACCCATTCTTTACGAAGATACAGACGTGCTCGTAATCAACAAGCCGGCGGGACTTATTGTGCACAGTGATGGGCGCACAGAGGAGCCGTCGGTAGCGGAGTGGGTGCTAGAGCGTTATCCAGAGCTCGCGAGCGTAGGAGAGCCGTGGACAAGTCCGCAAGGAGAAGTGGTCCCGCGCCCAGGAATTGTGCACCGACTGGATCGTGACACATCCGGAGTGATGATCCTCGCGAAGACGCAGGAGGCATACACATTCCTCAAAGAACAGTTCCAAAGTCGCACTACAGAGAAGGCCTACCGTGCATTCGTGTACGGGCATCCTTCGCGCGACCGCGGCACGATTGAAGCAGAGATCGTGCGCATTCGCACTATACCGCCACGCTGGGGCGTCGCGCGCGAGGGAGAAGAGAAGAAGTATCGCGCAGCCGTTACCGACTGGCAAGTGCTCTCTCGAGCTGTCGACCCGCAGACGAACGAAAAGGTAGCCTTTATGGAGGCACGCCCAAAGACCGGCCGCACGCACCAGATCCGCGTGCACTTCAAGCACTTCGGCCACCCAGTCATTTGCGACAAGCTATATGCTCACTGTTTGTCCAAGAGCGAAGCGATTGGTAACAAACAGCAGTCCCGTGGGACGAAGGGGCGGCCCTGCCTACTCGGCTTCTCGCGGCAGGCACTCCACGCCTTCTCACTTTCCATCAATCTGCCTTCAGGAGTGCGTCACACCTTCGAAGCGCCGTTTCCTGCAGATTTTGCTATAGCGTTCACTCAGTTAGGAATTGTGTCTGGTGGTGTAGATAACTCGAATAAAGAATAAATGCCCATTCTGCAGACCACGGAAGGAAATTTGCTCTCCCGCGAGGCGCGTGCTAGAGTGCGCGACATATGCAGAAGATTATAACTCCAGTCAACGCTGAGGGGCGCGCGAAGCTCGGTATTCGCGCGGGTGACACAGTGCGCGTCGTGCAGAATATAGTCGACCTCAAGAAGGGAAAGGGTGCCGACAAGAAAGAGAAAATCACGAAGAACGTACGCAAGCAGGTGTTCGAGGGCCTCGTGCTATCGGTGAAGCATGGCACTGAGAGTGGCGCGACCTTCACTGTCCGCGCAGTGCTCTCTGGCATCGGTGTAGAGAAGACTTTTCCGCTCTACACGCCTTCTATCGACTCGATCGAGATCGTGAAGCGCTCCAAGGTGCGCCGTGCGAAGCTCTACTTCATCCGCGAGATCGCCGCGAAGGCGGTTCGCCGCCAGCTCCGCAATGCGCGCATGTTGCATTTGAAGAGCGATGAGGAAATTGTATCGGTCGAAGTACCAGCTGGGTCTGAAGCCGAGGCCGCAGCTTCTGAGGGAGCAGAAGCTGTGGTATAGTGCCATCGTCCTGCCCGGGTGTTGAAATTGGTAGACATTTATCCTTGAGGTGGATAAGCCCGCAAGGGCGTGGAGGTTCGAGTCCTCTCCCGGGCACAAAATGAAAAGCGACCGCTTGTGGGTCGTTTTTCATTTTGTGAGCGTTCTTTTCGTTTTCGTGTTATAAACACAAAGCGCATGGTGGTCGTAGCTCAATTGGTAGAGCATCTGCTTGTGGAGCAGAAGGTTGTGGGATCGTGACCCATCGACCACCCAAAAGTTGACAAATAAGTAGGAGTGCGTATTATATAAATTAGGAAGGGTTCATTGTATAGTTTCATTCAACGGAAAGGAGATGGTCATGACAAATACGACTTTAGCAGGCACTAAACCACACATACCGTATGGTTGTCAGATAGTAAGAGATTCCCCAGAGTCAGAGAGAGGGGCAAGAAGCCTCGACTATCTGCTTGCCCATCCCAGCCTTATACAGGAGGACTGGGATGGTCGGGAGTTTCCAGACACCATCTATCGTGATTTAGATGGTGGGCCAAAAGACTTGATTCGTTGTTTAGTCCGTCTAGGGCCGGACAAATGGAGCTCCAAACTCAAGGTGTTTGAGTTATAGTCGGTCCAGAGGTCGCCTTAAAGATCCAGTGTCGCTTTAGCGATACTGGGTCTTTTTTAGTCATGGTACTATTCAAACATGAAAGGTCTTTTGCCAGGAATCTTGCTCATCATTGTTGTAGGTATCGGTGGGCTTGTATACCGAAATGCGGTCGAGCACCCGTCTCAACCGATCGTCTGTCCACTAGATGCCAAGATGTGCCCAGACGGCACATCGGTCTCGCGCACTGGTTTGTCATGCACGTTCCAGGTGTGCCAGCCACCGAATGTATCGCTCGCAGGAAGTAGTGTTTCATTTGCGGTGCCATCAGGTTTTGGGGCTGCAGCACTTCCAGACGCGGCTAGTATTGCCGCCTACGCAGGTGTGGAAGCAGCCTCTACAAGCGTTTCGGGCATAGTCTTGCGCCAGTACGCGCTCGACTCGTCATCAAGCGCACAGGCTGTCATACATGAGACTGCTATCAGTGGCACGTCTGGTGCTCCCGTGGCGGTCACAGCGGTTACTTCTACTGAGATCGGCGGTAGGCGCTACACGGTTGCCACTATTGAGCGTTTCGAGGGGGTTATTGATACAGCGTATTACCTCGTGCGTGGTTCAGATGTTCTGCGCTTCGACGCAATCGATTCCGGAGTTACGAATTGGACTGATTCAAGTCTCGACGTATTAGCTCTACCTGCGCACGCGGCGCTTGTGAAGATGCTCTCGTCGCTTCAGGTGCTATAGTTAAATCTATACAATCTAACTTTATTTTTTGCATGGACATCAAATCTCTGAATGAAATTCTAGCCGCAAATAGCATGCGTGGAGCTATCGTGGGTGTGTTAGCCATTCTCTCACTTTTCCTTCTTGCGAATACGATAACAATCGTAAAGGACCTCGGTCGTTCCGGTGTCCCAGCTACTGATACGATTACAGTTAACGGCGACGGCCAGGCCACACTCCCGCCAGATGTAGCGCACGTGTCATTCACAGTGCAGAACACAGCGTCATCTGTTGCTGATGCGCAGGCAGCGACGACCAAGCAGGCAAATGCCACTATCGACTTCGTGAAGGGGCAGGGCATTGCTGATAAAGACGTGAAGACTCTTTCGTACAGCATCTCGCCACAGTACTCATATCCGAGACCGTGCCAGATTGGTGCTATGTGTCCAGAATATAGCGGTACGCCCAAAATTACAGGCTATCAGGTAGCAGAGACGATTCAAGTGACTATCCGAGATCTCTCGTTAGTCGGAGCGTTCCTAGGAGGGCTCGGTGATCTATCTGTGCAAAATGTGTCTGGCCCAGACTTCGCTCTAGACGACCCGACAGCTGGGAATGATGCCGCTCGCGCAGATGCGATTGCTAAAGCTAAGACGCAGGCCAGATTGCTTGCTAAACAGCTCGGCGTACATCTAGGAAAGATCGTGGGTTTCAGTGAATCGTCTGGTGGTTACGCATATCCTATGTATTCCATGGGTATGGGAGGGGCGGATTCAAAATCTGTGTCAACTCCGACAGTGCCAGTAGGTGAGAATACATATAAAGCATCCGTCTCGATTATTTACGAGATACGGTAATAAAAGAACAACCCAGCACATAGTGCTGGGTTGAGTCGGAACGAAAGACCGGTCGTCATCTGGTGGCGTATGCCGCCACAAGCCTAGTCTTGAACTCATCAACTAGTTTTTTGGCAGTCCCAGGGTCACCTTTGTGGTTGTTGCCCTGGGTAGTGGCAGATATCTGGGTGGTGCCATTCTCCATCAGGTTTATGGCAA
>JBAYJU010000033.1:0-5596 GCA_041664865.1 Minisyncoccota bacterium
CGCTTGCGCCACCTGTATATCATCGGCCAGACAGGCACAGGTAAGACCGGGCTAATGAAGTCGATGATCATGCAGGACATCAATAATGGTGAAGGATGCTGCTTCATCGATCCGCACGGCTCAGACATCCTCGACATACTCGCGGCTGTGCCACCAGAGCGGTACCAGGATGTCATATATTTCGACCCTGCAGACCTCTCTCGTCCGTTCTCGCTCAACTTCCTCGAATACGATATGTCTCGCCCCGAGCAGAAGACGTTCATCGTGAACGAGCTGCTGATGATTTTCCGCCGGCTTTACGGAGATGTCCCCGAGAGTATGGGCCCAGCGTTCGAGCAATACTTCCGCAATGCGACACTGCTAGTGATGGAGGATCCGTCGAGCGGATCGACAATACTCGACATCGCGCGCGTGTTGAGCAACAAAGAGTTCCGTGAGCAGAAGCTCTCCAAGAGCATGAACCCGATTGTGAATCAGTTCTGGAACGAGATCGCAGGGAAGGCTGGCGGTGATGCTGCGCTAGAAAATATCGTGCCGTACATCACCAACAAGTTCGACGACTTCACTGCGAACGACTTCATCCGCCCTATTGTGGGCCAGCAGGAATCGTCGTTCAATTTCCGCGAGGTTATGGACTCCAAGAAGATCTTACTGGTCAACCTCTCTAAAGGTCGCCTGGGCGAGCGCAACGCGAACCTACTCGGGCTCATAGTCGTAGGTAAGCTATTTATGTCTGCGCTCTCGCGCGCGGACAATCCGCGCGCGCCGTATCCGCCGTTTTATCTCTATATAGACGAATTCCAAAATGTAACTACTGATTCGATTCCAGGAATTCTATCCGAGGCGCGAAAATATAAGCTCGGTCTCTCGATGGCGCACCAGTTCCTCAATCAGATAGAAGAGAAGACTCGCAATGCTGTGTTCGGGAACGTCGGTAATATGGCGGTATTCCGTGTAGGCGAAGAAGATGCCGAATTTTTCGCGAAGCAGTTTGCTCCGACTTTCAAAGCTCTTGATTTCGTCAATATCGAGAATCGTAATGCTTATGTGAAGATACTTTCGGGTGGCATTCCTCAGCAGCCGTTCGACATGAAGACTCCGGATTTGCCGGAGGCAAATCCGGCGCAAGTCGATGATCTCATACGCCTTTCCTCGCTCACCTATGGTCGCGACCGTGCTACAGTAGAGAACATGATTCGCGAACGATATATTTCTAAATAAATATGTCTGAAGGAGCCCCACGATTTCGAGATGAAGATAAGGATCCTTCCGAAGGAAAGTATCCAGCGAAGAAAGGTAAAGGCTCTCGCTCCGAGAGGCGAGCGAGACAAGAAATAGGCGCGGCATTGCCGGTAGAAGCCGTACTGCCTGTAGAGATTGTGGAGGTTAAACCTCCACAAGAGCCAGTCGAGATTGCTCCAACGCCAGAACCAGTGCCGCCATCCCTTGCTGAAATATATGGCGCAGAGACTCCTCCTGCTGACATAGTGGAGCTGTATGGGAAGCTTGGAAGAAAGAAGCAGGAAAGCTTTTTGGCATATTTGAAAAAGGAACAAGCCAAAAAGGAAGTAATAGAAGCAAAGAAAGCTCGTAAGGCCTCTAGAAAGCCGAAAGAGGAAAAGATGAGTGCTCCAGTAGCATTACCAGAAGTTGAATTTTCACAAGAAGACCTAGATGCTCTGGAGCCAGAAGTTGAACATCCGGTAGCCCCTGAGCACACACGTAAGGAGTGGGAAGATAAGTTGAAAGAAACTGTTGGGCGTTTCGGAGATATAGAGATCAGTGGTGGTGATATCGCGGCCTCTCTCAATGTAGAGAATCGTGGATTTTTCGGAAGTATGTCTGAAGCTGGCAAGAGGATCGCCACGCAAGCATATGAGGGCCTGCACAAAATCCCATTCACTGATAATGTCATCGGCGATAAGTTGGGAATTGCCTACAACCGATTCTGGCTGGACAAGCATGAGAAAAAGGCCGCGGCACTCAAGAGTGAAATGGATTCTCTCGACCTGCAAAGCAAAGCCTTTGATGAATCAAAAAAAGAGATGGAGTCTGTCTTCAAGAACTTGGGGATAGAGGGCTCTCCAAAGCTGCTTTTGGATTTGAAGAATATGGACCGACGGAAGACGGAGCTATTGAATAAAAAAGACAGGATCCAGTCGGAGTTTGAGGCGAGGGAGAACAAGGCGAAACTATACACGAATGAGAGGGACCGTATTGCAGACAAGCTCATCAGCCGTTATGACGAGAAGCTTAAACCGATTGAAGATAAGCTGGAGCAATTGAAGACCGACGCTTATACGGAAGATCTATTGGCTGAAGTAGCGGAGGTGAAGCAAAAGGAGCTTGTCGCAAGATTGATAGATATACGAAAACGAGAGACGCGCATAGAAGAGTCCCTAAGCAGGGCTGGTATGTCTGTGCGTGAGGTGGGGAATAATGAGGCTATCAAGATGTTGAGAGGTATATTGGCGCAGGGCAGAAATGATCTGATAGCTGGTAAGAAATTATTGGAGCAACAAAAGAGAAGAAGATCTGACATATATAAGAAGCTCATGAAGGTTGATGCGAAATCTAATCCATATAGGGACAGTCGTGAGAAAATCGTGCGCGTGAAAGACGGGCGGCCAATTGATTTTG
Organism: Minisyncoccota bacterium; assembly: GCA_041664865.1. Taxonomy (GTDB): domain Bacteria; phylum Patescibacteriota; class Minisyncoccia; order Phycocordibacterales; family Phycocordibacteraceae; genus C7867-001. The sequence continues at coordinate 2,641 of JBAYJU010000033.1, forward strand.
GTGTAGGTACAAGGACGCGTGGCGAAGTATTCAGTGGGATAGAAGGAATCGAGACGCATCCGAGAGCGGAATGGTCGCCTACCAGTGAAGAGGCGACTGTAAATACGCCAGAAGAAGTCGCAGTGGAGACCGCAGAAGTGAGCGTTGAACGACCTGGAGCGGCATTTCTTGCTGGGCTGTGGAACTCTTATATTAAAACTCTTAAAATGCCTGATGGGAAGACGAATGTACTTCTCATAGACGAAAAAGATTTCTTGGGAGAGGCTAGATTGCCTGGTAGTTATCCAATGAATCTATTGGATTTTGAGAAGATTCTCAAAAAGTATTACAGGCTCAAGAGAATGCCACTGGATGGATTTGATAGAATTTCCGATGACTTTCGCAAGAGCCGACCGCTTCTTAAACGGCACACATAATGACTACAGACCAAGACACGACGAATATCCAGACTGCCCAGGAGTTGGGTGGAGAGCTCGACGTGCTCGTAGAAGAGGCGAAGGGAATCATTCAAGAGATAGAAGATGCGAACAAAGAGTCATCAGTGACTATGGATGCTCTCGATGCAAGCACAGATGTTGCGGTAGCAGACATCGAGAAGAGTCTTGCCGAACTGGATCAAATAGAAAAAGAATCCGGAGACGAATTGGACAAACTTATGCTAGAAGAAGCGGAAGATTTGGCCAGTGAAGTAGAATAGGTAGGCAGTGGTATACTATTCGTATATTGAATAATAATTAGCTTTATGAAACCAACCCAGACAGGTATAGCAGTCGCGCTCGCCCTAGTGGTGGTCGCTATGTTCTTCATTTTCCCAGGTCTTTCGCCATTCGGCCGGCCTGCGGCAGACACCACTCTTACTACTCAAACAGATTCAACTATGCCTACAGAAAATACAAATCAGCTTCAAGTGATAGATGAGACAGTCGGTACTGGAGCAGTTGCGGCAGCTGGCGACAGCGTGACAGTGAATTATGTCGGCTCACTTACCAACGGTACCGTCTTCGATGCTTCTGCTAGTCATGGTACGACAGGCTTCACATTCAATCTCGGAGCAGGGCAGGTGATAGCTGGGTGGGATCAGGGAATCGTCGGTATGAAAGTTGGAGGCAAGCGCAAACTCGTAATCCCTGCAGCCCTAGCGTATGGCGATCAGTCGCCAGCTCCTAGCATCCCAGCCGGTTCGACACTAGTGTTCGAAGTCGAGCTTTTGAAAGTGCAGAAGGCGCAATAAGGGAAACTCCTTCACGGTTTGTCAATACTGCATTGGTACGGTACTGTGTGGTAATGAGCGCGATTGATTTCAAGATAGAACAGCGCGCGAGCACCTCTGGTGCTCGCGCGGGTTCTATTACAACGTCCCACGGCGTCATCCGTACACCAGCATTCACGCCGGTCGGCACCAAAGCAAATGTCAAAGGAATTTTGCCAGACCAGTTGAAGGCGCTCGGAGCTGATGCTGTGCTCGCGAACACGTACCATCTGTATCTTCAGCCTGGCGAAGATGTCGTACAGAAGGCTGGTGGTCTAGCGAAGTTCATGAATTGGGACGGGCCGACGGTCACAGACTCTGGTGGCTTCCAGGTCTTCTCGCTTGGTGCTGCGTTCGGCAAAACCATCTCCAAGTTCACAAAAGAGGACGAAATGACAAGGTTAAACCTTGTCGAAAAAGAGGGCGTACCTAAGCCGTCTATTTACGACCCAGAAGTGGCGAGCCAGCACGGCCAGCTCGCTGTCATCGACGATGAAGGTGTCACGTTCACTTCGCATCTCGACGGCTCTCTGCACCGCTTCACGCCCGAGCGCTCGGTAGAGATACAGCACGCGCTCGGCGCCGACATTTTCTTCGCATTCGACGAGTGCACTTCACCTACTGAGCCATATGAGTATCAGCGCGAAGCGATGGAACGCACGCATCGTTGGGCACAACGCAGTCTGAAGGCTCATCGGCAGAATATCGACGCGAACAAAAACCAAGCACTGTTCGGCATCGTGCAGGGCGGCCGGCACGAAGACTTGCGTCGCGAGTCGGCTCGCGAGATTGCGTCGCTCGGCTTCGACGGTATTGGTATTGGCGGGTCGTTTTCGAAAGATGACATGCGCGGCGCGCTTCGCGCCGCGGTTGGAGAATTACCCGAGGAGCTCCCGCGCCACTTCCTGGGTATCGGCGAGCCGGGCGACATACTCGAGGGCATCGCGAATGGCATGGACATGTTCGACTGTGTCGCGCCGACGCGCATCGGCCGGCACGGCTCTATCTACACACCGCACGGCATCCTGCATCTGCGCAATGGCCAATACCGCGACAACTTCACTCAGATGTGGAGGTTAAACCTCCCTCACTGTGAGGGAGGTTTAACCTCCACATCTGATACAGCTTCGGGATTTACTATGGCATATGTGTCGCACCTGGTGCGGAGCGGAGAGATGACAGGCTCGATTATCTGCTCGATGCACAACGTAGGTTTCATACTCGACCTCGTAGCGGGCGCGCGCCAGGCTATACTCGATGGCCGTTTCGACGAATATCGAGAAAATTTCGTATGCAATTATTACGGTAAATAGTATGGCTAACTTCAAACTCCACACCCCATATCCACCGGCTGGCGATCAGCCGCAAGCGATACAGAAGCTCGAAGATGGTCTGAAGAAAGGCTTGCGCCATCAGACGCTTTTCGGCGTGACCGGCTCAGGCAAGACATTCACGGTAGCGAACGTAATAGCGCAGAACGACAAACCGACGCTCGTACTAGCGCACAACAAGACTCTCGCGGCACAGCTCGCGCAGGAGTATCGCGAATTCTTCCCAGAGAACGCTGTGCATTATTTCGTTTCGTACTACGACTACTATCAGCCAGAGGCATACATCGCGCACTCCGACACATACATCGAGAAAGAAGCGATGATCAATGCCGAGATCGACCGATTGCGCCACGCCGCCACGCAAGCATTGCTCACG
>JBAYJU010000034.1:0-5476 GCA_041664865.1 Minisyncoccota bacterium
ATCATCAACTGGCTCGCCGACGAATTCAAGAAAGAGAGCGGAATAGATGTGCGCACAGATGCGCTCGCGCGCCAGCGCCTAGATGAAGCGGCAGAGAAAGCGAAGATCGAATTGTCGAGCGCGATGGAATCTGAGATCAACATTCCGTTCCTCACGTCTGACGCTACTGGCCCTCGCCATCTACTCATCAAGATGACGCGCGCGAAGCTCGAAGAGCTCGCGAGCGAATACATCGAGCGAGCGATGGATATCACCAAGCGTTCTATTGAGGCGTCGCCTTTCAAAGTTAGCGACATCAATGAGCTAATCCTGGTAGGTGGGCAGACACGAATGCCGGCAATCCAGCAGGCAGTAGAGAAGTTCTTCGGTAAGAAGCCAAACATGAGCGTGAATCCAGACGAGGTCGTAGCTATCGGCGCTGCAATCCAGGCAGGTATCCTGCAGGGCGACGTACACGACATTCTCCTAGTCGACGTCATCCCGCTCTCGCTCTCAATAGAGACGATGGGTGGAGTTGCAACCAAGATTATCGAGCGCAACACTGCTATACCAACTAGCCGCTCACAGACATTCTCAACAGCCGCAGACAACCAGTCGTCGGTAGAGATTCATATCACGCAAGGCGAGCGCGCGATGAGTGCCGACAACAAGTCTCTCGGTAAGTTCATGCTTGATGGTATCCCTCCAGCACCACGTGGCATGCCACAGGTCGAAGTCACATTTGATGTTGATGCCTCAGGAATCCTAACCGTGAAAGCGAAGGAGAAGACAACGGGGAAAGAGCAGAGTATCCGCATTGAGGGCTCGACCGGTCTCTCAAAGGAAGACATTGCCAAGATGCAGGCCGATGCAGAGGCACACGCCACCGATGATGCGAAGCGTAAAGAGCTAACAGAGATGCGCAACAACGCAGACCAGCTTGTATATGCCGCTGAGAAAGCAATCAAAGACAACGGCGAGAAGGCAGGTGCAGAAGTCGTGAAAGAAGTGCAGGACAAAATCGATGCACTCAAGACAGCACGCAATAGCGAAGATGTAGGCACAATAAAAGGCGCGACAGACGCACTCTCCTCGACACTATCCAAGATCGGCGAAGCGATGATGAAGAATGCCCCTACAGAAGGGCAGACCCCACCAACCGGCGGCGAGCAGACTCCTCCGTCTGACACACCTCCCGCAACCGACGCCGAGTTCAAAGAAAAAGAATAAGAATCTGTGGAAGTCGGACTTCCACAAAACTCAACCCCCGCGGCGCGAAGCGCCGCGGGGGTTGACAGTTTCAGCAACGTGTGTGTATAATAGCCCCAGACAGTTGTACAAACCAAGTCACCAATATCAACCACAGACCAAGGAGGTCACCATGTATAAGAAGATATGTAATTATGCAGTTATAGTTGTGTTGCTGGTATTAGTTTTAGTGAGCATTCTTTTCTCCCTCAAGATATCCAATGATATCTGGCTTGAGTGGGAAACACAGGCTATCCAGTACTCTCATTACACGAATTGGATTTGGTTATGAGGTAAATTGCGCGGCGCAGGGGAATTCATTCCCTTGCGCCGTTGTTGTTTTTGCATACAAAATCACTAAAGCGTATAGTATAGACATATGGCAAAGGACTATTACAACGTGCTCGGGGTCGACAAGAAAGCCACGCAGGACGATATCAAGAATGCGTTCCGCAAACTAGCGCACAAGCACCACCCCGACAAAGGTGGATCTGATGACAAGTTCAAAGAGATAACCGAGGCATACTCTGTCTTGAGCGACGCCAAGAAGCGTCGCGAATATGACGCGTATGGTCAGTCATTCCCTGGAGGGCAGCCGCACTCGGCAGGAGCTGGGCAGAATCCGTTCGGTGGGTTCGACTTCAGCGGGTTCCAAAATGGCGGCGTCGAATTCGATGTCGGCGACATATTTGGTGACATCTTCGGCGGGCGCGGCGGCCAGGCGCGCGCACCGCGAGGTCGCGACATTTCCATAGATCTAGAGATTCCATTCAAAGACGCGGCTTTCGGCACAGAGCGCACAGTCCTCATCGGCAAAATCTCGACCTGTGATACCTGCAATGGTAACGGCGCGAAGCCCGGCACTGAGCTAGAGACGTGCAAGACTTGTAATGGCAAGGGCCAGATCCAAGAAGTCCGCAATTCTATCTTCGGACAGATGGCCAGCACGCGCATTTGCTCCGCATGCGAGGGAACGGGCAAGATTCCTAAAGAAAAGTGTGCGACCTGCAAGGGTCATGGCGTTTTGCGCAAAGAAGTAGAATTGAAGATAAGCATCCCGGCCGGGATCGACAATGGCGAGATGATACGCCTCCCGCAGCAGGGCGAAGCTGTGAAGACCGGCACTGCTGGCGACCTATACGTGAAAATTCACGTGAAGCCGCACGCAACATTCCGCCGCGACGGGTCAAACCTGCTCATGGACCTGCCAGTGAAGCTCACAGACGCAATTCTAGGCACTACAGTCTCTATCGAGAGTCTGGAAGGGAAGACACTCGAAGTGAAAGTCCCGCCCATGAAGCGCGCCGAAGAGCACTTGCGTGTGCGCGGCAAGGGCATTCCTACTGGTGGCAATTCCCGTGGAGACCTCATCATCCGTCTCGAGGTAGCCCTCCCGCACAAGCTCTCCAGCAAAGCGAAAAAAGTCGTGGAAGAATTAAAGAGCGAGGGGCTCTAGGCTGTATACTATACTCATCTCATGGCAGACATCCAATTCAACGAAGACCAGGAATACCAGCGGTCTGCGATTGTTGAACGGAAGTCTCTTTTCGTTCGCCTAGTACTCGCTACAGGCATTGTCTCGTCTGATAAAGCGGCGGAGTATGTCTTGATATGTTTCGTCATTCTCGGGCTCGGCATAACATTCTTTTCCTTTACAAGAAGTGGGCCAGCCTCGCCACCACCAGCTACTCAAATAATCTGGGTTGCAGGACCTGGTGCCATACCAGGGAAAAGATGATATGAATAAATCACGTGGCTTTACTCTCATCGAATTACTAGTGGTAATTGCTATTATCGGAATACTTTCCAGTGTGGTACTTGCCAGTTTAAATACCGCGCGAATGAAGGCACGTGACGCTAATCGAATTGCCGAACTTGGCCAGATTCGTATTGCTCTTTCGCTTTATTACAATGATCACGGCTATTACCCACCGTCAGCAGACTGTGGGTGGGATTGTAACGGGTATAGCTATAGCTTCCAAGCCACTGGCTGGAATGCTTTAGCGACAGCACTCAAGCCTTACATCGCGAGTCTACCAGTAGACCCACTCAACACTGGCGGATGTTCATCTTGGAACACTGGCTGCTACACATACGCATATGGAAATGTGGGGAAGACGACTCACTCCCCTGGAGCATATGACCTTACCGCACAACTAGAAGACCCAAACAGCCCCTACAGATGTGCCATACAAAAGTATAAGTTTTATTTTGACAACCAGGACTGGTGCGGCCCTTATTCAGGTCAAATTTACGAAGCCTCACTTCAGTAGGTTATACTATACAAACATGACCGCCTCAACCAGCATCGCACAAGTGAATACACTCGCGACACACACAGCACTTTCGGTGTGGGCAGTTGCGAATAATTTTCTCATAGTATTGATACTGCTCGCAGTACTATTTCTATTCGCATGGTATGTGGGCCGTGGGCCATTCGTCGCGCTCCTGCTCTCGTTCTATGCGGCATACGCGGTATACAGCGTGTTCCCATATATGTCATACCTGCCGGTGGCTCCAGCGCTGACAGCATTCCTAGCGCACATCGGCGTGTATGCGGCGCTCATTTTCGTATTCTTCCTAATCTTGCGTCGCGTCGTCGTATCTGACTTCTTGTATATAGGCCCATTCGGGCTCATCGCGCTCTCGTTCCTAGGTGCAGGGTTCCTAATAGCGCTCGCGGCGCACGCGTTTTCTGTAACTTCGGTCTACCAATTCACACCCACGATAGCTGCCTACCTCACACCTGCGAAATACTTCTTTTGGTGGTTCTCAGCACCTGCTATCGGGCTCTTCTTTTGGGCACGTTAGACACTTGGGGGGTCCAACACCCAAGTAGCTTTGTTCTGAAACCGATAGCTGACGTGGTATTATTTACGCATGACACTATATGAAGAACTTAAAGCACGTGGGCTTATAGAGCTCTCATCTGCCGAGCCAGAGAAGATACTGGCTGTTCCTCGCACCGCATACATAGGCACCGACCCGACCGCAGACTCTCTTCATGTGGGCCACTTAGCGTGGATACTCCTTATGAAGCGGCTCGGCGAGGCCGGACACAAACTCATATTCCTCGTTGGTGGCGGCACCGGCATGATCGGTGACCCTAAGGAGAAGGGCGAGCGACCGATGCTCACTGAGAAGATAGTCGCCGCAAACACTCGTGCGCTCAAAGCGCAGTTGAAGAATATCCTAGGCCGCACATCGTTTAGGATGGTCGACAACGCAGACTGGCTAATGGGCGTGAAGCTCGTGCCATTCCTGCGCGACGTCGGCAAATATTTCACTGTGAACGACCTGATCAAGCGCGAGATCATCAAGAAGCGCCTCGATGCGCCAGACGAGAGCATTTCTTATACCGAGTTCACCTATTCGCTCCTGCAAGGATTGGACTACCAAGTACTCAATGAGAAATACGGCGTCGACCTTCAGGTCGGCGGTTCTGATCAATGGACGAACATTCTTTCTGGTGTCGACCTCATCCACAAGCGTCTCGGCAAGCAAGTCTTCGCACTAGGAATGCCACTAGTCACCGACGCTGCTGGAAAGAAATTCGGGAAGAGCGAGGGCAACGCTATATGGCTCGACGCCAAGAAGACATCTCCGTTCAAGTTCTACCAATTCTGGATTAACTTGCCGGACACGGATATCGAGAAATATCTGAATGTGTACACATTCCTCCCACTCGCCGACATCGGTGCGCTCATGGAAGCGCACAGACAGAACCCTGGTGAGCGCCAAGCGCAGGAGACGCTCGCGCGGCTAGTGACCGAGATCGTCCACGGCCCAGCCGCCACCGCCCAAGCTGCCGCAGCGACTGACGCACTTTTCGGAATGACACCATTCAGCGAGCTCTCGCGCGAAGCGCGCCAAGTCGCGCTTGCCGAAGCGCCATCCATAACTATTCTAAGGTCGGACCTTAGAAACGGGTACTCGCTAGCAGAGGCGCTCGTCGCGGGCGGCCTCGCGACGAGCAAGAGTGATGCCAGGCGCCTCATCGAAGGGAAGGGCATCACCCTTGGCGGTTTTCCGATTACCGAGCCAGACCAAAAGCTATACCAGGGCGACCTATCCGGCGACTATGCTCTCGTCCGCCGTGGCAAGCAGGGCGTCCTCATCCTCGTTTTGAAATAACGCAACAATCGGCTATAATAACCAAATCGCATCGGTGGTAGAGTGGTCAATTACAACAGGCTGTAAACCTGTCGGCTTCGGCCTACGAAGGTTCGAATCCTTCCCGGTGCACAAA
>JBAYJU010000035.1:0-5455 GCA_041664865.1 Minisyncoccota bacterium
GCACCTCGCAGAGCCTCGGTGCTCGCCCCGCTCGCGGACTCGCGGGGCCGCCCTTCGCCCTGTCGCTCTCATGCTTTCTTTTTTGGCGGGGGAGGATTTTTTGAAAAGGAATGGCGGCAGGGCGAAGGGCCGTTTTTAGTATATCCCATTTTGGGATTATCCTGCAATAGGATGTACATTATCCTGTATGAGCAAATCAGTGCATAGCGAGGATTACCGGCAAGTCATTAAGCGCCTCAAGGAGGCGCGACTTGAAGCTGGACTTTCTCAACAGGACGTTGCCGATAAGCTCGGGAAGCCCCAGTCCTATATATCCAAAATTGAATCCGGCGAGCGTCGTCTTGATGTCGCAGAGATAAAGAAATTTGCGAGTATTTACAAAAAGGATGTTTCCTTTTTCCTAAAATAATATGACCCTGAAGAAACTTTCTGCCAAGGATAGAGATGCTGGAATCTATGATGCTTTGGTTCGTGTTTTGAAAGATAAGGCGGCCAAGGCAGTTTTCACTATGCCGTTTGATAGTGCAGAGATAGAATCTTTGTTTGGTACTTCAATCTGGGGACACCGCGAGATCGTTCTTACCATCATTATGGCCCGCTTGATGAACCCGCAGTTCAAAGCATCAAAGGACTTTTATGCTTGCAATCCGCGTTCCATTTTTGAACATCCCATTCGGAAAGCGTTGCGCGAGTTTGGTATTCCACACAGAAAGTCGGGACCCTTGAATGTCGCGAAGAACAGTAAGAAAATTAATAAAGACTGGGCTACAGATAAACATGGAGGGGATGTCGCAATGAATGTGGTGCGAATCATAAACAAAATTGAAACAGTATCTCGAAATCAATTTGAGACGTTCGCGACCGCATATATCACTCGCTATAAACAGGAGGCAAAGCGTGTAAAGGAAATGGAGGTCAAGCTCTCTGCACAGGAAAATCCTGTTTATATTGCGAAGCTTTGTACCGATTTGCTCAATTCGGTTCCGGACGGAGGCGCAACCCCACAAATTATCGTCGGTCTACTGATGGAGACGATGACTAAAGATCGCAAGGCGAGCGTAGAGATTACAGGCCATCGTGATAGCGTTTCCACAACTAACACTACAAGCAAGAAACCGGGCGATATAATTGAGAAAATCAATGGTGATTCCAAATTGATTTACGAGGTCACGACGAAAGTCTTTAGCGATGACCGTCTTATTGAATCTCATGAATCCGTAATGGACTATGACAAGACTATGAAAGATGTTCTGGTGATTTGTCGACCACAGGATGTTCCCGAATCTCTTACGGAGAAAAGAACATCTTATGTCATGGCCACCACTCAATACAAAGAGCTTGCGTACTATTTTATAAACATTTATGACTACATCGAATCGACGCTAATTTTCCTAACTCCAGCAGGTAGAAAATCTTTTTATCAAGAACTGATCGAGTACATCAACGCTACGAATACTTCGGAAAAAGTGAAGAAATACTTTAAGCAGTGGCACTCTGAAAATAAGAAGCAGTCTTAAAGATTCTCATCAGCTAGAGCGTCTTGGAGAGCTGAGGCGACACAATGAGCGAGTTCGCAAGGGACAGCATTTCCAATTTGGGAATAAATAGAATTTTGGCGACCAGCAAATTTATAATCCACCGGGAAAGTCTGAATTCTAGCTGCCTCTTCAGCGGTAATGCGCCGTAGATGTCTTGGCGGCACAAACTCTTCCGGGCTTCTGCCTCGGATTAAAGCATTGTGGTACGACTCAACCCAACTGTCAGCGTTGTTAAATATTTGTTCGTCATCGACTATTGGAGTTCGATTTCCACCCATTGAAGCAGGGAGTGTATTTGAGTAGCCGTCTGCGTCAATCGGTCGTCCGGCTCCATTGAAGAGCATTCCCGCATACGCGGACTTCCGAAGAATCGGCTCCCGCGCAAGTGTAATCTTTGCTTTACATATCATTCTATTTTTATTGCTACCAACAGGGCCAATCTCATAGAAAAGTTCCCTGATCGGAGAGGCGATTTTTTTATATTTGTCTAGATAAGGTTGGAACCCATGAAAGCTACTTGCCAGTTTCTTAGCACCTTTTATGCCGACAAAAAACATCCTTTCTCTTTTTTGGGGTACTCCGTATTCGGTCGCGTTAAGTACGGATATCTGAGAAAAATCATAGCCCAACTCTTTTGCACGGCTGAACAATAGTGCTCTGACGGGTGCCCATTTCTCAAGCGCAGCTAAAGCTTTGACATTTTCCAGCACGAACATTTTTGGACTCACTTTCTCGACAACGTCAAAGAAACTGAATATTAGTTTACTCCGCTCATCGTTCGGGTCCATTTTCCCTGCAACTGAAAATCCCTGACAGGGAGGGCCACCAAAAACAATGTCAATATCTTGGAACGAGTCGAGCTTCCCGATATATTCGCGCAAATCACCACATGCTATTTCACCCGGATGATTCAAGCGATATGTTGCGCATGCGTCCTCATTTATTTCATTTGCCCACACAACCTGGAAACCAGCGCGAGAAAAACCAACATCCATTCCACCAGCCCCGGTAAATAATGAGATTGCTTTTCTTGTCTTCATATTCTTCATATTCATATTATCAGACTTCTTTCCTAAGCACTCCAACGACCTTGCCTTGTATCTCGACGTTCGTTTCGTAAAGTGGCTTCATTTTTGGATTGGCGGGTACTAACTTAATCTTCCCGTTCTCATGATAGATTCGCTTCAGAGTCACGGAATCTCTTTCGGGCAGATAAACGACCGCCTTATCACCATCGTCAACTGTTTGCTGGTCCCGTACGACAACGACATCTCCATCGAAAATACCGTCGTCAATCATGCTGGTCCCGGCAACTTTGAGCGCGTAATAATTTGCTCCAGCCGACAACATGTTTTTAGGGACTTCAATGGGACGCGGATCTCTAATCGCTTCGATAGGGCCGCCCGCGGCTATCAGACCCATGAGCGGAATCTCAACAGCCCCGCGCCTGTGGTCATTGAACGCTTGAATGGAACGGCGTTTGCCTTTTTCGGTTGTCAGAAGGTTCTTTTTTCGCAAGTAGGAGACATGCTGATGAACCGTGGGGATGGAAATATCAAAATGGGCTGCGATTTCCTTGAGAGAGGGAGCGTAGCCGCTCTTTTTCCGGAAACTGCCGATGAAGTCGAGTATCTCGGCCTGCCGTTTTGACGCTCTCCCCATCCCCACAGTTGACATTTGGTTCATACCTAAAATATACTACCTAATGTTATCCATAACAAGGACTTATCCCCAAGTAGCCATGGCCTATCAAATAGATTATATACCGGTCGGAGATGGAGAAAGAAGTGGTGACGCTATCGCGCTGAGATTCGGCAATTTACAGGGGCCTCGTTCGGAGCAGAGCATTATGGTGATTGACGGCGGCTTTAAGGATTCCGGTGAGCTACTCGTACAGCATGTCAAAAGCCACTATGGAACCGATGAAGTGAATCTCGTCGTCTCCACGCATCCCGACGCCGACCACGCATCCGGCTTGAACGTTGTGCTTGAAAACTTGAAGGTCGGACAACTGGCCATGCACCGCCCATGGGAACATGCGGCTGACATCAAGCATCTGTTTCAGGATGGACGAATCACAGCTTCCGGGCTGGAAGATCGGTTGGAGAAGTCATTGCAACACGCGAGCGACCTAGAAGCCATTGCAACGAAAAAAGGCATCCCCATTGTGGAGCCGTTTCAGGGAATAACCGGATTCGGTGGTACCTTGAGGATACTTGGGCCGTCGCAGGAGTACTACGAAACCCTACTGGCCGGGTTTCGGTCCACACCCGTACCCGTTGCCGGACTCGGCATTCTTGCACCGTTCCAGCGAGCCGTCGAAACTGTGGTTCGGAAGATTGAAGACTCAATGGGGATTGATATTCTAAACGACGACGAGGATACTACGTCGGCGGAAAATAACACGAGCGTCATTATGTTGCTTGAGGTAGATGGCCACAAATTGCTGTTTACCGGCGATGCGGGCAAAACAGCGCTTCTCAATGCAATTACATATGCAGAGGGACTCGGTATCGCACTGACCGGGATGAGCTTCCTAGATGTACCGCACCATGGGAGTAAACGAAACATCAACAGCAAAATCCTAAAGCGCATGAGCGCTGGAACCGCCTTCATTTCGGCCTCCGCCGAAAGCGAAAAGCATCCAGCTAAGAAAGTAACGAACGCGCTGAAGAAACACGGGATGGATGTATATGTAAATCGCGATAAAGCTCTGCTTCATCACTACAACGCGCCAAGTCGTCCTGGATGGGGTCCGGCAATCGCAGAACCATTTCACCTGCAAGTCGAGGAATAACCTATGGGAAAAGTCATAGACAAGCTCACCTCATACAATTTATTCAACTATCTACTCCCCGGTGTTCTGTTTTCCGTAGCGCTCGAGCACTTAACGCCGTACTCTCTCACACATGAGAACCTGATTATTGCTGCGTTCGTATACTATTTCGTCGGTCTCATTGTGAGCAGATTCGGTTCACTGGTTATTGAACCGATCTTGAAGTGGATACACTTCCTCAAATTCGCCTCGTATCCTGACTTCGTAGCCGCTACAAAAGAAGACCCTAAGATAGAGGAACTCTCGGAAACAAATAACATGTACCGCACGTTCATTTCGGCCATGGTGGTATTAGCGGCGGCGAAGGGATACGAGCTACTTTCGTATAAAATCCCGTTTCTTGCAGAGCACAGCGTTCTCATCGGATTTGTCGCATTGTTCGTGATGCTTTCGTTCGCCTACCGAAAACAAACGCAATACATCACCAAGAGAATCAACCCAAATAAATCTTAGGGAGCCGCCGCAGGCGGGCTGCGCGCACGGGAGGGAGGAGTGTCGCGTCTTCGCGACACTCGGGGCAAGCATTTGCATTCCGCCTCGGGCTGTTTCCGCTAGGAGCGTCCATGCGCTTGGACGAACTCCTCCCCGGTCGAAGGCACTGCAACTAAAACACTCCACTACATACACTAATGAAAACGAGGAAGGGGGTTGTGCGAAGGGCGGACTCCGAAGGAACGAGGAGGAGCCCGAGCTGGGGGAAGGATGCCTTCCTTCCCCCAAACAAGAGCCGCCCCGAGCTCCCGACCCACAGGGAGGGAGTGCGAGGATAAGGCGGCACTAAGGAACAAGGAGTTCGTAGCCCTAGCGGAAACAGCCCGAGGCGGATGCCGAGGGTGAATCTCCCATAGCAATGGACGCGACGAAACGGCTCAAACAGCCCGAGACCATACTGCATTGAACGGCTCATTTCTTCCCATGTGAGCCGTTAGGCGGGAAGATTTGAGCCGTTCCCGCCCGAGCCCTGCCGCCATTCCTTTTCAAAAAATCCTCCCCCGCCAAAAAAGAAAGCATGAGAGCGACAGGGCGAAGGGCGGCCCCGCGAGTCCGCGAGCGGGGCGAGCACCGAGGCTCTGCGAGGTGC
>JBAYJU010000036.1:0-5358 GCA_041664865.1 Minisyncoccota bacterium
TGTTATTTGGTTTTTCCATAGGAGGAATAGCTGGTATTGCTTATGATATTTTCTCAAAATCCCAATCTAATCGAGAACCGTGTATTCCATCAAATTTTTTTAGCATGACTATCGCCTTACTAACACCGTTCATTATGTTTTTATTCTTATGGCTAAACGGTGTTAATTCAATCCTTGCGTCTTCTTTTGGTGCTCTTCTCGGGACAGTCGTGATTGTGTATCAAAGAAAAGATCTTGTCCTGAATGCGATTTGGAGTGGGTTACTCACTGTAGGTGTATTGTTTTCGGTATATTTTTTATTGACGCTAATTGTCGCTAATGAAGAAATACTTATGCAGGCTATCTGGTTATTAAACTCAACTAACCTCGATGTACGACTTCACGGTATTCCACTAACCGAACTTTTTTGGGCTTTTAGTTGCGGGTCATTCCTTTCGCCATTCTATGAAACCGTGAGTAGCTTGTGGCGCATAACCCCCAACAACTATCGAGTTAATTCGGTCTGTTCCGTGCAATAACACTGCGATTCTACTCAAACCCAAACAACCCTCGTGGGCGGTATTGGAGTGCTTCGTGGACGAAGGCGGGTGTTACTTCTGCAGCGCCAGCAAGGTCGGCGATTGTGCGCGCTACGCGCATGGTGCGATGGTAGCTACGGGGCGACAGGTTCATACGCGCTGCGGCCGTAGTGAGTGCTTCTTTCGCGGCAGAGGTGAAGCCGCTTTTTTCATCGAGCTCGCGACCAGTGAGCGCCACATTCGTAGCGCCGGGCTTGCCGGAGCGTTTCGCGGCGAGTCCTCGAGCCGCGACGACTCGCTTTCGTACTAGCTCGGACGACTCCCCGTCTGAAAGTCTCGCTAGCGTAGCGTGTGGAACTAGAGGAACCTCAATCCAGAGATCGAGCCTGTCGACGATGGGGCGCGAGATGCGACTTACCTGTCTTGCACCAGCGCGAATCGCCGCGCGCGAATCATTCGAAAGCGTGTCGGCAGGGTTCATCGCGGCGACAATCATGCAGTCGGCAGGAAAGGTCACGGTCGCCCGCGCACGAGAAACTGTAACAATGCGATCCTCAAGCGGCTGACGAAGGGCCTCTAGCACCCTAGACTCAAACTCCGGGAATTCGTCGAGAAAGAGAACGCCCTTGTGCGCGAGCGTCACCTCCCCTGCTTTAGGGAACGAGCCTCCGCCCACGATTGCGACGTGCGAGACCGAATGGTGAGGCGCGCGGAACGGCGGCCAATGCACCGCTTCGCCATCTTTCAGCAAACCAGCAGTCGAATGAATCGCCGTAACTTCGAGCATGTCATCGTCTGTAAGAGGCGGGAGAATACCGGCTAGTGCACGAGCCAACATAGTCTTACCTGTACCGGGCGGCCCATAAAACACTATGTTGTGCCTGCCTGCGGCAGCAATCTCAAGCGCGCGCTTCGCACTCTCCTGCCCTTTCACTTCAGCCAGATCTATTGCGAGTGGCGAAGCCCCCATACGTCTGTCACGCACAAGTCTCGGGAGTGGCTTCTCGCCTTTCAAGTGTTGCAATAGCTCGGCTAACGAAGCTGGCGCATAAATAGCCACACACTCTGCAAGCAACGCTTCTCGTGAATTTCCCGGTGGCACAAAAATCGTCTTTATTCCATACCGCTTCGCAGCGAGCACTTGCGGGAGCACTCCGCGTACCGCTCTGAGCGTACCATCGAGCGCAAGCTCGCCTATGAAGAGAATATTTTCTGTAAGAGGCTCAACATCGCCAGCTGCAATAAGATATGCAACAGCGAGCGGCAAATCATAATGCGACCCCTCTTTCTTCAAATCCGCAGGCGAGAGCGATAGAATTATTCGCTTGTTCTGCTGTTTCGGCGGCTTATAGCCAGAGTGCCGTATAGCGGCGCTCACCCTGTCGCGCGCCTCTTCGACAGCTTTGTCGGCGAGACCAACGACCGCGAAGTTGTGCAAACCACGCGTAAGGTCTGCCTCTACTATTACAATCTCCGCGCCAGAGCCTACTGGCTGTGCGGCAAGCGTCTTGGCGTAGCCGTGTTTCGGTAGGTCTGCGTGCGACAGTGATTGCGTATGAGCCGACGCAGACTTAGGATCCTTAGCCATGGCCCGCTAGTTATGCGACGTAGCTAAGCGCCTGAGTATCTCTATGAACGCCACTGGGTCGCGCGCTATAACGAGCGTCGATTGATTCCAGTATCCATAGAGCAAGATGCTTCGCCCTAGCAGATCACGATACACGCGCACATCATGATTACTCACTGTCTCATCGCGGAAGCTTCCTTCTGAAAGCGCAGGAGTCGTCGTCGCTACAGTCGAAGACGCCTCGACTATCGCCGGATATAGTGGAAAAAGTTTAGCGAGATCGCTCTGCATCGTCGGCTCCCACGAGAGCAGTCCAGAGAACGTGGCGCTATAAGAGCCGACAGAGAGTATGAAGAAAGGGCTCTGTTCACCACCAGCATTTACAATCCCGGCCATACTGCCAGCGCTCCGTATATTGCGAAGGAAGATACCTGGTGCTGGCACCCCAAGAGCCGAAAGTACGTTCATGTCGGTTGTCGAAGCCTCGAGAAGCAAGGCTCGAATCGTAGAAGGCTCGAGAGGGTCAACTGCCGATTGCTCTATTGCCTGCAATAAGACCGCTCCTGTGCCAGAAACATCCTCTCGGCTATCTACGAATATGGGCGTCTGGACGATTCCTGGTATCGTGATTGGCATATGCGCGACCAGGTATCGCGTATAAGCTAGATACGCCCCGGCCCCTCCCACCACGACCAAGACAATACCGGCAACTACCAGATACCAGCGACTACCATTTCGCACAGGATTCTCTGATGTCGCTGTGAAAAAACGCTTATTTGAATCCTGCTCTGCAGCAAGCACGGTTGCTGTCGATGCGTGCGTCTCCTCCATGCGCTTCCTGAAATCTTCTGAATACGTCTCGAGCGGTATTTGCTCTTTAAAAGAAAGAGGTGCAGGAATCGTTGGCTCTGGAATAGCGACTGGCGTTTGTGGCTTCGGTGCTACTACCTGCTCCGACATCGTATCTTGGGTAGATGCCATGATCGCCGGCTTCGGCTTGGAAGCTGTGGCCGAGAAATCTTCTGGAATCGGTGCCTGACTAATGAGTGTCTGTGTCAATGCGCCCGGAACAGACGGGGCAGGTTGCTGCACCCTGAGGGGCACTAGCCCTGGCGTACCACCCTTCTTGGATATATCCATATCGCTCGCGAACGTGCGTATGTATTTCTCTGGCGTCTTCCCGAGCCAAGTCGCAGGTTCCGGTTTAATGTTCTGCTCCATTCACTACATATAATACCGCATCAACCACTGCACTATTGATAGTTATCCTCGTGAAGTAATAGTGAATTTGTGCGGATCATCGCACATATCGGTAAACGCGTGCGCTATTTCTTTGAGTTTACCTGATGAAGACTTGCCGAATGAAATAACCTCTACCTGGCACCCCTCATTCATGTCGAGATACTGTATGAGTGGTATAAAATCGCCATCACCAGTCACGAGCACTACCGTGTCGAGCTTTGGTGCTAGTTTAACAGCATCAATGGCGAGTCCAACGTCCCAGTCGGCCTTCTTCGCACCATCTGCGAATATCTGTAGGTCTTTGACCTTGGTTTCTATGCCCATCTTTGTGAGAGCCTCGAAGAAATTCTTCTCATCACCGCTCTCAGTCGAGATTACATAAGCAATCGCGCGCACAAGTATGCGGCCTCCGACGGCCTCGTCTAGGATTGCACCGAAGTTAACGCGCGCTTTGTATAGATGCTTCGCGCTGTGATAGAGATTCTGCGTGTCGATAAATACCCCCACACGCTGGGCTGGATGTTTGATAACTGCCATAAAATAAAAGTTTATGAAAACGAAATAATAAAATATAACAACCTACTACACTATTCTAACAGAAAAAGAGACTACTTCTTCAAACCGAGCTTCTTGATAACCGCTGTATAGCGGCGCTTGTTGTTTGTCTCCAAATAGCGCAAGTGCACGCGACGGTCAGCGACCATCTGCAAAAGTCCGCGACGAGAATGAAAATCCTTCGGGTTCTTCTTGAGGTGCTTAGCAAGCTCATCAATCTGCTTCGAAAGGAGCGCGACCTGCACGTCCGGCGAGCCGGTGTCAGTGTCGTGTCGAGCTGTGCTCTTTATAATTACTGCCTTTTTCTTCGTAGTAAGCATGTGGGGACCATCTTACCACGCCTTGCTAATTTGCGCAAGTGATGCGTGAGACAATCGCATACACTACTGTTTTTGAAATACATTGATTTACCGAAATGAAATGGCCCCACCATACTGAAGTATGTGTGTGGCCATTACGCAACGGACGAAGATTCCGATGGAAAATTTCAACTTGGCGGAGCAGGAAGGCCACTTTTCAATCCATCTTGGAGCGCCTCCTCAAAAATCTGGCACCACTCTTCATTTCTTTGCAGTGTAATCGCTTTCGCGATCCTTGTGATCAATTCTAGATGCGCCCTGCGCTGCACGCCAATCACAGCGCATATAGCCGCTTCTAGCAGCATACGTGTTTCCATAATTCCCCTCCCTTCTCGTTTTATTTTACTAAAAGATCTAAATCACTAGACACTAGTATGGGTAGTACGCCACCGACTGTCAATCCGCACGCACCCGCTCTGAAACTGCGCACATTATTTGCGCGCTATACTTAGCTCATGGATGCTCAGGCCGCAAAACGCCAATTTCTAGAATATATAGAGATAGAGCGCGGGCGCGCAGTGAAAACAGTCGAGAATTATGACCACTATCTCTCTCGTTTCTTCGAGCAGATGAACATCAAGAAGACTGGCGACATTAGCGAGCAGAACGTGCGCGAGTTCCGCTTGTGGCTCAACCGCCAGAGAGGCACCAAGAGCGACTCTATGAAGCGCCGCACACAGAATTACTACATGATTGCTCTCCGCGCTTTTCTCAAATTCCTGCGCAAGCGCGACATAGACGCCATTTCTCCAGAGAAGATAGAGCTCGCGAAGCTCCCAGAGCGCCAGATCGATCTCATCACATCCGCCGAGCTCGATCGCCTAATGAGGGCGCCCACGGATGCACTCGCGAAAGAGACCGACGAGCATAAGAAAATCGCGTACCTACGCGACCAAGCAATCCTCGAGCTCCTCTTCTCGACCGGCTTGCGCGTATCTGAGCTCTGCTCGCTCAACGCCGACATCGACCTTACTCGCGATGAGCTCTCGGTCCGCGGCAAGGGCGAGAAAGTCCGAGTCGTCTTTCTGTCCCAAACCGCCAAGGATGCTGTGCGTGCCTACATCAAAGCGCGGAAAGATATGGAAGAAGCACTTTTCGTCGACGGGCGCGCCGACAA
>JBAYJU010000037.1:0-5334 GCA_041664865.1 Minisyncoccota bacterium
ACTTCATCTTCAAGACATGCACACGAGAACGGAGTGTGGGGAGCAGGCCGCCGAGCGACGGCAGGATTAGGAAAAGATAAGTGCCCTCTGGCGGCTCCTCGAAGACTTTTAGCAATGCGTTCTGTGCTTCGTGGTACGCACGGCTTGCTGTGATAATTACCACTTTCGACTCACCCGCAAACGCAGCCCCCGCGGCGAGCTCAGTTACTCGCCGCGCATCCGCCACCGAGAATAGCCCGTATCGCAAAACGGAGATGTCTGGGTTCCCCATGTCTTTCCCTTTCGTCTTCATTCCCAATTCCTTTTCCACCCACGCGAGCGCTAGGGCAACCCCTTCTTCTGCCTCCGCCTCCATTACAAACGCTTGGTGTCTCATCCCTTGATTATAGCTTGCCTTCCCTCGCCCAAAGGGGGCTTGACAAATTAGAGCTATATATGCTATTCTACACACAGAATAAGCACATTGAAGTCAACCCCCCAACCTCAGAAGGAGAACGTCATGGAAAAGACTCCCGCGGAAATCTTCCGCAATGCACCAAGTATTCAAGTTGGCGCCACCGTCTTTGCTCCGCAAGAGCACGACAAGGCATACCACCACGGAGGATGTTCCCGTGTCGTGTACGGGAATGGGTCTGCAATAACCCCGTACCGATTCAGAGACGCACACAGCACGTCTCCTCATTATGGAATCGTGGATCTCTGGATTAAATTCCATGCCGAGACTGCCGACCGTGATATCCTCATTCAAGTCAATGGCTGTATCTTGCAATTGGAGGCCGAGGGGGTAAAAAGCCCAGATGGGCACTTCACCAAGCTTTCCTAACGCCGCCCGAGAAGCCGTCGCTTCTCGGGCGGTTTCTTTTTTTAGTACGAAATTACTGTTTTGCCAAAATACTTTTCTGGTAGGTATTCAAATGCTTCAACGCGATGCCAGTACCGCGCGCGACACAGTAGTATGGGTCTGGTGCGAGCTTCGCGATGACGCCAGTGCGGCGATACACGAGCTCTGGCATCTGGCGCAATTGCGAGGAGCCGCCAGTGAGTATGATGCCATTGTCGATGATGTCTGCGGCTAGCTCGGGCGGTGTGTCTTGCAACACTTTGCGTATCGCCTGCATCATCTCACGCAATTCACGTGCCATCGATTGCACGATGTCGTTCGTCGATATATCGACCGTGCGCGGCAGACCCGAGACTAGGTCGCTCCCCTTCACGGGCATCGCGAGCTCTTCGTTCATCGGTACTGCGGAGCCTATGCGTATCTTTATATCTTCAGCGGTCTTGTCGCCAATAGAGAGATTGTAATGCTTCTTCACATGGTCGACGATAGCGCGATCCATGCGATTCCCCGCGCACTTCACCGAGGTAGATGCGACAATTCCACCGAGCGATATCACCGCGACGTCGATAGTGCCACCGCCTATATCAGCGACCATGCGCCCCATCGGCTCATGTATAGGTATGCCGGCGCCAATTGCGGCGAGTATCGGTTCCTTCACTACATAAGCGTTCTTCGCTCCAGCCTTCATGGCCGCTTCGATTACGGCACGCTTCTCTGTGCTTGTGACTCCAGCAGGGACCGACACGAGTACTGTGGGGCGGAACGGGTTCCAGCCAAGCGCCTTGCGCATGAAGTAGTGCAACATTGCCTCGGTCACACGATAGTCTGCAATCACACCGTCCTTCATCGGGCGATATGCGATGATGTATTCTGGCGTGCGACCAATCATCTTCTTGGCCTCTATTCCGATGGCGAGAATCTTGTTCTTACCCATCTTACCTCTCTCTTTACTTACCGCCACGACTGATGGCTCGTTTATTACAACACCCTTCCCTGGTACGAATACCAGTACATTCGTCGTTCCGAGATCAATACCGAGTTTTGGTGAGAAGAAAGACATATATCATTCAGATATTCTCTCGATGTCTACACCGATTTCCCGCAGACGCTCCTCTATGCGATCATAGCCACGATCGATATGACCGATACTGCTGATAGTTGATTTCTTCCTAGCGATGATACCAGCGATGACATACGCCAGACCGGCACGGAGATCAGGCCCTTCGAGCTCTCGCCCCGTGAGAGGGTGCGGCCCACGCACCATGACACGATGTGGGTCAAACATCGTTATGTCTGCACCCATCTTGATAAGATCCTGCGTGTAATTCAAGCGACCCTCGAACATTGTCTCGAACACTAGACTCTCCCCATCTGTCTGAGTAAGGAAAACCGTCATGGGGGCCTGCAGATCTGTAGCGAAGCCTGGGTATTCGTGTGTTTTTATATTCACCGCCTTATACGGTGCTGATGGCTTCCTTACCGTAATTGCATCACTCTCGATTGTGAAATTCACACCAGCCTGCTCCAGGAGAGAAAGAAGCGAACGGACATGCTGCGGCTCGCAACCAGTGACACGTACTTCGTCTGCAGCGAGAGCTGCGAGTATGAGGAAGCTCCCTGTCTCTATACGGTCAGGTATTACATGATATTCCTCACCTTTCGACTCCAATACATCGCCACCGCGTATGACAAGCGTCGGCGTTCCAATCCCTTCGATAGAAGCGCCACACTTGACCAGATAGTTCGCGAGATTCTGGATCTCTGGCTCCATAGCAGCATTGCGTATGTAGGTCGTCCCGTCAGCAAGCGTCGCTGCCATCATTACCGTCTCGGTGACGCCCACGCTCGCTACATCTAGGAATATATCGGCTCCGTGCAATTTTCCGCTACTTGCCTCGATGTGGTAATACTCATCGTCCACACTATATGATGCGCCCATCTTCTCAAATGACCTGAGAAATAGATCTATTGGGCGAGCGCCGATGACACACCCACCAGGATGCGGGAAAGATACTTTCCCATAGCGCGCAAGAATCGGGCCCATGAGTACAACCGATGCACGAAGCTTCTTCGCCATAGTGCGGTCAAGCTTCGCACTTGTGTCATTCGGCGCTGTCACAGCGACACCGCGATCTGTACGTAAGACAGTCGAGCCGAGATCCTGGATGAGATTCGACAACGCGCCAATATCATCTATGGCAGGCACATTTGTAATCTCAACAGTGTCTTTAAACAAGAAAGAGGCCGCAAGGATTTTCAGAGCATCGTTCTTAGCGCCGCGGACAGGTATATCGCCCTTAAGCGTCCTCTCCCCTGCAAGCCCATTGACGACAAATGATTCTTTCATGAAATGATATTAATGAAGACATGATACCACGCGAGACAATCCGAGACATGTGCCAGAAATCCGAGAAAAAGATACAATAATTAGGTATGAAATCCATCGGAGAATTTCTCCCAGAATTTGAGAAAAAAGTAGCGGCCGCTCCATCTGGCAAGAAGCGCTTGACCGAGCGCGGAGAGATGATGCGTTTCTTCCTGCGCCACCTAAACCACGCACGATCTTCAGACGGACTCGCTACAATGACCATGGCGCACCTCGGCACTGTCCTGGAGCAGATTCCTACAAAAGACCTCTACTATCTGAAAAGCGTCTGCAGCCAGGCGAAAAATTTCAGCAAGACTTTCTGGTGGGAGCTCGACCCGACAAAGCACGAGTCTAGGTAATCACCAAGGCAATATTTCGTTTTGAAATAAAAACTCTCCAGTCTCGTGATGAGTGGTAACTGTCGTATATATTCCCTCTGCGGCTTCTTCCGGTGTGAGACTCGCTTCTTCTCCTCCTATATCGGTCTTGACCCACCCAGGATGAATCGATAACACTGTAATGTCTTCAGGTGCTAATCGGAGCGCCAAAGTACGCATATACATATTCAATGCGGCCTTCGAGATCTTATACGCCGGGTAATGCATCGGGTAATGGCTCGTAGCCCTTCCAGTAAGATCGAGTGATCCTGCAGTCGAAGAAGTCATGACGATTACTCCGCCTTTCTTTACGAGAGACAATATACGCTCGGTGAAATCAGCAGTGCCGATGAGATTCACTTCTAGCGTCGAGCGTAACTTCTCAGGAATCAACACCTTATCCTCTTCATCCAATAGGACGCCCGCATTATTGAGCACTATGTCGAGCGGTGTGTTTGTCTTGGCAATTTCATCGACGCACGCAGAGATGCTCTCCGACGATTGCAAATCCAGCTTGAAGATCTGCAAATTCTGATGCGAGTAATCTACGGTGCCTGTTAGCGATGTACCGAAGACTTGAAATCCTTCCTTGAGAAATTTTTCTGCTTCTGCTCTACCGATTCCTTTGCCTATACCAGTTATGAGAATTGTACGCATATGAATAGTATAACTTCTACGCTGTTTTTCTGCTATAGTACGGCACATGAAAGAAATCGTGCAAGAAGGTACGAAGGTGCTACGAGAAATGGCGAAACCAGTCCCTGAAGAGATGTTCGGGACTCCAGAGCTCGCGAGCATAATCGATGATATGAAAAAAGCTCTCGACCCCGAGCTCGAGGGCGTCGCTCTTGCTGCGCCACAGATAGGCGTACCATATCGCATCTTCATCGTGCGCAGAGATCGCACAGTACCTACACCACCCATGACCGAACAAGGTTCGACCTTAGCCCAAAATTCTCAAGGTCGAACCTTGCCAGCCCAGAATGATGTATATATCAACCCTGAAATTGTGAAGACGTCTCACCGGCGAGTACTCATGGACGAGGGCTGTCTCTCGACGCGTGGCATATACGGCACCACACTTCGCCACGAGCGTGCTACTCTTCGCGCGCGAAATTTCGACGGCAACAAATTCGAGCGAGGAGCTGGCGGCCTCTTGGCACAGATATTCCAGCACGAGACAGACCACCTGAACGGCACACTCTTCATAGATCATGCCGAACACCTGGTTGAGATCCAACATGAGTAATGTGAGCACGAAGCTTAAAATGTGGGACATATCATGTCCCACATCATATGTGGGACATGATATGTCCCACATTTCGAGATATCGATTTGCATATTTCGGTACTCCGAAAGTAGCGAGCGACACGCTCTCGTTCCTGGTAGAGCACGGATGGACGCCTTCACTCGTAGTGACTTCGCCCGATGCGCCACGCGGACGCGGGCTCGTGCTCAAGCCATGCCCCACAAAAGAACTCGCTCTCGCACACAATATTCCTGTACTGACACCAGAGAAGCTCGATTCCGATACGATTAGTGCAATACGAGAATATGGGTGCGACTACGCACTCGTAGTAGCTTACGGAAAAATATTTCCAGAAGAGCTCATCGCATCATTCCAGCGCGGAGTGCTAAATGTGCACTATTCACTATTGCCGAAATACCGAGGCGCGACTCCACTCGAGACAGCTCTCCTAAATGGCGAATCGACAACAGGCGTTACTATCCAGAAGATGGTGAAAGCG
>JBAYJU010000038.1:0-3759 GCA_041664865.1 Minisyncoccota bacterium
CAGAATTATGGCCTCTCGTGCTCCGGCATTCTTCGCAGCGTCGCGCACTGCGCGGCTCTGCACGTTTGTCACACCTGTCGGCACACCTATGACAACACGCGGACCGAAGAGACGAGCGCGGCCGTTCTGAGCCTTATTGATGAGATACGAGAGAAGCTCTTCGGTCACCTCGAAGTCAGAAATGACTCCATGGATAAGCGGCCGCACAACGCGGATGTGCGAAGGTGTCTTGCCTAGCATCATCTTAGCCTCTTTCCCGATTGCGACGACCTGGTGCGTCTTGTCATTGACAGCGACGACAGACGGCTCGTTGAGGACTATGCCGCGCCCACGCACATATACAAGCGAATTGGACGTGCCGAGATCGATAGCGATATCGTTGTTGAAAAGAAGACTCTTTGAAAATCGGCTCATGCTATTTCTCCTATGTTCGACTTCGTAAGTCGAACATCAATTCATCATGCGATTTTTTCTCTACAACTCCTGTCGCGCGCTCGACGACTTCAAACATTCCAGTCGCTACTGCATCCTTGCCTACCACAATACGATACGGCATGCCGAGCAGATCGCTCTCGGCGAACTTCTCACCGGCACGTGCGTCGCGATCATCGTACAAGACTTCAATTCCCTTCCCTGTAATATCAGTATATAGAGCATCTGCGACTTTGGAGACTTCATCGCCAGCTTTTCCGAGAGACACGAGATGATAATTGAAAGGCGCAATCGCATCTGGCCACACCAGACCCTTATCGTCAGCCAGAAGCTCAACTATCGTGCCCATGAGACGCGTCGGTCCGATACCATAGCAGCCCATCACGACCGGCTTCGCTACGCCGGATTCATCCTTATACGAAAGACAGAGCGGCTCGGAGAAGCGTGTGCCGAGCTTGAAGATGTTTCCAACTTCGATCGCAGTCTGCTCTTCGAGCTGGTCGCGCTCTATGCCGAGATCAGCGAGAACCTCATCATTCAAGACTTCGTTATTGATTGCGATTCCCTTCTCGCGCGACACATAAATCGTATCTTCACCTGCAGAAGATACAGTCTGGAACTCGTGACTATATTTAGAAAATGCTCCGCCGGACGCGAACGTGACAAAAGTCTTTTCTCCGATACCGACGCGCGAGAACACGCGAGAGTATGCCTCCTTCGCTCGTTCATAAAAAGCGTCGAGATCTTCTTGGGTCGCATGGAAAGAATACAGGTCTTTCATCAAGAACTCTCTGCCGCGCATGATACCCGACTTCGCGCGTTCCTCATTACGGAACTTCGTCTGGATCTGATACGCAGCAAACGGAAGGTCGCGATACGAACTCACATGTTGCGAAGCGATGCGAGTAATCGCCTCTTCCTGCGTCCAGCCAAACCCGATCTCGCCGCCGATTTTTAGTGAAGTCTTAAACCACACATCCTGATCCCATCGATCCGTCGCTTTCCAGATTGCAGGATCCTGCAATTCAGACATGACTAGCTCTTGCCCGCCTATTGCATTCATCTCTTCGCGGATTATGCCGACGATCTTATTGAGGGTGCGAAGCCCGAGCGGTAGGTAGGAATACACTCCAGCCATCTCTTTGTGCACATAGCCAGCACGCACGAGCATCTGTGCGTTCTTTGATACCTCGTCGGCCGGCGCCTCGCGACGAGCCTTGGTGAAGAGCTGTGATTGTCTCATGCGAGTAGTATACGCCTCTGATGCGCACCGAGCAAAAACAAGGTTCGACCTTGGGAATCTGGGCCAAAGGTCGAACCTTGTTTTTGCTAGCCAACTAACTTGAATATGTCGTGCGCCGTAACTACGACCATGAGCAGGATGAGGCCCACGAATCCGATCGCATTGACCGCTTGCGCGAAACTCGGCTTGATCGGGCGGCGGATGACACTCTCGACCAGCACGAAAAGGAGTCGTCCACCGTCGAGCGCCGGCACTGGTATTAGGTTGATGAGCGCGAGATTAATCGAAATGACCGCCACAATTGAGAGCAGATCACCAATTCCATGTGCAGAAGCACTGCCTACAGCGCCTGCTATACCGATTGGCCCAGATACCTGCGACATATCAGCCGATAGCGTGAACACTCCGTAGAAGAAATGTCCTAGGCCATACGCCGTCAGCACGGTCGTATCCCAAGTGAGTGTCGCGCCCTCGACGATTGCTGCACCGAGACTGAGCGGCACGACTCCGATTGTGGCGACCTCGACCCCGAGCGCGTAGCGCGAGGGGTCATAAGTCACTATGCCCGCAGCGGGAGTCGCTGTGAGTGACGCTAAACGTCCCTCATGCTTCACCTCGAGCGTAATCTCCATGCCACCACTCGCGGCAACGAACTCTGAAAAGCTTTTTGTGTCGGTGGCACGCCATTCTCCAACGGAATCATTAGCACTGATTATCGAGTCGCCAGGGAGAATTCCAGAACGCGCTGCTGGCGAATCTGGTAGTACATTCGCCACAGCTAACTCGACGTTTCGTGCCGTAGAAAGTTCAGCGTCACTGAGCCCGCGTGGCGTACCAGACACAAGCGCACCAGTGATGAGCGTGTAGGCCAGAACCATATTCATCGCTACACCAGCTATGAGCACTATCGCCTGCAAAATGCGCGGACGTGTCGCGAACGCGCGAGAGCCCTCTCCGCCGTCCTCGCCGAATATCTTCACGAATCCACCGAAAGGAATCCAATTGAGCGTGTATTCCGTCTCACCATACTTCCCTAAAAGAAGCGCTCGTGGCGGGTATCCGAGCCCGAACTCGTCGACGCGCATGCCAGAAAGTTTCGCCGCGACGAAATGCCCGAACTCGTGCACCACGATGAGCGCAACTATTACTACGACAAAAATCAGGATGCTCACAGAGAAATCTCTACCTCCTTCTTCTCGAGAGACTTCGCGAGAGCGTCGTTCCCGGCGTCGATGAGTTTCTGAATCTCTACTTTCAAGCGCGCTACATCATCCTGGCCCATGCCGCCCTCCTTCTCTGCTGCTTCGAGAGCTTTGATAGCGTCTGTACGATGCCCACGAAGCGTCACTTTTGCCTGTTCAGTCCTGTCGCCGGCTATCTTTGAGAGCTGAGTGCGCCGCTCACTCGTGAGCTCAGGGAACGATATGCGCAACCCTTGATCATCGGTCGAGACACCAATACCAAGATCGGCCTCGACGATTCCTTTCTCGATAGCTTTCATGAGGCCTTTGTCCCACGGGATTATGCGAAGAGTGCGCGCATCCTCAACAGACACATTAGCTAGCTCTCGGATAAGCGTACGCGTTCCATACGCTTCTGGCTTGATTCCGTCGAGCAGGGTCGGTGTAGCTCGGCCAGTACGCACTCCTGAAAGCTCACGCACAAGCCAGTCCTCAGTCTCTTTAATATCCTCTTTAAGTTTTGAAAAGTCATATGTCATATGAAGAAGTATAAGTGGAAATGTATAAAGTACAAAGTGGATACGTCAGGATAAATCTTTCGGGATTACAAGGGCAAGGTGTTCGAGTATCATCTTCACTGGCGCACTTCGGTCGTAGAGATGCGTGCGCAAAGTCGCAATATCTGACAACAGCTCCTTCACGTGGGGTTTCGTAAACCCCACACCATACGCAGCAGCTTCAATGCCATTTACGAGCGCGATTGCCTCGTCACGCAACTCGCGCTTTTTTTCGTCATCTTTCCCGCTTGTAAGTCGTTTTATAATCGCACTTCGCTTATCTTTCGTCGCTCCCAAAAACTCCTTTGCCACCTCCGGAATATGGTTGGACACCGGATGTCCACCC
>JBAYJU010000039.1:0-2711 GCA_041664865.1 Minisyncoccota bacterium
CGATTGCTCCGCGTTACGCAGACAGAGCCGGAGGCTACACACGCATCGTGAAGCGCACACTCAAAGGCTCGAATGATGCACGCCCGCTTGCGTATATCGCATTTGTCTAGTATTCATATAGTACTCATGACTACACGCATTATCACACCAGAACCGACAACCTTCACGATCGACGCAACCGACCGCACACTCGGTCGCGTCTGCAGCGAGGCAGCTCACGCGCTTCTCGGGAAGCGTTCTGTGCACTTCACCAAGAATATGGCACTTCCGATGACAGTCGTTATCGATAATGCAAGCAAGATGAATCTTCCATCGCGTCGCACGCAGGGCAAGGTATACCAGCACTACACTGGCTACCCTGGCGGTCAACGCTTAGTGCGCATGGACGTGATGATCGAGAAGAAGGGCATAGCAGAGGTCGTCAAGAAAACGGTCGACGGAATGATCCCGCGCAATCGCCTGCGCACACCACGCATGAAGAACCTCATAGTCAACGCATAATTATGACAACAAAAATTTTCACCAACGCCGTCGGACGCCGCAAGACCGCTATCGCGACAGTGCGCATTACGCCTGCAGCCAAATCGAGCATCCTAGTCAACGGGAAGACACCAAAGGAATATTTCAAAACTGATCTCCGCGCGAAGGTCGCAGAAGAGGCACTCACGATAGCAGACAGTGCAGAGAACTACGCTGTCACGGCACACGTCGAAGGTGGTGGCATCGCTGGCCAGGCAGACGCGCTCCGCCACGCGATTTCGCGCGCCATCACCAAGGTAGAGCCGAAGACCCGCACAGTGCTCAAGGCCGCCGGTCTCATGAAGCGCGACCCACGTGCCAAGGAGCGCAAGAAACCGGGTCTCGTGAAGGCCCGCAAGTCCAAGCAGTGGAGCAAGCGCTAGTCGCTCTATACAAGCAAAGAAACCGCCACAAGGCGGTTTCTTTGTGTTTCTAGGTCATAAGCATATACTGGAGGAAGATAGTTCCTATCGAAAAATATATACAAACAAAAGGAGGTGCTTATGCACAGTTTAAAGAAATCTGGCGTCTCGTTCAAAACTCGTACAAACGCAGCCTCTAGGACTATAGAGGGCTTGCGCAAAAACGCTGAGGAATCCCCAGATACGTTGCAAGCAGTTAGAAATTTCTTTGGTGACGACGCTGTCGACGCTGCGTTGAAGATCCTCGCCAAGATAGAAGAAGGACCTTCCGTGGCAGCACGGTTTAAAGTTACTGAGACCATGTGTAATTCATAGTTTCATCGTCATCGCTCGCAGGATCAATCTTGCGAGCGATGTTTTTGTAATTTGATTTAGTACGATATTTCAGGCACAATAGGAAGTATGAAAGAATGGCATGGAGATGATATTGAGCCGGAGGACATCGTCCTCGAGGCAGAGAACAACGAACCACCACAGGGCGGTGATTGTGCGAAGAAAGTTGCCAAGTTAAAGGACGAGCTTGAAGCGTGCCGGAAGGAGAAGCAAGAATACATGGATGGCTGGCAGAGGTCGAAA
Organism: Minisyncoccota bacterium; assembly: GCA_041664865.1. Classification (GTDB taxonomy): domain Bacteria; phylum Patescibacteriota; class Minisyncoccia; order Phycocordibacterales; family Phycocordibacteraceae; genus C7867-001. The sequence goes on from JBAYJU010000039.1 coordinate 1,518, forward strand.
GCTGATTATGTGAACGCGCTCAAGCGATTCGCGGATGACACAAAGACTGCAGAGCTGCGAGGGAAGATAAAAGCAGTCGAGACACTCCTGCCAGCATTCGACGCGCTCGAGCGCGCACAGGAACATGGAGAGATTCCTGAAGGATTTTTGGCCATCGCCCGCCAACTCGAGAGCGCGTTCGCTGGGCTCGGGCTAGAAGAGATCGGTAAAGTCGGCGACAAATTCGATCCCGCATTCCACGAAGCACTTGGGCAAGACACTACAGATAGTGCTGAAACTGACGACACAATAACTGCTGTATTAGAGAAGGGATGGTTGGTTGGAGACACTGTTATTCGCCCGGCAAAAGTGCGCGTAGGGCATTTCGTGGGCTAGGACATCCGATGTCCCCGCGCCTTTGGACATCGGATGTCCAAACATGGGCTTGGGCTTTGCAACTATGAAACAAAAAGCGTAAAATGTAATCTCTAACTTTTAAAAACATATGGCAAAAATACTTGGAATCGATTTGGGAACTACGAACTCGGCGATGGCTATCGTCGAGGGTGGCGAGCCGCGCGTCATGGAGAACGCAGAAGGATCTCGCACGACTCCTTCTATTGTCGCGATTGGGAAGAACGGTGAGCGGATCGTAGGCACACTTGCCAAGCGTCAATCGGTCACAAACCCACTGAATACTATCTATCAGATGAAGCGATTCATCGGACATTCATTCGATGAGCCGGAGGTGCAGAAGGATAAAGCGTCCGTTCCATTCGAGATGCGCAAAGCCGACAACGGCGGCATCGAGATGAAGATGTCAGACAAGTGGTATCGCCCAGAGGAGCTCTCAGCGATGGTACTGAGCAAGCTCAAGTCAGATGCTGAAGCGAAAACTGGAGATAAAGTCACCCAGGCGGTCATCACAGTCCCCGCATACTTCAACGACGACCAGCGAAGTGCTACAAAGGCAGCAGGGCAGATAGCAGGACTCGAGGTATTGCGCATCATCAACGAGCCGACGGCTGCAGCGCTCGCATATGGTTTCAATAAGAAGAAAGATGAGAAGATCGCGGTGTTCGACTTCGGCGGCGGTACGTTCGACATCTCGGTGCTAGAAGTGGGCGGAGACGTGATAGAGGTCAAGAGCACAGATGGCGACGCACACCTCGGCGGCAAAGACATCGACCAGAAGATCATCAACTGGCTCGCCGA
>JBAYJU010000040.1:0-2540 GCA_041664865.1 Minisyncoccota bacterium
ATGCTCTCGCTAGCACTTATGCCATGCGCCTATCGACGCCTCTCGGCATGGCGAGTATCTTTTACATCAATGGTGAAGCCTGAGTGGTTACGAGACATACGAGTAGTCGGGTTCGATCTGGACCAGACTCTCTACCCCAAATCGCCGCTTATCGACGAAATGATACAGAGCTATCTGTATGAGAAAATTGCTACACAAAGAGACGTGTCGCCAGAAGTTGCCAAAGATCTCTTCAATGAGCGCTATCGCAACGGCGCTGGCATGAGCGGAGGGCAGACGCTCCGAGACCTCGGTCTTGCAAACGGCTCCGACCTAGTACAAGAAGCACTTGAGCATGCAGACATCGCCTCGGTGCTCTCTCCAGACATTGAAATAAATAAACTGCTCGGCCAGCTATCTGCGAAATACGAAGGTGTAGATCTCATTACTGGCTCAAACATGCGGCAGACACACATGAAACTGAACGCCCTGGGAATACAGCCAGATACTTTCTCACACATACTTACCGCAGATGACGGGTCAAAATCAGGTGGTGACAATTTCCGTAACTGGCTAGCTCTCTATCCGCACCTCACCCCAGGCCAATTCCTATACGTAGGCGATCGCCCGCGAACCGACCATGAAATACCCTCTGCACTTGGCATCAAAACCGCACTTGTGTATGTAAAGATTCCAGACCCCGCACTACCCTGCCCGCAATATTCATCCACTAAAAAACTTCTTGACCTGCTTTCGTAAAGCAAACAAGAACGGCACCGAGAGGTGCCGTTCTTGTTTGCTTACCTAGAAAATCTATTTCTCTACCGCTATACCCATGCTCTGGGCTGTGCCGGCGATTGTGCGCGCGGCCGCTTCTGGAGAAGCTGCGTTCATGTCCGGAATCTTCTCAGCCACGATGCCCTTGATCATGTCTTTCGTGAGAGTGCCGACAGCACGCTCCTTCTGCGACTTGCTTGAGCCCTTATCAATGCCGAGCGCCTTGAGTATGAGCCGGGAGGCCGGCGGGTTCTTCATGATAAACGTGAACGTGCGGTCATCAAAGACCGAGAGCTCGACAGGGATGATTGTGCCCATCTTGTCCTTAGTCGCGTCGTTGAACTGAGTCACGAACTGGCCGATGTTCACGCCAGCAGGGCCTAGTGCGGTGCCGACAGGAGGTGCCGGGGTCGCCTTCCCTCCTGGAATCTGTAATTTAATCTTTTTTACTATTGTAGCCATAATATAAGGGACTTTACGCTATAACTTCCTGATTTGCAAAAAGTCCAATTCGACCGGGGTCTCGCGACCGAACATCGAGACCATGATCTTCACCTTCCCGCGATCCTCATCGATCTCCCCCACCTTGCCCTCGAGATCCTTGAACGGGCCATCAGCGATGATTACCTGGTCATCTTTCACGAGGTCGATGCGGTGCTTCGGAGCTTCTGCAGTCATGCGCTTCATGAGCGACGACACTTCAGACTCTTCCATCGGGACAGGCGTGTTGCCAGCGCCGACGAAACCAGTCACGCGCGGAGTGTTGCGCACCACGAACCACGAATCATCGTCTACAATCATGCGCACTAGGATGTAGCCCGGGTAGATCTTCTCCTCTTCGACTACGCGCTTGCCGCTCTTCACGCGTATCTTCTTCTCGGTAGGTACTATGACATCGAATATCTTGCTCTCCATACCGAGCGACTCGATGCGCTGCTTCAAGTTGCGCTCGACGGCATTCTCATATCCGGCATACGTGTGGATGGTATACCAGCGAGCGTCTTCTTTGCGAGGAGCTACCTCATCACGAACCTCCTTGCGCACAGTCGGAGCGATATCGGCCATGCCGACTTCCAAATCTCCCTCCTCCATTTCTATTTCAGTGCTGTTCTGGTGTTCTTCCATGGTGGAGAAATTAGCCGCCGATAATAATACGACTCACACCCAGACCAAACACGTAGTCGAGCAGGCCCACAAAGAGCGCGATTACAGCCGCGATTATGACGACTACGAGCGTGTGAGAGATTGCAGTCTGATTGCTAGGCCAGACGATGTGCGTGAACTCTTCGCGAACATGTTTCAGGTAGGTGAATGGTGAAGTCATGGCAAATGTGTCAGGTCAATAAAAGATTCTTACTCTTTTCTTCCCTACGCTCGCTCGGAATCGAAAGCATATAACCGCTTTCGTTCACTCGCTTCGCGGGGTAATAAAAAAGCCCTGCGGGCTTTCAACTACTGCAGTATAGTACGGTGCCTAGAGCTAGTCAACAGGATGTTGACAGTGAATAGCTTATTTGGTATAAGTACCACCAGAAACCTGTACACCCACATCAACCAAAGAAAGACAGAAGGAGGTAAGGGATGAAAAACAAAAGCAGATGTAACACATTCAGCAAAATGGCACTAGTGTTTTTACTCGCCATTTCCAGCCTAACCTTAACCGGATGCGTCGAGTTGGCGGCGAACCTCCTTGTGGGGGGAGCTTCTATCGCGTCGAGTGCCGGAGGGCTAGTCGACACGCCGTCGACCGACTCCGACATGACAACGGTTCAGCTCTCCACCAC